>NZ_AP022584.1:1524402-1829283 GCF_010731675.1 Mycobacterium marseillense
ACCATCACCCCGGAGGTGCCGACGTCGAGGCGATGCACGATGCCCTGCCGCTCGGGCACGCCGGAAGTGGTGATCCGGTATCCGGCGGCGGCGAGGCCGCCGAGCACCGTCGGCCCGCTCCAGCCGACCGACGCGTGCGCGGCCACCGCGGCCGGCTTGTCGACCGCGACGATGTCGTCGTCGGAATACAGGATCGTCATGCCCTCGATGTCGACCGGCGTGTTCTGCGGCGGCGCCGGCGCCTCGGGCAGGCGCACCTGCAGCCACGCGCCGCCGGTCAGCCGATCGGACTTGCCGGCCCGCACCCCGTCGAGCTCGACGTCGCCGTCCTCGGCCAGGGCCGCCACCGCGCTGCGCGACAACCCCAGCAGGCGGGCCAGCCCGGCGTCGACGCGCATGCCCGCCAGTCCCTCCGGGACCGGCATGGAGCGGTCACTCACCCGCGCTGTCCCCGTCGGCCTTGGAGCGCCGGCCAACTGAGTCGAAGTCGAAGCCGAAGATCGACAGCACCACCAGCAGGATGGCGCCGCCGACCACCGAGGGGTCGGCGACATTGAACACCGGCCACCAACCGACCGAGAGGAAGTCGACGACGTGGCCGCGCAGCGGTCCGGGGGCCCGGAAGAAGCGGTCGACCAGGTTGCCCATGGCGCCGCCGAGGATCAACCCCAGGCCGACGGCCCACCAGGGCGACACCAGCCGCCGGCCCATCCAGAAGATGCCGACCACGACGCCCGTCGCGATCAGGGTCAGCACCCAGGTGTAACCCGTCGCCATCGAGAACGCGGCGCCCGAATTGCGCACCAAGGTCCAGGTCACCGTGTCGCCGATGATCGGCACCGGCTGCCCGGGCGGCAGCAGCTTGACGGCGAGCACCTTGGTGACGACGTCCAGGGCCAGGACGATCGCCGCGACCGACAGCAGCAGGCGCAGCCGCCTTGGAGCAGACTCACGCGGCCGCTGCGGGTCGGTCGCCGCGTCCTCAGGCTTGTCGGCCGAGGTCACCGGCTCGGTCGATCCCGTTGGTTCTTCAGGCACTACCCCATCATCCCCTACTGCCCCGCGCGGGCGGGCGACGTCCGCGTCGGCGATGCGCAATGATTCGAAGATGGCCCGCCTCACCGTGATCGCCACCGGGGGCACGATCTCGACCGGTACCGGCGCCGACGGGGTGCACCGGCCCTCCTACAGCGGGGCGGATTTGACGGCGCCCTTTCGCGGGGAGCACGACGTCGACGTCGTTGACCTGCTGGCGGTCGACAGCTCGGAGCTGACGCTGGCCGATTGGGACCGGATCCGCGACGCGGTGACGGCCGCGCTCGATGACGGCGCCGACGGGGTGGTCGTCCTGCATGGCACCGACACCATGGAGGAAACCGCCCTGTGGCTCGACCTCACCTATGGCGGCGACGCGCCAGTGGTGCTGACCGGCGCGATGCGCAGCGCCGACGCGCCCGACGCGGACGGCCCGGCGAATGTGCGCGGCGCTCTGGCCGTGGCGGCCAGCCCGGCCGCGCGCGGCCTGGGCGTGGTGGTGTGTTTCGCGGGCCGGGTGCTGCAGCCGCTGGGCATGTACAAGGTGGCCACCGAGGACCTGAGCGGCTTCACCGGCCAGGTACTTGGCACCGTCGCCGGCGAGGTGACGCTGTCCGGTCCGAACACGCGGCCGTACGTGGGCGACCTGCGGGCGGGGTCGGCGCCGCGGGTCGACATCGTCGCGGCCTACCTGGGCAGCGACGGGGTGGCGCTCGACGCCTGCGTGGCCGCCGGGGCGCGGGCCGTGGTGCTCGAGGCGTTGGGCTCGGGGAACGCAGGGCCCGCGGTGGTCGAGGCGGTGCGCCGGCACTGCGGCGACGGCATCGTCGTCGCGGTGTCCACCCGGGTCCCCGGCGGGCGGGTCGGCGCGAGCTACGGCCCCGGCCATGACATGGCGGCCGCCGGGGCGGTGATGGTGCCCGGGCTGCGACCGTCTCAGGCGCGCGTCTTGCTGATCGCCGCGCTGGCCGCCGGTTTACCCGTCGCCGACGTCATCGGCCGGTGGGGCTGAGACGGCGTCGGCCTGCAGATCGCCCACGTAGTCCGGCCAGTCCAGCGAGTCGACGGGGTTGGCGCGGGTGAGTTCGCCGCTGTCGGCGGGAAACGTCCGGGCCAAGCCCGGTCCCGAGATGCGGGTTTCGAACCGCGCGGTGACCACGCCGTGGCCCGCGCCCTGCACCCAACCGTGCCCGAGGTCGGGGTGCACGACGTCGTCGCCCACCCGCCAGCCCGCCGCCTCTTCCCTTTGGGGCCCCGGCGCATACATCGCCTCGGCCGCGGTTTCGACCGACGGCGAATCCTGTTGCTCGCGCGGCAGTTCCAAATCCGGAAACAGTGACTCCTGGCGCACGTCGCTCAGTCCCGAAAACCCCACGCCGAGAAGGCGAATGGGCCCAATCTCGCGCGGATCGAGCAACAGCCGCCGGGCGACGCCGACCAGCGCGGCGACCTCGGTGGTGGCATAGGGCAGCGTCGCGGACCGGGTCAGCGTGCTCATGTCGGATTTCTTCAGCTTGACCGTGACGGTGCGGGCGCCGCGACCATCGCGCAGCAGCCGGTGATGGGCGTGCTCGGCGATGGGTTCGATCGCCTCGCGCAGCTGCTCGAGGCTGGTCAGGTCGGTGGCGAAGGTCGACTCGGAGCTGATCTGCTTGGCTTCGGCGCGCTCGGCGACGGGGCGGTCGTCGACGCCGAGGGCCAGCCGGTGCAGCGCCGGCCCGATCGTGGCGCCCAGGATGTTGGCCGCCTCGGCGTCGCTCAGCGCGGCCAACTCGCCGATGGTCTCGATGCCGAGGCGATGCAGTTTCTCCTCGGCGACCGGACCGATTCCCCACAGCCGGCGCACCGGCAACCCGCCGAGCAGGGGCCGTTCTTCGTCGCGGCGGACCACGCGGATCCCGTCGGGCTTGGCCAGACCGGAGGCGATCTTGGCGATCTGCTTGCCCGAGCCCGCACCAACCGAGGCGATCAGCCCGGTCTGGTCGCGCACGCGCCGGCGCAGGTCCTCGCAGAAGGTTTCGACGTCGGCGGCCGACGCCCCGGCCAGCTGCGCGGGTTCGCCGAATCCCTCGTCGAAGGAGAGCTGCTCGACGACGGGGACGACGGCGCGAATGGTGTCGAAGACCCGTCGGCTGGCCACCCCGTACACCACGCCGCGCGGCGGCAACACCACCGCGCTCACGCCGACCAGCCGGCGGGCCTGATGCATGGGCATGGCCGAGCGGGCGCCGAACACGCGCGCCTCGTAGCTGGCGCCGGCGACCACTCCGCGCCCGCCCAAACCGCCGACCAGCACCGGCCGACCACGCAGGGTCGGCCGGGTGAGCTGCTCGACGGAAGCGAAGAACGCGTCCATATCCAGGTGCAGCACCCAACGCGACTCCACAGGTTGATGCTATTGGTCTGGTGTCCAGGCCGTGTCCGCACCGCGAGAGTGCAACTGCAGACGTTCTCTCTCGGGAAACACGTCGTGGTTGCACTTTCGCGGCTCAGGCCTTGGCGATGCTCACCCGCACGCCGTCACCGATGTCCGCGCCGTCGGTGGGCTCGCCGAATTCGAAACTGGTGGCCAGGATTTCGCCCGCGATGAGGTCGCGGTGCGTCTGCGCCCAGTCGGCACGCTCGGCGGGCACCGCCATCACGACGCTGATGCGATCCGAGACGTCCAGCCCGGTCGTCTTGCGCAGTTCCTGCAATTCGCGGATGCGGTCCTTGGCCCAGCCCTCGGCCTCCAGCTCCGGAGTCACGGTGCCGTCGAGCACCACCAGCCCCGCGCCATCGGGCAGGGCCGCGGTGAATTCCGGGTCGGCGGCGACCAGCCGCGAGCTGTACTCGCCGGGCTGCAGCACCGCGGGCCCGGCGGTCAGGGTGCCGTCGTCGTTGACGACGCCCTCCCCCGCCTTGACCGCCTTGATCGCGGCCTGCACGTCCTTGCCCAGCCGCGGGCCGGCCACCCGCGCGTTGACGGTGAGCTCGAAGGAGCCGTAGGTGTCGATCGCATCGGTCAGCTCGACGCTTTTCACGTTGAGCTCGTCGGCGATCAGGTCGGCGAACGGTTCCAGGAGATGCGGGTTCTCCACGGCCACAGTGAGTTTCGGCAACGGCAGCCGCACCCGCAGCTTCTTGGCCTTGCGCAACGACGAGGCGGCCGAGCACACCTCGCGGACCTGATCCATCGCGGCGACCAGGTCCGGGTCGGCGGGCACCTCACCGGGCGCCGGCCAATCGGTCAGGTGCACCGAGCGCCCAGAAGTCAGGCCGCGCCAGACGATCTCGGTCACCGACGGAAGCAGCGGCGCGGCCAGCCGCGCGGTCACCTCCAGCACGGTGTGCAGGGTGTCGATCGCGTCGACGTCTTCGGTCCAGAACCGCGAACGCGACCGTCGCACATACCAGTTCGTCAACGCCTCGGTGAACAGGCGCAGCTGCTCGCAGGCCCGGGAGATGTCACAGCTGTCCATCTCGCGGGTCAGGTCGTCGCGCAGTTCGGCAAGCTTGGCCAGGATGTAGCGGTCCAGCACCTGAGTCGAATCGGTGCGCCAGGTGCCGACTTTCGGCGCGTAGAGGGCCAGGAAGCTGTAGGCGTTCCAGAACGGCAGCAGGACCTGGCGCACGCCCTCGCGGATGCCCTGCTCGGTGACGACCAGGTTGCCGCCGCGCAGGATCGGCGAGGCCATCAGGAACCACCGCATCGCGTCGGAGCCGTCGCGGTCGAACACCTCGGACACGTCGGGATAGTTGCGCAGCGACTTGCTCATCTTCTGGCCGTCAGAGCCCAGCACGATGCCATGTGCCACACAGGTTTTGAAGGAGGGCCGGTCGAACAGCGCGGTGGCCAGCACATGCAACGTGTAGAACCAGCCGCGGGTCTGGCCGATGTACTCGACGATGAAGTCACCGGGATAGTGGGTCTGAAACCAGTCGGCGTTCTCGAACGGGTAGTGCACCTGCGCGTACGGCATGGACCCGGAGTCGAACCACACGTCGAGCACGTCCGGGATGCGGCGCATCACCGAACGCCCGGTCGGGTCGTCGGGATTGGGCCGGGTCAGCTCGTCGATGAAGGGGCGGTGCAGGTTGGTGGGCCGCACCCCGAAGTCGCGCTCCAGCTCGTCGAGGCTGCCGTACACGTCGATACGCGGGTAGGCCGGATCGTCGGACTTCCACACCGGAATCGGGGTGCCCCAGTACCGGTTTCGCGAGATCGACCAATCACGGGCGCCCTGCAACCACTTGCCGAACTGGCCGTCCTTGACGTGCTCGGGATACCAGGTGATCTGCTGGTTGAGTTCCACCATGCGGTCCCGGAACTCGGTGACCGCGACGAACCACGACGACACCGCCCGGTAGATCAGCGGATTGCGGCACCGCCAGCAGTGCGGGTAGGGGTGCTCGTAGGTTTCGTGGCGCAGCAGCACCGCCCCGTTGGCCGCGGCGGCGCCGGTGCCGTTCTTCAGGTCGCGGATGATGTGCGGGTTGGCGTCAAAGACGTGCTGCCCCTGGTAATCCGGGACGCCGGCGTCGAATCGCCCCTTGGAATCGACCGGGGTGACCGGGGCGATGCCGGCGGCGTCGGCGACGGCCATGTCGTCCTCGCCGTAGGCCGGCGCCATGTGCACGATGCCGGTGCCGTCCTCGGTGGTGACGAACTCGCCCGGCAGGACCTGAAATGCGTTAGGAGCGTCCATGAAATACGGGAACGGCGGCAGGTACCGGGTGCCCAGCAGGTCGGCCCCGCGGTAGGTGCCCAGCACCTCGGGGTCGTCTCCCAATTCCTTCGCGTAGGCGGCCAGTCGCGCCTCCGCCAGCACGAAGCGGTGCTCTCCGGAACGCACCTGCACGTAGGTCACGTCGGGGTTCACGGCGACGGCGAGGTTGGACGGCAGCGTCCAGGGCGTCGTCGTCCAGATCAGCAGATGAGCCCCGTCGAGCGAGCCGCCCACCACGCGGAAGCCGACCGTGAGTGCGGGGTCCTGGCGGCTCTGGTAGACGTCGTCGTCCATCCGCAATTCGTGGTTGGACAGCGGGGTTTCGTCGCGCCAGCAATACGGCAAGACCCGGTAGCCCTCATAGGCCAGGCCCTTGTCCCAAAGCTGTTTGAACGCCCAGATCACCGACTCCATGTAGGGCAGGTCCAGCGTCTTGTAGTCGTTGTCGAAGTCGACCCAGCGCGCCTGGCGGGTGACGTAGGCCCGCCACTCGTCGGTGTAGCGCAGCACCGAGGCGCGGCAGGCGTCGTTGAAGGCGGCGATGCCCATGTCGTCGATCTGCGACTTGTCGGTGATGCCCAACTGGCGCTCGACCTCGAGTTCGGCCGGCAGCCCGTGGGTGTCCCAGCCGAACCGGCGTTCCACCTTGTAGCCGCGCATGGTGCGGTACCGCGGGACGATGTCCTTGACGTAGCCGGTGAGCAGGTGCCCGTAGTGCGGCAGGCCGTTGGCGAACGGCGGCCCGTCGTAGAACACGTACTCCGGCGAGCCATCGCGGCGGGCGATGCTGGCGCGGAAGGTGTCGTCGCCGGCCCAGTAGTCCAGCACCTCGACCTCGAGCGTCGGGAAGTCGGGCGCCCCGCTGGCCAGCTTCGGGTAAGTGTGCTCGGTCAAACGTCGTCTCCTGTGCCAGTCTCAGGCCTGGGGACGACGACGCGCTGGCTGCGCGAGCGCCGCGGTACCACCCCGCTTGCCGCGCTCGCGCGCGACCGCTCATTGAAAGGGCTGTGACGGGCCTACCCGTTCGGTTCTACTGAGCCGGCCGGCTGTTCTTCCGAAAGCTCCCCGGTGATGGCCGGATCGACGCCAGTAAATCTTATCGCGAGACTGCAACTGCCGACGCAAACGCCGAGTGAAGCCGGCCGTTGCAGTCTCGCGGTCGGACTGTCAGCCCCGAACCTCGAGCACACCGGCCCGCCACAGCGCCGCGTACACGTGGCGCAGCGGGATGCTCAGCAACCGGCAGGCGCCGTTGATCAGCGGGTCGCCCCCCGGGCCGAACAGCGGGTAGTCGCTGCGGCGCGGCTCTTCCACGGGCGCGGGAACCTGGATTTCGGTGACGTCGGGAACCACGCGCAGGGTGCGGGCGGGTGCGACGGTGACGACGTCGTCGTAGAGAGCTGCGGTCATGATCGACTCCTAGAGGAGAATGCCAACGGGGACCAAAAAGGACTGATGTGTCCCGTCCCGGGCGGTTCCGATCTCAGAACGCTTGGCGGATAAGCACTTAGCGTGTGCGCGACTCAGCCGAGAAGGTCGCGCCGGAGAACGGATCGGGACGAAACAGGGTTCGGACTTCGATCCGGACTATCGCTAGAACTCATGTGTCCCTCACCTCCTCGCGGTCACGACGCATGCGGGGTCGCATGCGATCTAGGCGCAGCAGAAGGAGCAGAATCCGACGACCGCCGGAGATCCGCACCCCTCTCGTCAGAGCTTCGGCACCACACGACGTGTCCTGGCCCGGAAGAACGATCCGAGCCGGAAGCCACCTGGGCTCAACCCTTAAGCCGGGAGGAGCTGTCCTGACCCGGGGCGTCTTTCGACGTTCGGGGTCAGTGGCCTGTATTCGTGTAGACGCCTCACCTAACGAGGTGCTTACCCGACCGATAATGCACGAGCGGTCTGACGCGGTCAAATCCCTGGCGAGCGTGTCCGCGATTCGTTACCGACCGGCCCGGGATCACTTCTCGACCAGGCCGTCGAGCCGGCCGATCGTCTCGATGAACTCCTCGACCATGTCCAGCACCACCGAGCGCGTCGGGCGGACCCGATCCAGCGAGCCCACCACCTGCCCGACGAAGTAAGTCGCCAGCTCACGCGCCTTGGCGCCGTCGTGGGCGGCGGCGGAGTTGATGCGCACCTGCGGCTCGGTGATCAGCGCGGTCTGCAACGGCATACCCAGCGGGTCGGGGTTCTCCGGCCGGTCCCACTCCTCGGTCCAGGCGGTGCGCAGCATCCGCGCCGGCTTGCCGGTCATCGAGCGCGACCGCACCGTGTCCGAGGACGTGGCGGCCAGGAACTTCTCCTTGACGACGGGCACCGTCTCGGCTTCCTCTGTGGTCAGCCACACCGACCCGCACCACACGCCCTCGGCGCCCAACGCCAGCGCCGCCGCGATCTGGCGGCCGCGGGCGATCCCGCCCGCGGCGAGCACCGGCACCGGCGCCACGGCGTCCACGACCTCGGGCACCAGCACCATGGTCGCGACGTCGCCGGTGTGGCCGCCGGCCTCGGTGCCCTGCGCGACGATCAGGTCGACGCCGGCCGCGGCGTGCCGCTGGGCGTGGCGGGTGGTGCCGGCCAGCGCGGCCACCAACACGTCCTGGTCGTGGGCGTGTGCGACGAGGTCCGCCGGGGGTGGGCCGAGCGCGCTGGCGATCAGCCGAATGTTGTGGTCAAAGGCCACGTCGAGTAGCGGCTGGTAGCTCTTGGGCGAGATGTTCAAGCCGCCCGCGGACGCGCGGGGTTCCCCGGCCGGCGCCGTCACGCCGTAGCGCGCCAACAGGTCGTCGACGAACGCGCGGTGCTCGTCGGGCAGCAGAGTCCGGGCCTGGGTGGCGTCGATCCCGCCCTGCTCGGCGCCGACGTATTTGGGTGGCAGCAGCAGGTCGACCCCATAGGGCTTGCCGCCGGTCTGCTCCTCGATCCAGGTCAGCTCGCTGTGTAGCCGCGCCGGGCTGTGCGCGGTGGCGCCCAGGATGCCGAATCCGCCCGCGTTGGTCACCGCGGCGACCACGTCGCGGCAATGACTGAAGGCGCAGATCGGGAATTCGACACCGAGCATCTCGGCGACCCTGGTTCTCATTGCCCGACGCTAAGAGTTCTCGATTGATAAGTCAATCGCTTACGGCCCTGAGCAATTCACGCCGACGCCCGGGCCCTAGGGGCCGGGTGGGCGGCCGTCCGGGGGCCAGCTGGACACGCCCTCCTCCAGCGGCACCTCGAGGCTCTGCAGGATGGAGGAGACCATGCGCCACGCCCCGATGACCGTGACAAGCTCAACGAGAACCGTTGTGTCGCCGTCGAATTCGCGCTCGCAGGCCGCCCAGCTGGCGGCACTGACCGCGCCGTCGCGCACCACGTCATCGGTGGCCGCCAGCACGGCCCGCTCGGCGGGCCCAAACCCGGCATGGTTCCGCCAATCTCGCACCCCGAGCAGGTCCTCGCCCGGGACGCCGAGGCGGGACGCGACGCGCCAGTGCTGTGTCCATTCGTAGTCGCAGGCGGTCAGCCAGCCGATGCGCATGATCGCCAACTCCCGCAACCGCGCGTCGAGGGCGCCGTGCCAGAGCATGGTGGCGAGCAGGTCGTTGATGGCGCGCGCCAGCGGCGGATGGTTGAGCAGCACTTGAAAGATGCTCAGTTCGGCCATGTAGTTGGGGACGGCCGCTTCGTCGGCGGCGGCTTTGGCTTCGTCCAGTGGCAGTTTGGGCAGGCGCGCTGTTGTCACGGATGAGCACTCCTCTCCTGCGGCGGGACAGTCGCGTTCTACCGGTCATGGTAGTCAGCGGCAGGCGCGGCGATGACGGCTTCGGGCCGGGGCGGCGAAATACGCTACCGGACAGGGTGTTTCAGAGCAGACCGAGCAGCTGCAGGTCGGCCACGTATTTGACGATCACCGCCGGGGTGATATGCGGGATGTCGTTGTCGGGGCCGATCTTGGCTTCCTGCACCGCGGCGCGGAACCGCTCGGTCGGTCCCAGGCAGCCGCGCGCCGGGTCCGCCGGCGGCACGTGTTGGGCGTTGCGCAACTGCAGCAGCTGCAGCACCGACTGGTGGCGCTGGCGTTCCGGCAGGGCGTGCAGCGCGGTCTCCATCCGGCGCAGCCACTCCCCGAAGTCGTCGACCCGCTCGATCGGGTAGCCGGCCTCGATGACCCAGTCGACGTACTCGTCGAGCCCGACGCCGTCGTCGTGCGGGTTCATCACGTGATAGGTCTCGAACCCGGCGGCGGAATCGCGGCCGACCTGGGCGCCCAGCGTGGTGATGGATTCGGCGACGAACTCGACCGGCAGTGCGTCGAAGTGCGCGCGTGGCCGGTTGCCGTGGGAGTCGAGCTGGTAGAACGAGCCCGGGGCGACGCCGCTGGCCACGACGCTGAACAGCAAGCGGGTGAACATGTCCGACAGGTTCAGCTGGCCCGCGTAGGTGGTGTCGGCCAGGATCATGTCGCAGCGGAACACCCCGACGGGCAGCGCACACAGGTCGTGGGCCTCGCGCAGCAGCACCTCGCCGGCCCACTTGCTGTTGCCGTAGCCGTTGCCGTAGCTGCCGTCGATGGTGCGGATCGGGCCGGCGACGCGGACGTCGGCGTCCTCGGTGAACGCGGCCGGCTCGATCTGGTCGCCGACGTTGGCGGTCGAGACATACGTGTACGACTTGAGTTTGGTGGTGAGCGCCAGCCGGATCAGCTCGGCGGTGCCGGCGACGTTGGGGGCGAACAGTTCGCTGTAGGGCAGCACGCCGTTGACCACGGCCGCGGAGTCCACGATCAGGTCGACGGTGTCGGCCAGCCGCTGCCAGGTCTCCTCGTTCAGGCCCAGATTCGCGTGGCCCTTGTCACCGGCGATGACCTCGAGGTGGTCGGCCGCGAGTTCGTCGAAATACCGCCGCAGGGCGGGGTCGCCTGCACAACCGGGGGGGTCGAAGGTCCTCTCCAGCCGGCGCCGCGCATCCTCGTCGGAGGTGGCCCGCACCAGGCAGATCAGCTTTCCGTCGGCCAGTTCCAGCCGTTCCAGCCATTGCAGCACCAAATAGCGGCCCAAAAAGCCGGTGGCCCCGGTCAATAGGACTGTGCGCACCTCGGCGCCCGGTCCCGGCAGCGACGGCGCGGCGGCCAGCGTCGGGGCGTCGATGAACTTGTCCAGCGTGAGGTCGCAGGCGTACACCTCGGTGGCGTCGCGGCCGTGCACCGAGGCGAAGTCGCCCTGTTGGCCTTCCGCCGCATCGTGATCGCGGTTGAGCTGCTGGCTCAGGCTGCGCACCGACGGCGCCTCGAAGACGGCGCGCACGGGCAGGTGGATGTCGAGGGCGTTGTAGATCGCGGCGACCAGGCGCATGGCCGACAGGGAATCCCCGCCCAGGTCGAAGAACGACTCCTGCACCCCGACCCGCTCGAGGCCCAGCACCTGGGCGTAGAGCCAGGCCAGGATCTCCTCGACGGCGGTGGCCGGTGCGAGGTAGTCGTCGCCGCCCTGGTAGTCGGGGGCGGGCAGGGCGCGGACGTCAAGCTTGCCGCCGGGCGTCAACGGCAGCGCATCCAGGACCACCACCGCGGCCGGCACCATGTAGGCGGGCAGGCGCTCGGCGAGCAGGGTGCGGAGTTCGGGCGGGTTGGCCGTCCCGGTGATGTAGCCGACCAGCCGCTTGTCGCCCGGGCGGTCCTCGCGGGCGATCACCAGCGCCTGCTCCACCCCGTCCAGTCCGGCCAGCGCGGACTGGATTTCGCCGAGTTCGATGCGATACCCGCGGATCTTGACCTGTTCGTCCGCGCGCCCCACGTAGCGCAGCTGCCCGTCGGAGCCCCACCACGCCAGGTCCCCGGTGCGATACATGCGCGCGCCCTCCCCGCCGAACGGGCACGCCACGAACCGGGACGCGGTCAAACCGGGTCGGCCCAGGTAACCGGTGGACACGCCGCCGCCGGCAACATACAGCTCGCCGACCACGCCCGCGGGTACGGGCTGCAGGCAGCCGTCGAGCACGAACAGCGCGGCCCCGGACACCGGCGAACCGATCGGCGGCACTTCGGGCCCCGGCGTGAGCGGCGCGCTGATGGCCGCGACGATCGTGATCTCGGTGGGGCCGTAGACGTTGACCATCACCCGCCCGGACGCCCACCGCTCCACGATCTCGACCGGGCACGCCTCGCCCGCGACCGCCAGCACGGCGGACTCCAGGCCCTCCGTGGCGAGCATCGCCACCTCGGACGGTGTCTGGGTCAGCATGTCGACCCGTTCGGCAACGAGCAAGGCGTGCAGGTCTTTCGGGGAACGCACGACCTCGTCCGGTACGACGAGCACCCGCCCGCCGTGCAGCAGGGCGCCGAAGATCTCCCACACCGAGAAGTCGAAGGCCAGGGAATGGCAGTGGCTCCACACCCGTCCCGGCGCCGCGGGCAGGCCGGCGGCGCCCAGCGAGGCGAACAGTTGGGTGGCGTTGTGGTGGGTGACCGCCACGCCCTTGGGGACCCCGGTGGTGCCCGAGGTGTAGATCGTGTACGCGATGTCGTGCGGCGCCGGCGCCGGCGGCGCCGTGGTGGGCCGGTCCTGGATCGCCGGGTCGTCGAGGTCGATGACCAGCAGGCCGAAATCGTCGAGGCGCGAACGGTATTCGGCGGTGGTGAGCACCGCCGCCGGTGCGGCGTCGCCGAGCATGAAGTCGATCCGGGACGACGGCAGGCCCGGGTCGACCGGGACGTACGCGGCCCCGGTCTTGAGCACCGCCAGGATGGCGACGACGGCCCGGGCTGAGCGCTCGGTGAGCAGCGCCACGCACTGTCCCGGCCCGGCACCATGGTCAATCAGCGTGTGCGCCAATTGGTTTGCGGACTCGTCGAGTTCGCGGTAGGTCCACGAATCCGCCCCGTGGGTCAGGGCCATCGATTCGGGGGTGCGCGCGACGTGGCCGGCGAACACCTCCGGCATCGACGCCGGGGGCCGCGACGGGCCGTCCAGCACCAGCCGGTTGCCGATCGCGTCGAGGCGGGCGTGCTCGTCGGCGCCGAGGATGTCGATCGACGACAGGCGCCGGGCCGGGTCGGCGGTCATGGCCGTCAGTACGCGGTGGAGCCGGGTGATCAGCGCTTCGATGGTGGCGGCGTCGAACACGTCGGTGCGGAACTCCACGGCGCCGCCGATCCCCTCGGGCTGGCCGTCGGCGCCCCAGCGTTCGGCCAGCGACCACGCGAGATCCATGCGGGCGGTGCGGGTATCGACGGGCAGCGGGGTGACGCGCACGTCGCCCAGGCTCAGGTCGGCGGAGTCGGTGTTCTGCCAGGCCAGCATGACCTGCACCAGCGGATGGTGCGCGAGACTGCGGGTGGGGTTGAGCCGTTCGACGAGGACCTCGAACGGCACGTCCTGATGTTCGTAGGCGGCCAGGCTGCGCGCGCGCACGTGGGACAGCACCTCGGCGATGGTGGGGTCGCCGGCCAGGTCGACGCGGAGCACCAGGGTGTTGACGAAGAAGCCCACGACGTCGTCGAGGGCGGGGTCGCGCCGCCCGGCGATCGGGAAGCCCACGGCCACATCGGAATTCGCGCTGACCTTGGCCAGCAGGACGGCCAGGGCGGCCTGCACCACCATGAAGCTGGTCGCGTTGTGGGCGCCCGCCACCGCGCGCACCCGCTGCTGCAACTCCGCGGGCCAGTCCACGGCGACGCTGGCCCCGCGGAAATCGGCCACCAGCGGATACGGCCGATCGGTGGGCAGTTCGAGTCGCTCGGGCATTCCGGCCAGGGCGTGTTCCCAATACCGCACCTGCCCGGCGATGAGGCTGTGCGGGTCCTGCAGTTCGCCGAACTGGGCGCGCTGCCACAGCGTGTAGTCGACGTACTGCACCGGCAGCGGCGCCCAGTCCGGGGCGCATCCGGCCGAGCGGCCGGCGTAGGCCTCCCCCAGGTCGCGCACCAGCGGGGTCAGTGACCACCCGTCGGCGGCGATGTGGTGCACGACGGCCACCAACAGGTGCTCGGTGTCGTTGAGGCGGAAAAGCAGTGCCCGCAACGGGATTTCGGTGGCCAGGTCGAACCGGTGGCCCACCACGGTCTCGATGGCGTTACGCAGCCGGGCGGTTGACCACCCACGCGCGTCGCTGATCTGCCAGCCGCAGTCGGCCTCGTCCACCTCGACGACCAGTTGCCGCGGTATCCCCTCGCGCGCCGGGAACAGTGTCCGCAGGCTTTCGTGGCGGGCCATCACGTCGGCCAGCGCCGCGCCGAACGCCTCGGCGTCGAGGCGGCCGTGCAGCTGCAGGGCGATCGCCATGTTGTGCACCGGTGAGGGCCCGTGCAATTGGCCGATGAACCACAGCCGCGACTGGGCGAACGACAGGGGCACCATCTCCGGCCGCTCGACGGCCACCAGCGGCGCGCGCCCGCCGCCGTCGGTGCCCAGGCGCGCCGCCAACCGGCGAATGGTGGGCGCCTCGAACAGGGCCCGCACGCCGAGGTGGACGTCGAGGCCGGTGTTGACCTCCGCGACCAGCCGCATGGCCGACAGCGAATCCCCGCCGAGGTCGAAGAAGGAGTCGTCGATCCCGACACCCTCGACGCCCAGGACGTGGGTGTAGATGTCGGCCAGAGCCTGCTCGACGGCGGTGGTCGGCGCGCGGTAGTGATCGGCGCCCTGCGACCAGCGCGAGTAGTCGGGCGCGGGCAGCGCGCGGGTGTCGAGTTTTCCGTTGGGCGTCAACGGGATTGCGTCGACGGCGAGCATTATGGCCGGGACCATGTAGGCCGGCAGCCGCTCGGCCAGCTGGGCGCGGACCTCGACCGGATCGGCGGTACCGGTGAAATAGCCGACGAGCCGCCGGTCGCCGGGCCGATCCTCGCGGGCGACGATCGCGGCCTGCTCGACGCCGTCCAATTCGGCGAGCGCGGACTGGATCTCGCCGAGCTCGATGCGGTAGCCGCGGATCTTGACCTGTTCGTCGGCGCGGCCCAAGTACTCGAGCTGACCGTCGTGGTTCCACCGCACCAGATCCCCAGTGCGGTACATGCGCGCGCCGGGTGCGCCGAACGGGCAGGCCAGGAACCGCGACGCCGTCAGGCCGGCCCGGCCGACGTAGCCCGCGGCGACGCCCGAGCCGGCGATGTACAGCTCGCCCGTCACGCCGGTGGGTACCGGCCGCAGCCACGCGTCCAGCACGAGAAATCCCAGATGCGCCAACGGCATTCCGATGGGGCTGGCGTTGGTCTCGAGGTCGCTGTCGGCGATCTCGCGGTAGGAGGCGTGCACCGTCGTCTCGGTGATGCCGTACATGTTGATCACGCGCGGGCGGTGGGGATGGTTGTCGAGCCACTTCGCCAGCCGCTGGGGGCTCAGCGCTTCGCCACCGAACACCAGGGTGTGCACGCTGAGCCGCGGGCCCGACTGCGCGCCGTCGACGCTCTGCAGCGCCGAGAACGCCGACGGGGTTTGGCTCAGCACGCCAACGTTCTCGGCAATCAGCAAGGCGTGCAGGTCTTCCGGCGAGCGCACCACCTGGTCGGGCACGACGAGCAGGGTCCCGCCGCCGAGCAGTGCGCCGAAAACCTCCCAGACCGAGAAGTCGAAGGCCAGCGAATGGCACTGGCTCCACACCCCCGTCGCCGACGCCAGCCGGTCGTGCAGCGCGGCGAGCAACTGGGTGACGTTGTAGTGGGTGACCGCGACGCCCTTGGGGGTGCCGGTCGTGCCGGAGGTGTAGATGACGTAGGCGACGTTGTCGTGGGCCGGCGCCGGCAAGGCGGTGGCGGACCGGGTGTGCACGGCGGGGTCGTCGACGTCGATGACCGCTCCGTCGAACCCGTCGAGCCGGTCCCGCAGGTCCGCGGTGGTAAGTGCGGCGATCGGTGCGGCGTCGGTCAGCATGAATGCGACCCGCGTGTGCGGCATCGCCGGGTCGATCGGTAGGTAGGTGGCCCCGGTCTTCAGTACCGCCATGATCGCGGCGACGGCGGGGGCCGAACGTCCCAGCAGTACCGCCACGCACCGGCCCGGCCGCGCGCCGCGCTCAATAAGCAAGTGCGCCAGGCGGTTTGTGGACTCGTCGAGTTCGCGGTAGGTCATCGAGCGGCCCTCGAAGGTCAGCGCAACCGCCTGGGGGCGGCGCGCGACCTGGGCGGCGAATATGGCGGGGATCGAGGCCCGGATCGAGGCCGTCGCATGCGGCCGGCGTAGCGCCGCGCGGTTGCCGATGGCGTCGAGGCGGGCGTGCTCGTCGGCGCCGAGGATGTCGATCGACGACAGCCGCCGGGCCGGGTCGGCGGTCATGGCCGTCAGTACCCGCCGCAATCGCTCGATCAGCGCTTCGATGGTGGCGGTGTCGAACACGTCGGTGCGGAACTCCACGGCGCCGCCGATGCCGGCGGGTTGGCCGTCGGCGCTACAGTGTTCGGCCAGCGAGAAGGCCACGTCGGTGCGTGCGGTGCGGGTGTCGACCGGCAGCGGGGTGACGTGCAGGTCGCCGAGGCTCAGCTCGGTGGGTTCGTCGTTCTGCCAGGCCAGCATGACCTGTACCAGCGGATGGTGCGCGAGGCTGCGGGTGGGGTTGAGCCGTTCGACGAGGACCTCGAACGGCACGTCCTGGTGCTCATAGGCGGCCAGGCTGCGCGCGCGCACCTGGGCCAGTAGTTCGGCCGTCGTGGGGTCGCCGCCGAGGTCGACGCGCAGCACCAGGGTGTTGACGAAGAAGCCCACGACGTCGTCGAGGGCGGGGTCGCGCCGGCCGGCGATCGGGAATCCCACGGCCACATCGGAATTCGTGCTGATCTTGGCCAGCAGGACGGCCAGGGCGGCCTGCACCACCATGAAGGCCGTCGCGTTGTGGGCGCCCGCCACCGCGCGCACCCGCTGCTGTAATTCCGCGGGCCAGTCGATGGCGACGCTGGCCCCGCGGTAGTCGGCCACCAGGGGGTAGGGGCGATCGGTGGGCAGTTCGAGCCGTTCGGGCAGCCCGGCCAGCGCCGCCTCCCAGTACGCCAGCTGTGCGGCGATCGGGCTGTTGGGGTCCTCGAGGTCACCGAACTGGACGCGCTGCCAGAGCGTGTAGTCGACATACTGCACCGGCAGCGGCGCCCAGCCCGGCGTATCCCCGACCGATCGGCTGGCGTAGGCGAGCGCGAGGTCGCGCACCAGCGGGGTCAGTGACCACCCGTCGGCGGCGATGTGGTGCACGACGGCCACCAGCACGTGCTCCTCGTCGCCGAGCCGGAAAAGGCGCACCCGCAGGGGGATTTCGGTCGCAAGGTCGAAGGTGTGCCGGGCCGCGTCGCGGATGGCGCCCTCGAGCCGGGCCGGTGACCAGTCGGTGGCGTCGGTGGTCTGCCATTTGACGTCGGCGCGCTCGGGGGGCAGCACCACCTGCTGGGCTATCCCGTCGGTGGCGGCGAACACCGTCCGCAGACTCTCGTGCCGCGCCACCACATCGCCGAGCGCGGCGCCCAGCGCGTCGGCGTCCAGGCGTCCGGTGAGGCGCAGCGCCGCCGCCATGTTGTACACCGGGGACGGGCCGTGCAGCTGATCGATGAACCACAGCCGCGATTGGGCGAACGACAGCGGCACCACCGCCGGCCGCTCGCGCGCCACCACGCCGGCCAGGCGCCCGCCGTTCGCGCTGACGCGGGCCGCCAGCGCGCCGATCGTGGGCGCCTCGAACAGCGTTCGCACGCCGAGCTGCGCGTCGAGACCCGTGTTGATCGCGGCGATCACGCGCATCGCCGACAGCGAATCCCCGCCCAGGTCGAAGAAGGAGTCGTCCACGCCGACCCGCTCGAGCCCGAGCACCTGGCCGTAGATGCCGGACAAGATCTCCTCGGTGGGCGTGGCCGGGGCCCGATACTGACCGCCGGTGTATTCGGGCGCCGGCAAGGCCCGGGTGTCGAGTTTGCCGTTGGGCGTCAACGGCAATGCCTCGATCGCCACCACGGCGGCCGGCACCATGTAGGCGGGCAGCCGTTCGGCCAGCCGGGCGCGAAGCCCGGCCGGGTCGGCCGTGCCGGTGATGTAGCCGACGAGCCGCTTATCACCGGGCCGGTCCTCGCGGGCGATCACCGCGGCCTGTCCGACCCCGTCCAATTCGGCGAGCGCCGTGTGGATTTCGCCCAGCTCGATGCGATGCCCGCGGACCTTGACCTGGTGGTCGGCGCGGGCGACGTAGTGCAGCCGGCCGTCCGGTGCCCAGCGCACCAGGTCGCCGGTGCGGTACATGCGCGCGCCGGCCGGGCCGAATGGGCAGGCCACGAACCGCGATGCCGTCAAACCGGCGCGCCGCGCATACCCGACCGCGACCCCGTGCCCGGCCACGTACAGCTCCCCAACCGCGCCGGCGGGCACCGGGCGCAGCCAGTCGTCCAGCACGACAAGCGCCGCCCCGGATACCGGGGACCCCAGCGGCGGCGCTCCGGCGCCAGGGGTCAGCGCGGCGCTGAGCGTCGCATCCACGGTGGTTTCCGTCGGGCCGTAGGCGTTGATCATCACGCGGTCCGGGGCCCATTGGTCCACGAGCGCGGCCGGGCAGGGCTCGCCGCCGATGATCAACGACGCGTGCAGCTTTCGCGGTGACAGCGCGGTGAGCGCCGACGGGGTGTGGCTCAGCACGCTGACCCCCTCGGCGGCCAGCAGCGCGTGCAGTTCGTCCGGTGAGCGCGTCACCGACTCGGGCACCACCACCAGCCGGCCGCCGCCGGCCAGCGCGCCCCAGATCTCCTGCACCGAGACGTCGAAGCCGTACGAGTGACATTGCGACCACACGCCCGCCGCGGGCAGCGGCGCGTGCAGGGATTCCAGCAGCTGGGTGACGTTGCGGTGGGTGACCGCAACGCCTTTGGGGACGCCGGTCGTCCCCGAGGTGTAGATGAGGTAGGCGACGTTCTCGGGTGCGGGCATCGGCAACGGATCGGCGGGGCCGGTGGGGGGTTCGCCGGCGTCGATGACCGGGACGCCGGATCCGTCCAGCCGGGACCGCAGGCCGGCGGTGGTGAGCGCGGCGACCGGCGTGGCGTCGCCGAGCATGAACTCGAGGCGCGCCGCGGGCAGGGCCGGGTCGATCGGCAGGTAGGCGGCCCCGGTCTTGAGCACCGCGAGGATCGCGACGATGGCCTCGGCCGAGCGGGGGAACAGCAGCGCCACGCACTCCCCCGGCCGCGCGCCACGTTCGATCAGCCTGTGCGCCAACCGGTTCGATGCGTCGTCGAGGTCCCGGTAGGTCATCGAACGGCCCTGGAAGGTGACCGCTCCCGCCTCCGGAACGCGGGCCGCCTGGGCGGCGAACAGCGCCGGCAGCGATACCGGGGCGCTGGGCCGTTCGGTCAACGTCGCGTGGTTGCCCCAGAGTTGCAGCCGGGCGCGCTCCGGCGCGTCGAGCACGTCCAGCGACCGCAATGGCCGAGTGGGATCGGCGGGCATGGCCGCCAGGAGCCGGTGCAATCGCCCGATCAGGGCGTCGACGGCCGCGGGTTCGAAGACGTCGGTGTCGAATTCGATGCGCAGTCGCAGTTCGTCGCCCGGTACGGCTTGCAGCGACAGCGGGTAGTGGTTGTATTCGTGGCTGGTGAACTCGGTGGCGGCCAGGCCGTCGGCCGCCGAGAGCGCGGCGGCGTCGATCGGGTAGTTCTCGTACACCAACAGCGTGTCGAACAGCTGGTCGTGTCCGGTGCTGCGGTGAATTTCGTTCAGCGCCAGGTGCTGATGCTCGACGGTGTCGTTGTGGGCGCGTTGCAGCCGGTCCAGGAATTCGGCGACGGTCGTCGTTGCGGTGGCGTGGGCGCGCACCGGCACTGTGTTGATCAACAGTCCCACCATCGATTCGGCGCCGGGCAGCTCGGCCGGCCGGCCGGACACCGCGGTGCCGAAGGCGACGTCGCGCCGGCCCGTCAGCGACATCAGCAGCTGCGCCCAGGCGGCCTGCAGCACGGTGTTGAGGGTGGTACGGCAGGTACGGGCGAGTTCGCCGAGCGCACTGGTGGTTTCGGCCGAGAGCCGGACCGCGGCGACTTCCCGCGGCCCGAGCTCCGCGCGGCCCGGCGGGCCGACCAGGGTGGGGGTGTCGAAACCGTCGAGCGCCTCGCGCCACGCGGCGTGCGCGGCCGCGACGTCCCGGTCCGCCAGCCAGGTGACGAAGCGGCGGTACGGCGGCGCGGCCGGTAACCGCGACCCGTGGTAGCAGGCGAAGACCTCCTGCAGCAGGATCGGCAGCGACCAGCCGTCCATCACGATGTGGTGGACGGTGAGCACGAACCGGAATTCGTTGTCGCCGACGCTGATCAGCGCGGCCCGCAGGGGCGGTTGATCATCGAGGTCTCGGACCGCGGTGCGTTCTTCGGCGGATATCTGCCGGACCTGCTCGTCGATGTCGCCGCCGTCGATTTCGATGTGCCGGTAGGCGAACTCGGGGGCGGCCGGGATGATCTGCAGAGGCTCGCCGAAGCCGGACCAGAATCGAGCGGCGAGGTTGGGGTGGCGGGCGATGACGGTCTGCGCGGCGCGGTGGAGACGCTGCGGGTCGAGGGCGCCGCGCAGCGTGATGGTCAGCTGCACCGCGTATACGTCACCGTCGGGTTGCGAATGAAAGAGCAGCCCCTGCTGCAGCGGGGTCAGCGGCAAGACGTCGGCGACGTCGTACCGCCGCTCGAGTTCGTCGATCTGCTGCTGGTCCAGGCGGGCCGGCGCGACGTCCGACGGGGTCAGCCCGCCGCCGCCGCGTCGCACGTGAGCGCAGATTCCGGCCAGGGCCTCAAACCACAACCGGCTCAACCGGTTTACCTGCTCGTGGGTCAGCGCCGAGGACGCCCACGACCAGCTGGCGTGCAGGCGCGGGCCGTCCTCGCCGTCCATGGTGCCGGCGTTGAGTTCCACCGTGTGCGGCAGTGGCAGGGCCACCGCGGCGACCGCGGCGCTCAGCGCGTGAGTGTTCGGGCTGAGTTGCCATAGCTCGTCGGACGATTCGGCGGGCGCTGCCCCGACGCGGCCCAGGTAGTTGAAGCCGATGGCCGGGTCCGGACCGTCCACGCCCGCTTCGGGATTCAGGTGTCGCAACAGCCCGTAGGTCAGGCCGTCGGGCAGGGCGCGCAGTTGCTCCTTGGCGTCCTTGACCACCGCGCCCAGCGCGGCCTCACCCGCGACCACGCGAGCCCAGTCCAGCCCGTGGACGTCGAGAGCCACCGGGTACTTGGCGGTGAACCACCCGACGGTGCGGGACAGGTGCACGTGCGGGCCCAGATCCTCGCTGCGCCCGTGCGCCTCGACGTCGACGCCGATCGGCGTCACGGTCCCTAGGAACTCCGTGAACGCCAGCCCGAAGGCGATCAGCAGGATGTCCTGCACCCCGGCGTGAAACGCGGCGGGCACCTCGCCCAGCAGCTGGCGGGTCGTCTCGGCATCCAGCGACGCCGACAACTGCCCGGCCGTCTCATAGGTGTCCCAGGGCTGGACGGCAGGCAGCACCGGCGGCGTCTCGGTGACCCGCCGCCACGCGTCCGCCAGCTCGGCCACCGCCGGGTCCTTCGCGTGCTCGGCCAGCAGCGACGACCAGCGGGCGAAGGAGGTGCCGGGGGTGGGCAGCTCGATGGGCTGGCCGCGGTGGTGCTGGGCCCAGGCGATGTTGAGGTCTTCGATCAGGGTCCGCCAGGAAACGGCGTCGACGGCCAGGTGGTGAACGATCAGCGCCAATTGGTTTGTCGCGCTTGACCATACCGCGCACAGCAGGACGCCGGCGCCCGGGTTCAGCCGCGCACGAGCACCTATCAGCGCCGCCTCCGAGAGCACGTCGACGGTGCGCAGGCAGGCGCGCGCGTCCACCGACCCCGCCTCGGGGACGTGCATGTTCCAGCCGCCGGCACCGTCGTCGTCGACGCAGAGCCGCAGCATGGGATGGCGGTCGAGCAGCGCCTGCAGCACAGCCACCACGTCGGCCTGGCTCACCCCGGCGGGCGCCGCCAGCACCATGGTCTGATTGAACTGCTCGATCGGGCCGTCCATATCGCGCAGCCAGCGCATGATCGGGGTCGCCACCACCGGCCCGGTGCCCTCGTCGACTACGTCGTCCTCGCCGGTGGCCAGCGTGACGACCCGCGCCAGCCGGGCCACCGACTGCTCGACGAAAACATCGCGGGGCCGGCACATCACGCCGGCCGCCCGGGCCCGGGCAACCACCTGCATCGACAGGATGCTGTCCCCGCCCAGGTCGAAAAACGAGTCGTCCACCCCGACTGGGTCCACGCCCAGCACCTGGGCGTAGATGCCGGCCAGGATCTCCTCGATCGCGTCGGCCGGCGCGCGATACCGGCTCACGGTGTATTCGGGTGCCGGCAGGGCGCGGGTGTCGAGCTTGCCGTTGACCGTCAACGGCAACGCGTCCAGGACCACCACCGCCGAGGGCACCATGTAGGACGGCAGCCGCTCGGCGAGCCGCGCCCGGATTTCGGGTGGGTCGGCGGTCCCGGTCACGTAGCCCACCAGCCGCGCGGCGGCGTGGTCTCCCCGAGCGATCACCGCGGCCTGCTCGACGCCGTCCAATTCGGTGAGGGCGGAACGGATTTCGCCCAGCTCGATACGGTGGCCGCGGATCTTGACCTGCTCGTCCGCGCGCCCGAGGTACTCCAGCTGACCGTCGTGGCCCCACCGCGCCACATCCCCGGTGCGATACATCCGCGTTCCGTTCCCGCCGAACGGACACGCCACGAACCGCGACGCCGTCAACGCGGCCCGGCCCAGGTAACCCGCGGCGACGCCGCGGCCAGCGATGTACAACTCGCCGACCACACCGGGCGGCACCGCGCGCAGCCATGGGTCCAGTACGAACAGGGCGGCCCCGGGCACCGGCGCACCGATCGGCACCCGGGCGGAGCCCGCCGTCAACGGGGGCGTCATGGCCGCGAACATCGTGGTCTCGGTGGGGCCGTACTGATTGACCATCACCCGCCCCGGAGCCCACCGGTCCATGACCTCGACCGGGCACGGCTCACCGCCGACGATCAGCGCCACCGATTCCAGTCCGTGCGGCGAGAGCGCCGCCACCGCCGACGGGGTCTGGCTCAACACCGTGACATGTTCGGCAATCAGCAAGGCGTGCAGGTCTTCCGGGGAACGGACGACCTCGTCGGGGACGACGACCACGCGTCCCCCGCGCAGCAGCGCGCCGAAGATCTCCCACACCGAGAAGTCGAAGGCCGGCGAGTGACAGTGGCTCCAGACCCGCCCTAGGCCCAGTTCGGCGTCCACCGACCGCAGCAGCTGGGTGACGTTGTGGTGGGTGACCGCCACGCCCTTGGGCACGCCGGTGGTTCCGGAGGTGTAGATGACGTACGCGACGTCGTCGGGCGACGGGTCCGGCAGCCCGGTGGCGGGCTGGTCGGCCAGGGCGGGGTCGTTGACGTCGATGACGAGATCGGGATTGCTCAGGCGGGAGCGGAATTCGGTCGTGCTGATCGCCGCGATCGGGGCGGCGTCGGCGAGCATGAACTCGATGCGGGCGGCCGGCAGCGCCGGATCGATCGGCACATAGGCGGCCCCGGTCTTGAGGACCGCCAGGATCGCCACGACCGCCTCGGCCGACCGCGGGATCACCACCGCGACCCGCTGGCCCGGTCCCGCTCCGCGACCAACCAGCATGTGCGCCAACCTGTTTGTGGCCTCGTAGAGTTCGCGGTAGGTCCACGCCCGCTCGCCGCAGGTGATCGCGACCGCCTTGGGGTCCCGCGCCACCTGCGCGGCGAACAACGCCGGGATCGACGACCGTGCGGTCGGGGGCCGGCCCAGCACGGCGCGGTTGCCGATGGCGTCGAGGCGGGCGCGCTCGGGTTCCTCGAGGACGTCGATGGCGGACAGCGGCCGGGCGGGGTCGGCGGTCATGGCGGCCAGCACCTGCTGCAACCGCGTGACGAGCGTCTCGATGCTGGCCGCATCGAAGACGTCGGTGCGGAACTCCACCGTTCCGCCGATGCCGGCGGGCTCGCCGCCCTCGCCCCACCGTTCGGCCAGCGACCACACCAGATCCATGCGGGCGACCTGGGTTTCGAGCGGCAGCGGCGTCACCCGCACCTCGCCGAGGCTCATGTCGGCGGGCTCGTTGTTCTGCCAGGCCAGCATGACCTGGACCAGCGGGTGATGAGCCATGTCGCGGGTCGGGTTGAGCCGTTCCACCAGCACTTCGAACGGCACGTCCTGGTGTTCGTAGGCCGCCAGGCTGCGCCGGCGCACCCGGGCCAGCAGTTCGGCGACGGTGGGGTCACCGCTGAGGTCGACCCGCAACACCAAGGTGTTGACGAAGAATCCGACCACCTCGTCCAGCGCCGGGTCGCGCCGGCCCGCGATCGGGAACCCCACGGCCACATCGGGACTCGCGCTCACGGCGGACAGCAGCACGGCCAGGGCCGCCTGGACGACCATGAAGCTCGTCGCATTGTGCGCCCGCGCCAGCTGGGCGATCTGGTGCTGCAGGGCAGCCGGCCACTGCACGTCGACGCTGGCGCCACGATAGTCGGCCACCAGCGGATAGGGCCGGTCCGTGGGCAGCTCAACGTGTTCGGGTAGCCCGGCCAGGGTGTGATCCCAGTAGTGCAGTTGCGCCGCGATGGGGCTGTCGGGGTCGTCGAGGGAGCCGAACTGGGCGCGTTGCCACAGCGTGTAGTCGACGTATTGCACCGGCAGCGGTGTCCACTCCGGCGCCCGCCCGCGGCAGCGGGCCGCGTAGGCGGCCCCGAGATCGCGCACCAGCGGGGACACCGACCACCCGTCGGCGGCGATGTGGTGGACGACGGCCACCAACACGTGTTCGTCCTCGCCGGTCTGGAAAAGCCATGCCCGCAAGGGGATTTCGGTGGCCAGGTCGAAGGTGTAGCGCGCCGCGTCCTGGGTGGCCTCCGCCAGCCAGGTCGCCGGCCACCGCGTCGCGTCGACGATCTGCCAGTTGACGTCGGCCTGCTCGGCCGGCAGCACCACCTGTTGGGGGGCGCCCTCGGGGGCGAGGAAGATCGTCCGCAGGCTTTCGTGGCGGGCCACCACGTCGTCCAGGGCCGCCCCCATCGCGTCGGTGTCCAGGCGCCCGGACAGGCGCAGGGCGACCGCCATGTTGTACACCGGCGACGGCCCCTGCAACTGATCGATGAACCACAAGCGGGACTGCGCGAACGACAACGGCACCACCACCGGCCGCTCGCCGACGACCAACCGTCCCGCCCGACCGGCGCCGGCCTCGACCCGGGGCGCCAGCTGCGCGACCGTGGGAGCCTCGAACACGGTCCGGACCGTCAGACCGGCATCCAGGTCGGCGTTGATCGCGGTGATCAGACGCATCGCGGAGAGGGAGTCTCCGCCGAGGTCGAAGAAGGAGTCGTCGGCCCCGACGCGGTCGACGTCGAGCACCCGGGCGTAGATGCCGGCCAGCGATTCCTCGAGCGCGTTCTCGGGCGCCCGGTAGCGGTCGGCGTCGCGGTATTCCGGCGCGGGCAGCGCGCGGGTGTCGAGCTTGCCGTTGACCGTCAACGGCAAGGCGTCGAGCACCACGACCGCCGAGGGAACCATGTACGTGGGGAGCCGCTGACCCAACCGGGCCCGAATGTCGGCGGAATCAGCGGCTCCGGTCACATAGCCGACGAGACGCTTCTCGCCGGCACGATCTTCGCGGGCGATCACCGCGGCTTGCTCGATACCCTCCAATTCGGCCAGCACAGCGCGGATTTCGCCCAACTCGATGCGATAGCCCCGGATCTTGACCTGATCGTCGGTGCGGCCGACATAGTGCAATTGCCCGTGGTGGTCCCATCGGACGAGGTCGCCGGTGCGATACATGCGCGTGGCGTTGCCGCCGAACGGGCACGCCACGAAACGCGACGCCGTCAGGCCCGCTCGCCCCAGATAGCCGGCGCCCACCCCGGCACCGGCGACGTACAACTCCCCCACCACCCCGGCCGGCACCCGGCGCAGGCACCCATCGAGCACGAAGAACGCGGCCCCGGCCACCGGCGACCCGATTGCCGGTGGCCCGGACCGCGCCGGCCCCCTTGTCAAAGGGGCACTGTGTGACACCCAGATGGTGGTCTCCGTCGGCCCGTACACGTTGACCATCACTCGACCGGGCGCCCACCGGTCCACCAGCTCACCCGGGCACGGTTCGGCGCCCACCACCAGCGTGACCGTCTCCAGGCCCTGCGGTGACAGCATCCCCAGCGCCGACGGCGTCTGCGCCAACACCGTGACGCGCTCGCCGATCAGCGTGGCGTGCAACTCGTCCGGCGACAGGGACGCCGAGTCGGGAACCACCACCAGGCGCCCGCCGTGCAGCAGCGCGCCCCAGATCTCCCACGCCGAGAAATCGAACGCGAGCGAATGGCACTGGCTCCAGACCTGATCCGGTCCCAGTGCCACTCCGGCGTCCAGCGCAGCAAACAGCTGGGTCACGTTCGCGTGACTGACCGCCACCCCCTTGGGCGTGCCCGTCGTGCCCGAGGTGTAGATGACGTGCGCGACGTCGTCGGCCGCCGGCCCCGCCGCGACTGCCGTCACCGGGTGGGCCGACAGGGCCGGGCCATCGATGTCGACGACGGTCCCACCGAATTCGCCGAGCCGCGAACGCAACTCGTCGCTGGTCACCACGACGCGCACACCGGCGTCGGCGACCATGAAGCCGATCCGCGCCGTCGGCACCGACGGGTCCATCGGCACGTAGGCAGCCCCCGTTTTCAGCACTCCCAGGATCGCGATGACGGCCTCGGCCGAGCGCTCCAGCAACACGCCCACGCACTGGCCCCGGCGCACACCATGGCCAATCAGCAGGTGCGCCAGTCGATTCGCGTCCGACTCCACTTGCCCGTAGGTCCACGAGCGCCCGCCGCACCTGATCGCCACCGCCTGCGGCGCGCGTTCCACCCACGCGGCGAACAGCGCCGGAACCGACGCTCCCGCCGCCGGCCGCCCCAACGCCGACCGATTGCCCCACCCGTCAAGCCGGGCGTGCTCGTCGTCGTCGAGCACGTCGATCGACGAGAGCCTGCGGGCCGGGTCGGCGGTCATGGCGACCAACACGCGCCGCAACCGTTCGGTCAGCGTGTGGATCGTGTCCGGGTCGAACAGGTCGGTGCGGAACTCGACGGTGCCGCCGATCCCCGCCGGCTGGCCGTCCCCGGTCCAGCGTTCGAACAGGGAGAACGTCAAATCCGTGCGTGCGGTGCGGGTCTGCACCGGGACCGCGGTGATCTGCAGCTCACCCAGGCTCAACTCGGCGGGATCGTTGCCCTGCCAGGCCAACAGCACCTGCGTCAGCGGATGATGCGTCAGGGAGCGAGTGGGGTTGAGCCGCTCCACCAGCACCTCGAACGGCACGTCCTGATTTTCGTAGGCCTCCAGGCTGCGCCGGCGCACCCGGGCCACCACGTCGGCGACGCTGGGATCACCGGCGAGATCGACCCGCAGCACCAACGTGTTGACAAAGAAGCCCACCAACTCGTCCAGCGCGGGATCGCGCCGCCCGGCGATCGGAAAGCCCACCGCCACATCGGAACTCGCCGTGAGCTTGCCCAGCAGCACCGCCAGCGCCGCCTGCACCACCATGAAGCTGGTGGCGTTGTGCGCCCGCGCCACCGCCCGGATCTGTTGCTGCAACTCGGCCGGCCAGTCGATGTCGGTGGCGGCGCCCCGGTAATCGGCCACCACCGGGTACGGCCGATCCGTCGGCAACTCGACCCGTTCGGGCAACCCCGCCAAGGTCCGCTCCCAATAGGCGAGCTGTCCGACGATCGGGCTCTCCGGGTCGTCGAGGTCACCGAATTGGGTTCGCTGCCACAGCGTGTAATCCACGTACTGCACCGCCAGCGGCGACCAATCCGGCGCCCGTCCGGCGCAGCGGCCGGCATAGGCGACCCCCAGGTCGTGCACCAGAGGATTCAGCGACCAACCATCCGCAGCAATATGATGGACCACCGCCACCAGCACATGCTCGTCGCCGGAGACTCGGAAAAGCTGGGTCTGCAAGGGTATTTCGGCTGACAGATCAAATGCATAACCGGCTGCGCCATCAACGGCCTCCTTTATTCGTGCCGGCGACCAGCCGGCGACATCTATCACGTCCCACCCGACAACGACCCCCTCGGCGGGCAGCACCACCTGCTGTGGCGTCCCGTCGGACACGGCAAACACCGTGCGCAAACTCTCATGGCGGGACACCACGTCGACGAGCGCCGCACGCAGCGCGTCGGTGTCCAGCGGTCCACGCAGCCGCAGCGCGGCCGCCATGTTGTACATCGGCGAGGGTCCCTGCAGCTGATCGATGAACCACAGCCGGGACTGCGCAAACGACAAGGGCACCACCGCCGGCCGCTCGGCGGCCTCCACTCGGGCAATCCGCTCCGCACCGCCGTACAGGCGCGGAGCCAATTGGGCCACCGTGGGCGCCTCGAACAACGCCCGCACCGAAACCCCGGCGTTCAGACCGGTATTCACGGCGGCGATCAGACGCATCGCCGACAGCGAGTCCCCGCCCAGGTCGAAGAAGGAGTCGTCCACCCCGATAACCTGGGGCGGCTCCACGCCCAGCACCTGCGCGTAGATGCCGGTCAGGATCTCCTCGACGGCGCCCGACGGCGCCCGGTACCGGTCGACGTCGCCGTATTCCGGCGCCGGCAGGGCGCGGGTGTCGAGCTTGCCGTTGACCGTCAACGGCAACGCATCGAGCACCACCACCGCCGAGGGAACCATGTACGTGGGGAGCCGCCGACCCAACCGGGCCCGAATCTCGGTCGGGTCAGCGGCTCCTGTCACATAGCCGACGAGACGCTTCTCGCCGGCACGATCCTCACGGGCGACCACCGCCGCCTGCTCGACGCCGTCGACGTCGGCGAGCGCGGCGCGGATCTCACCCAACTCGATGCGGTAACCGCGGATCTTGACCTGCTCGTCCGCGCGCCCGAGATATTCCAGTTGCCCCTCACCGGAACTAGAGCTGCCCCACCGCACCACGTCCCCGGTGCGATACATCCGTGCGCCGTACCCTCCGAACGGGCAGGCGACGAACCGCGCGGCCGACAGCCCCGGGTGGCCCACATACCCGGTGGCCAATCCCCCACCGGCGACGTACAACTCGCCCACCACCCCGACGGGCACCGGGCGCAACCACCCGTCGAGCACGAAGAAGCCGAGGTTGGCAAGCGGCACCCCGATCGGGCTGACGTTGCCGTCGACATCGCCGCCGAGGATCTCGCGGAACGAGGCGTGCACCGTGGTCTCGGTGATGCCATACATGTTGACCATCCGCGGCAGGCCCGGATGACGATGCAACCACGTCGCCAACCGTCGCGGATCCAGCGCCTCCCCACCGAACACGACCGTCTGCAACTTCAACTGCTCACCGAGCTCCGGCGCCAACGCGTCGGCGCTCTGCAACGCGTAAAACGCCGACGGCGTCTGACTCAACACGTTGACGTTTTCGGCAACCAGCAAGGCGTGCAGGTCTTCTGGTGATCGGACGATGTCGTCGGGCACGACGACCAGGCGGCCGCCGTGCAGGAGGGCGCCGAAGATCTCCCACACCGAGAAGTCGAAAGCCAGGGAATGACACTGGGTCCAGACCTGCCCGACGTCGAGTTGGGAGTCGATGCAGTCCAGCAACTGGGTGACGTTGCGATGGGTGACCGCCACACCCTTGGGCACGCCGGTCGAGCCCGACGTGTAGATGATGTAGGCGATGCTGTCCGCCGCCGGCACCGGCAGCCCGGTGGCGGGTCGGGTCCGCACGGCGGGATCGTCGATGTCGACGATCGGCCCGGCGAACCCGCCCAGCTGCGGGCGCACCCCGGCGGCGGTCACCGCCGCGATCGGGGCGGCATCGTCGAGCACGAACTGCACCCGCGTCGCGGGCACGCTCGGGTCGATCGGCACGTAGGCCGCGCCCGTCTTGAGCACCGCCAAGATCGCCACGATCGCCTCGGCCGACCGCGGCAGCGCCACCGCCACCCGTTGGCCAGGGCCGGCGCCGTGCTCAACGAGCAAGTGCGCCAACCGATTTGTGGCTTCGTACAGGTGCCGGTAGGTGAACGACCGCCCGCCGCAGCTGATGGCGACCGCCCCCGGGGCCCGGGCGACCTGCGCGGCGAACAGCGCCGGGATCGACACCAGGGCCATGGACGGCAGGGCCAACACCGTCCGGTTGCCGATGTCGTCGAGCCGTTCGTGCTCGGCCGCGTCGAGCAGGTCGATCGACGACAGCCGGCGGTCGGGGTCGGCGGTCATGGCCGCGAGGACCCGCCGCAGCCGTTCGATCATCGTCTCGATGCTGCCCGCGTCGAACACGTCGGTGCGGAACTCCACCATGCCGCCAATGCCGGCGGGCCGGCCGTCCTCGTCCCACCGTTCGGCCAGCGACCACACCAGATCCATGCGGGCGACCTGGGTGTCGACGGGCAGCGGGGTGACCCGCACCTCGCCCAGTTCCAGACCGGCGGCGGGCCCGTCGTGCTGCCAGGGCAGGTTCTGCCAGGCCAGCACCACCTGCACCAGTGGATGATGCGCCAGGTTGCGGGTGGGATGGAGCCGGTCCACCAGGACTTCGAAGGGCACGTCCTGGTGTTCGTAGGCGGCGAGGCTGCGTTGGCGAACCCGGTCCACCAGGTCGGCGACGCTGGGGTCGCCGCTCAGGTCGACGCGCAGCACCAGGGTGTTGACGAAGAAGCCGACGACATCGTCGAGCGCGGGATCGCTGCGGCCGGCGATCGGAAAGCCCACCGCCACATCGGAACTCGCGCTCAACTTGGCCAGCAGGACGGCGAGCGCCGCCTGCACGACCATGAAGGTGGTCGCGTTGTGGGCGCGGGCGACCTGCGCGACCTGGTCCTGCAGTTCGGCCGGCCACTCGACATCGATGCGGGCGCCGCGGTGGTCGGCGACCAGCGGGTAGGGGCGATCGGTCGGCAATTCAAGGCGTTCGGGCATCCCGGCCAGCGCGCCCTGCCAATACCTCAGCTGCGCGGCGATCGGGCTGCCCGGATCGTCGAGGTCACCGAATTGCGCGCGTTGCCAGAGGGTGTAGTCGACGTAGTGCACCGGCAACGGCGCCCAGTCCGGGGCCTGGCCGCCGGACCTGCGCACGTAGGCCGCGCCGAGGTCGCGCACCAAGGGGGTCAGCGACCAACCGTCCGCGGCGATATGGTGGGCCACCGCCATCAGCACGTGGTCGTCCTCGGCGAGGCGGAAAAGCCGTGCTCGCAAAGGGATTTCGTTGGAGAGGTCGAACCGGTGGCAGGCCTGGGTCTCGATGGCCTGGCTCAGCCGGCTGACCGGCCATCCGCCGGCGTCGATGACCTGCCAGCCCACGCGGGCGTCGGCGGCCGGGACCACCACCTGCCGGGGCGTCCCCTCGGACGCGACGAACACGGTGCGCAAGCTTTCGTGCCGGGCCACGACGTCGCCCAGGGCGGTGCCCATGGCGTCGGTGTCGAGCGGCCCGCGCAGCCGCAGGGCGACCGCCATGTTGTGCACCGGCGACGGTCCGTGCAGCTGGTCGAGAAACCAGAGCCGGGATTGCGCGAACGACAAGGGCACCACGGCGGGCCGCTCGGCCGCCACCACCCGCGCGAGCTTGCTGCCGCCGCCGCACACGTGCGGCGCGAGTTCGGCGACGGTCGGCGACTCGAACAGGGCGCGCACCCCGAGGTGGGCGTCGAGGCCGGTGTTGACCGCGGAGACCAGCCGCATTGCCGAGAGCGAGTCGCCGCCGAGGTGGAAGAAGGAGTCGTCGACACCCACGCGGTCGACGCCGAGCACCTGGGCGAAGATGCCGGCCAGGATCTCCTCGATCGCGTTCTCGGGCGCGCGATATCCGTTGCCGCCCTGGTACTCCGGGGCGGGCAGGGCGCGGGTGTCGAGTTTGCCGTTGACCGTCATCGGCAGCGCGTCGAGCACGACGACCGCCGACGGGACCATGTAGGTGGGGAGCCGCCGACCCAACCGGGCCCGAATGTCGGTCGGGTCAGCGGCTCCTGTCACATAGCCGACGAGACGTTTCTCGCCGGCACGATCCTCACGGACGAGCACCGCCGCGCGTTCAACGCCCTCCACATCGAGCAGCGCGGCACGGATTTCGCCGAGTTCGATGCGGTAGCCGCGGACCTTGACCTGTTCGTCGGCGCGTCCGAGGTAGCGCAGTTGACCGTCGGGTCCCCAGCAGACGAGGTCGCCGGTGCGGTACATGCGGGCACCGGGTGCCCCGAAGGGGCAGGCCATGAACCGCGACGCCGTGAGCCCGGGGCGGCGCCAATAGCCCACGCCCACACCCTCGCCGGCCAAATACAGCTCGCCGACCACACCGGCAGGCACCGGACGCAACCACTCGTCGAGCACGAAAAACGCCGCCCGCCTCACCGGCGAGCCAATCGGCGGGAACCCCGACCCAGCCCTCAACGGCGCGCTCTTACACGCCCACATCGTGGTCTCGGTCGGGCCATAGACGTTGACCATCACCCGATCCGGCGCCCACCGATCCACCAACTCGGGCGGACACGGCTCGGCACCGATCACCAACGCCGTCCCATCCAACCCCTGCGGCGACAGCATGCCCACCGCCGAGGGGGTCTGGGTCAACACCGTGACGCCCTCGTCGACCAGCAGCGCGTGGAACTCCTCGGGCGAGCGCGCCACCGCATCAGGCACCACGACCAGGCGCCCGCCATGCAGCAACGCACCCCAAATCTCCCACACCGAAAAGTCGAACGCATACGAATGAAACTGCGTCCACACCTGCTCAGCGGACAACGCGACACCGATCCGCAGGTCATCGAACAACTGCGCGACGTTATGTTGCGTCACCGCCACCCCTTTGGGCACCCCCGTGGTACCCGAGGTGTAGATCACATGCGCCACATCGCCCGGATCCGGCAACGGCGGCGGCGAACTGGGCTGGGCGCCGATCGCGGGATCGGCGATGTCAATGACCGTCAGGTCGAACCCCTCCAGCCTGCCCGCCAACTCCGCGGTGGTGATCACCGCCACCGGGGCCGCATCGGTGAGCATGAACTGCACGCGAGCCGCCGGCAGCGCCGGATCGATCGGCAGATAGGCCGCCCCGGACTTGAGCACCCCCACAATCGCCACGATCGCCTCAACCGAGCGCGAAAACACCAGCGCCACAAACGCACCCGGACCCACACCCCGCCCCGCCAGCACGTGAGCCAGCCGATTAGCGGCCTCATCGAGCTCCCGATACGTCATCGACACATCCCCGAACGTCACCGCCACCGCATCCGGAGTACGCGCCACCTGCGCGGCGAACAACTCGACCATCGACACCGGCATCGACGGCCGGCCCAACGCCGAACGGTTGCCCCATTCGTCGAGCCGGGCCCGCTCGTCGGCGTCGACGGCGCCCAGGGACAGCAGCCGCCGCGTCGGATCGGCCGTCATCGCCGTCAAGAGCTGTTGGAGTCGGTCCGCCAAGTCGCCGGCGTCGAGATGGGCCCACGGTTCCCACCTGCCCGCCGTGCTGAAGACGAGGTCGTCACCGTCGCCGGAAAAGATCAGCCCGAAGCCGTCCGCCTGGCCGGAGTTCGTGTACGACGCCGACGCCGTGACGCCGCCGAAGGGCAGCGTGAACGCCGACGGGATGAAGTTGACGCTGACCCGCTCGGGCGGTTGCGCCAGGCCGCGGACCTTGCGCTCCAGGGCGTGCACCGGAAAGCGCTGGTGCTGGATCGCTTCGTCGATTCGTGTCTCGACGTGTTTGCAGAACGCGGCGACCGTGGTCTCCGGCGAGACGCTCAGCACCAGCGGCACCACGCCGGCGACCATCCCGGGCAGCGTCTTCTGCTCCGGGCGCACGCGGCGGCTCACCGGGAAGTCGAGCACCACGTCCGAGCCCTCGGCGGACCACCCGCGCACCAGCAGCGCGCAGGCGGCGGTGATGACCGACGTCTGGGACACCCCCCACACCTCGGAGAACCGATTCACCCGGCGCAGCACGCCCGGATCCAGGGAGGTCGGGGCGGACGGCCACGGGTCGCGCTCGGCGGCGCCCTGCGACGGCCGATGCTGCGCCTGTCCGGCCGGGGGCAGGTTCGCCGTCCAATACGCCTCGTCGTCCCGGTAGTCATCGGAGCGTTCGTACTCCGATTCGCAGTCGATCAGCTGCCGCAGTGAGCCGAAGACGGCCGTGGGAATGGGCCCGGCGGACACGATCGCGGAGTAGATCGAGGCGATGCGATGACCGACCAGCCCGACGCCGGTCCCGTCGATGACGATGTGGTGGCAGCAGGCGAACAAGAAGAATTCGTCGCGCCGGGTCGCAAATAAGACGAACCGGAACAGCGGACCGGTGAGCGGCATGGGCGTGCGCTGGATCGCCAACGCCCGCCGACGCGCTTCCTGCACCGGATCGGGCACGCCGGTCAGGTCGTCAAAGGTGAGCTCGACGTTCGGGTAATCGACCGCCCGCTGGAAGACCTGGCCGTCGACCTCGACGAAGGCCACCCTGGCCGGCTCGGCTTCCCGCACCGCCTGCCGGATCGCCCACTGCAGGGCGTCGCGCTGGACCATGCCGTCGATCCGCACGAACAGGCCCAGCTGCCACTCGGTATCGGAGTGACCGGTTTCGCGCGCCAGCCAGATGTCCAGCTGTCCGCGCGTCAGCGGAAGTGCTTGATGATCAAGCTGCATCCAACGCCCCAACCACAGGGTCTTCCTTTCAACCCCCCGGTTGACTGAAGCGGCTCGCGCAGAAGCCCGGTCCGCTTCTGCTCGATGTAGCCCCGGCGCCCGGCGCGACCCCCCCTACGGCGCCCCGCCCGACGATCGGGTGGAGCGTTTGGCACAGGCCGACCGCAACCGGTGTTGCAGTTCGTCGCTGACCGAGACGGCCGAGCTGGCGGATGTCGCTATCGAACGGACGACGCTCACCGACTCCGGAAATCTCGTAGTCAACACGAGTGCAACAGTCCGAAACGCTAGTAGACGAGCACCCCGGTAGTCCAGGTTTATCCAAACTTAATGTCCTGTGAATTACCCAAAATCGTCGAGCAGACCTGGTGATCATCGCCTTAAGATACTTCTAGTACTGATCATAGGCAGTCTAGCTACATACAGTATTGACTGGAGCGAGGGGTTCAGTCGTTCCGCTTCCGCCACAACGGCGGCGACCGTTATTGCCGCGTGATAGGCGGCGGGGACCCGGTTACGCCTTTAACACCAATCGCGCATACAGCAGCGCGGCGCGGTCCGTAGGGACCACGCCGCGCTGAAGTTCCGCGAGCGGTTAGAGCAGACCGAGCAGTTGCAGGTCGGTGACGTATTTGACGATCACCGGCGCACTCACGTGCGGGATGTCGTTGTCCGAGCCGACCTTCGCTTCCTGCACGGCGGCGCGGAACCGGTCGGTCGGCGCGAAAGCGCCGCGAGCCGGCTCGGCGGGCTGCAGGTTCTTCGGATCGCGCAGCAGCAACAGCAGCATCTGCAGGACCGAGTTCTGCCGCTGCCGTTCCGGCAGGCCGCGCAGGCCGGTCTCGAAGCGCTGCAGCCACTCGCCGAAGTCGCCCACGCGCTCGATCGGGTAGCCGGCCTCGATCAGCCAGTCGACGTACTCGTCGAGCCCGATGCCGTCGTCGTGCGGGTTCATCACGTGGTAGGTCTCGAACCCCTCCATCACCTGGGCGCCCAGCTTGGCGATCGCCTCGGCGACGAACTCGACGGGTAGCCCGTCGAAGTGCGCGCTCTGCCGGTTGCCGTCGGCGTCGAGCTGATAGAACGACTTGGGCGCGCAGCCGGTGGCCACGACGCTCAGGATCATCCGGGTGAAGATGTCCGCGACGTTGAGCTGGCCGGCGTAGCTGGTGTCGGCCAGGATCATGTCGGAGCGGAACACCGAGACCGGCAAGCCGCACAGGTCGTGGGCCTCGCGCAGCAGGACCTCGCCCGCCCACTTGCTGTTGCCGTAGCCGTTGGCGTAGCTGCCGTCGATGACGCGGGTGGCGCTGATGACCCGGATGTCGGCGTCCTCGGTGAAGGCCGACGGCTCGATCTGGCGCCCCACGTCCGACGTCGACACGTACGCGTACGGCTTCATCTTCGTGGTGAGCGCCAACCGGATCAGCTCGGCGGTGCCGCCGACGTTGGGCGTGAACAGCTCGTTGTAGGGCAGCACACCGTTGACGACGGCCGCGGAGTCCACGATCAGGTCGACGGTGTCGGCCAGCTGCCGCCAGGTCTCGTCGCTCAGGCCAAGATTCGCCTGGCCCTTGTCGCCGGCGACCACCTGCAGGTGCTCTTCGGCCAGTTCCTGGAAGTGGCGCAGCAGTTCCGGGTCGCCGCTGTCGAAAGTCTTCTCCAACCGGCGCCAGGCATCTTCATCCGTGCGGGCCCGCACCAGGCAGACCAGCTTGCCCTCGACCTGTTCCAGCTGCTCGAGCCATTCCAGCACCAGGTAGCGACCGAGGAAGCCGGTCGCGCCGGTCAGCAGGACCGTCCGCACCTCGGAGCTGGGAGCGCGCAGCGACGGCACGGTCGACAGCGTCGTTGCGTCGATGAACTTGTCCAGCGTGAGGTCGCGGGCGTACACCTCGGTGGCGTCGGCGCCGTGCACCGCCGCGAAGCCCGGGCCCGCGGCGTTCTCGGTGTCGGCGCCGCTGGTGATCCGCTGACTCAGGGCCCGGATGGACTGCGAGTCGAACAGGGTGCGCACCGACAGGGCGCCGTCGAGGGCGGTGTTGATCTCGGCGATCACCCGCATCGCCGACAGCGAGTCGCCGCCGAGCTCGAAGAAGGAGTCCTCGACCGAGACCCGCTCCATCCCCAGGACCCGGGCGAAGATACCGGCGACGGTCTCCTCGGTGGGGTTGGCCGGGGCGACGTATTCGCCGCCGCGCTTCTGGTACTCGGGTGCGGGCAGGGCGCGCTTGTCGAGCTTGCCGTTGACCGTCAACGGCAGCGCGTCGAGCACCACCACCGCGGCCGGAACCATGTAGGCCGGCAACCGGTCGGCCAGCTGGATGCGGATGCCGACCGGGTCGGCGGTGCCGGTGATGTAACCGACCAGCCGCTTGTCGCCGGGACGGTCCTCGCGGGCGATCACCGCCGCCTGCTCGACCCCGTCGAGCCCGGCCAGCGCGGCCTGCACCTCGCCGAGTTCGATGCGATACCCGCGGATCTTGACCTGCTCGTCGGCGCGGCCCAGGTACTCGAGCTGACCGTCGTGGCCCCACCGGACCAAGTCGCCGGTGCGGTACATGCGTGCGCCCGGGGCGCCGAAGGGGCAGGCCACGAACCGCGACGCCGTCAGGCCGGACCGGCGCGAATACCCCGTCGCCACACCGTGACCGGCGATGTACAGCTCGCCGACCACGCCCTCGGGCGCCGGACGCAGCCAGCGGTCGAGCACGAACAATGCGGCCCGCGGGACCGGCGAACCGATCGGCGCCGAACCCGCCCCGGTCTGCAACGGCGAGCTCATCGCCGCATAGACGGTGGCCTCGGTCGGGCCGTAGGCGTTGATCATCACGCGCCCCGACGCCCAGCGGTCGACGACCTCGACCGGGCAGGCCTCGCCCGCCACGACCAGCGTCGTCGAGTCCAGGCCCTCCGGCGAGAGCATGCCCACCGCCGACGGGGTCTGGCTCAGCACGGTGACCTCTTCGGAGACCAGCAGCGCGTGCAGCTCGTCCGGGGAGGCCGCGACCGATTCGGGCACCACGACCAGGCGGCCGCCGTGCAGCAGCGCCCCCCAGATCTCATGCACCGACACGTCGAAGACCAGGGAGTGCCACTGCGCCCACACCCCCGCCTCCGGCAGGTCGGCGTGCAGCGACTCCACCAGCTGGGCGACGTTGTCGTGGGTGACGGCCACGCCCTTGGGGACACCGGTCGTGCCCGACGTGTAGATGAGGTAGGCGATGTTGTCCGACGACGGGATCGGCAGCTCGGTGCCGGGCTGGCTGTCCAGCGCCGGGTCGTCGACGTCGATGACCGTCGGGCGGCAACCCTCCAGCCGCGACCGCAGACCCGTCACGGTGACCACGGCGACCGGCTCGGCGTCGGTGAGCAGGAACTCGATCCGCGCGGCCGGCAGTGCCGGGTCGATCGGCAGGTACGCCGCCCCCGTCTTGAGGACCGCGAGGATCGAGACGATCGCGTCGGCCGAGCGGGAGAACAGCAGCGCGACCCGCTCACCCGGACCCGCGCCCTCCTCGATCAGCAAGTGCGCCAGCCGGTTTGCGGCCTCGTCGAGCTCCCGGTAGGTCATCGAGCGGCCCTCGAACGTCAGCGCCGCCGCGTCCGGGGTGCGGGCCACCTGCGCGGCGAACAAGCCGGGGATCGACTTCCCGGTCGCCGGCTCGCTCAGCACCGACCGGTTGCCCCACACGTCGAGCAACTCGTGCTCGGCCTCGTCGACGACGTCCAGCGCCATCAGCCGGCGGGTGGGGTCGACGGTCATCTCCGAGAGCACCCGCTGGAAGCGCTCGGTCATCTTCTCGATGCCGGCCGCGTCGAAGACGTCCGTGTCGTATTCGACGCGCAGGCCCAGTTCGCGCCCCGGGAGCGCCATCACCGACAACGGGTAGTGGTTGTACTCGCGGTTGGTGACATCGGTGATGGCCAGCTCGTGGAAGCCCAGCGGCACGCTGGTGTCGATCGGGTAGTTCTCGTAGAGGAACAGGGTGTCGAACAGCGCGTCGTGGCCCGTGACGCGGTGGATCTCGCTCAGCGCCAGGTGCTCGTGTTCGAGGGTGTCGTTGTGGTGCTGCTGCAGCTGGTCCAGCACGTCGGCGACGGTGGTCTCCGCGTCGACGTTGGCACGCACCGGGACGGTGTTGATCAGCAGGCCCACCATCGATTCGGCGCCGGCCAGGTCGGCGGGCCGACCGGAGACGGCGGTACCGAACGCCACATCGTGGTGGCCGGTGAGCCGCATCAGCAGCTGCGCCCACCCGGCCTGCAGCACGGTGTTGACGGTGGTGTGGCACGAGCGGGCCAGCTCGCCCAGGGCGCGCGTGGTCTCCGCGGACAGCCGGTAGGACTCCACGGCGCGCCGGCCGAGGCGCATGCGGCCCGCCGGACCCACCAGGGTGGGGGCCTCGAACCCGTCGAGCACCTCACGCCACGCCGCCTGCGCGGCGGTGCGGTCCTGGCCGGCCAGCCAGGTCAGGTAGCTGCGGTAGGTCGCGGGCGCGGGCAGCTGGTCGCCGTAGTAGTTGGCCAGGATCTCGCGCAGCAGGATGGGCAGCGACCAGCCGTCCATCACGATGTGGTGGTTGGTGAGCACGAACCGGTACCGGTTGTCCGCGGTGCGGATCAGCGCGGCCCGGAATGCCGGCCGGTTGGCCAAATCGCTCACCGCGGCGCGCTCGGCGGCGCACAGCTCGTCGACGCGCTGCTCGGGGTCGAGGTCTTCGGGGCCCAGCTGGATGTAGCGCCACGCCATGACCGGGTCGGCGGGGATCACCTGGACGGGCTCGCCGAACTGCGGGCAGAACCGGGCCGCCAGGTTGGGGTGGCGGTTCACCACGGTGTGCACCGCCTCGTGCAGCCGGTGCGAGTCCAGGGCGCCGGTCACGGTGATGCCGAGCTGGACCGCGTAGACGTCGTCGCCCGGGTCCTGCGCGAAGCTGGCGTGGAAGAGCAGACCCTGCTGCAGCGGGGTCAGGGGCAGGATGTCGGCGACCTGGTGCTGCTTGCTCAGCTCGTCGATCTGCCGCTGGTTCAGGCGCGCCGGCGCGATGTCCGAGGGGGTCAGCCCGCCGCCACCGCCCTGCACGTGGGTGCAGATGCCGGCCAGGGCCTCGAACCACAGCTGGCTCAGCTGGCTGATCTGCTCGCGGTTCATCGCCGAGGCCGCCCACGTCCAGTTGGCGTGCAGGTGCGGGCCGTCCTCGGTGTCCATGGTGCCGGCGTTGAGGTCGACGGTGTGCATCAGCGGCATCGCCACCGCCGCGGCCGCGCCGCTCAGCGACAGGCTGTCGGGGCTCAACCGCCACAACTCGCCGGGCAGGTCGGCGGCGGCGCCGAGCCGTCCCAGGTAGTTGAAGCCGATCACCGGGTCAGAGCCGCCCAGATCGATGTCGGGGTTCAGGTAGCGCAGCAGGCCGTAGGTCAGCCCGTCGGGCAGGGCGCGCAGCTGCTCCTTGGTGGACTTGACCGCCGCGCCCAGCGCGTCGTCGCCGTCCACCACGCTGGACCAGTCCAGCCCGTCGATGGTCAGGGCCACCGGGTACTTGGTGGTGAACCAGCCCACGGTGCGCGACAGGTCGACGTGCGGTCCCAGCTCTTCCTGGCGCCCGTGGCCCTCGACGTCGATGCCGATCGCCGTGCCGGCAGCCTTGGAACCGAGGAATTTCGTCCAGGCCATCCCGAACGCGATCAGCAGGATGTCCTGCACGCCGGCGTGGAACGCCGCGGGCACCTCACCCAGCAGCAGGCGGGTGGTCTCGACATCCAGCGACACCGACAACTGCTCGGCCGTCTGGTAGGTGTCCTCCTCGGGACGCACCGCGGGCAGGACGGCCGGGGTGGCCACCACCTCGCGCCAGGCGTCAGCCTGCTCGACCACCGCCGGGCTCTGCGCGTGCTCGGCCAGCAGCGACGACCACCGGGCGAACGAGGTGCCGCCCACCGGCAACGCGACCGGCTGGCCGCTGTGGTGCTGCGCCCAGGCGATGTTGAGGTCCTCGATCAGCGTCCGCCACGACACACCGTCGACGGCGACGTGGTGGATGATCAACGCCAATTGGCTTGTCTCGCTTGCCCACACGGCGCTCACCATCACGCCGGCGCCCGGGTTCAGGCGCGACCGCGCCTCGACCAGCGTGGCGTCGGTCAGGGTGTCGACGGATTGCAGGCACTCGGCGGCCTGCACCGAGCCCGGGTCGGGCGCGTGCAACTTCCAGCCGCCGTCGCCGTCGTCTTCGACGTGCAGTCGGAGCATCGGGTGGCGGTCCAGCAGGGCCTGCAGCACGACGACGACCTCGTCGGCGGTGACGCCCGCGGGCGCCGCCAGCACCATGGTCTGGTTGAAGTCGTCGATCGGGCCTTGCACGGTTTGCAGCCAGCGCATGATCGGGGTGGCCAGCACCGGGCCGATCCCCTCGTCGACCACGTCGTCCTCGTCGTCGCGGTCGGTGGCCACGCGGGCCAGCCGGGCCACCGTCTGCTCGACGAACACGTCGCGGGGGCGGCACATCACGCCGGCGGCCCGGGCGCGGGCCACGACCTGCATCGACAGGATGCTGTCGCCGCCGAGGTCGAAGAAGGAGTCGTCGACACCCACCCGTTCCACACCCAGCACCTGGGCGTAGATGCCGGCCAGGATCTCCTCGGTGTGGTCGGACGGGGCGCGGTATTCGCCGGCGCGCTTGTGGTACTCGGGGGCGGGCAGGGCGCGCTTGTCGAGCTTGCCGTTGACCGTCAACGGCAGCGCCTCGAGCACGACCACCGCGGCGGGGACCATGTAGGCGGGCAACCGCTTGCCCAGCTGGGTGCGCAGCACGGCCGGGTCGGCGGTGCCGGTGATGTAGCCGACGAGGCGCTTGTCGCCGGGGCGGTCCTCGCGGGCGATCACCGCGGCCTGGTCCACCCCGTCGAGGCCGGCCAGGGCCGACTGGATCTCGCCGAGTTCGATGCGGTAGCCGCGGATCTTGACCTGCTCGTCGGCGCGGCCAAGGTACTGCAGCTGGCCGTCGGTGCCCCAGCGCACCAGGTCCCCGGTGCGGTACATGCGTGCGCCCGGGCCGCCGAAGGGGCAGGCCACGAACCGCGACGCCGTCAGGCCGGAGCGTCGCGAGTATCCCGTCGCCACGCCGCGGCCGGCCACGTACAGCTCACCGACCACGCCCTCGGGCGCGGGCCGCAACCACTTGTCCAAGACGAACAGCGCCGCGCCGGGCACCGGCGAGCCGATCGGCGGCGCGCCCGAGTCCCCCGCCAGCGGCGCGCTCATCGCGGCGTAGACGGTGGCCTCGGTCGGGCCGTAGGCGTTGATCATCACGCGTCCGGGCGCCCACCGGTCGACGACCTCGGCCGGGCAGGCCTCGCCGGCCACCACCAGGGCGGTCGATTCCAGGCCCTCGGGCGAGAGCATTCCGACCGCGGACGGGGTCTGGCTCAGAACGTTGACCTTCTCGGAGACCAGCAGCGCGTGCAGCTCGTCGGGCGAGCCCGCGACCGATTCGGGGACCACGACCAGGCGCCCGCCGTGCAGTAGCGCGCCCCAGATCTCCCACACCGAGACGTCGAACACCAGCGAGTGCCACTGCGACCACACCTGGCCCGAGCCCGACGGCAGCTTGGCGTGCAGGGTCTTCAGGAATTCGGTCACATTGCGGTGCGTGACCGCGACTCCCTTGGGGACGCCCGTGGTCCCCGAGGTGTAGATCATGTAGGCGATGTCCTCGGGCGCCGGGCCGGGCAGCGCGCTGCTGGGCTGGCTGTCGGCCGCGGCCTCGTCGACGTCGATGACCGGCAGGTCGAATCCGTCCAGCCGGGTGCGCAGGCTGGCGGTGGTGACCGCGGCGATCGGGGTGGCGTCGCCGAGCATGAATTCCATCCGGGCGGCCGGCAGGGCGGGGTCGATCGGCAGGTATGCCGCCCCGGTCTTCAGCACCGCGAGGATCGAGACGATGGCCTCGGCCGAGCGGGAGAACAGCAGGGCGACGCACTCGCCGGGGCCGGCACCCTGGTCGGCCAGCAGGTGCGCCAGCCGGTTGGCGGCCTCGTCGAGCTCCTGGTACGTCATCGAGTGGCCGTCGAAACTCAGCGCCACCGCCTGGGGCGCGCGCGCCACCTGGGCCGCGAACATTCCGGGAATGGACGCCGGCGCCTTGACCGGCTTGGTCAATATCGCCCGGTTGCCCCACTCGTCGAGTCGGTCGTGCTCGCCGCCATCCAGTAGATCGATCGACAACAATCGCCGCCCTGCACCGACGGTCATGACTGCTCCTCCAAGTCCACGGTCATGGCTTCCAGCACCCGCTTGAAACGCTCAACCAGCTTCTCGATCCTCGCCTCGCCGAACACGTCGGTATCGAACTCAACGCGAAGGCCAATTTCATGGCCCGGCACGGCTTGCACCGAAAGCGGGTAATGGTTGTATTCCCGATTCGTGAATCCCCTAATAGTTAACTCGTCCACGGCCGATAGCGCGGCGGTATCGAGGGGATAGTTCTCATACACGAACATTGTGTCGAAAATTTGGTCGTGTCCCGTTACACGATGGATTTCATTCAGCGCCAGGTGCTGGTGGTCCAGGGTGTCGGTGTAGGCGCTTTGTAGCTGGTCAAGTAGGTCGGCGATGGTGGTTTCGGCGCCGATTGTCGCCCGGACCGGAACGGTGTTGATCAGCAGGCCGATCATGGCCTCGGACCCGGCCAAATCGGTCGGCCGGCCCGAAACCGCAGTGCCGAAGACCACATCGTGCTGGCCGGTCAGCCACATCAGCAGCTGCGCCCAGGCCGCCTGCAGCACCGTGCTGACGGTGGTGCGACACGAGCGGGCCAGTTCGCCGAGCAGGCGGCTGGTCTCCGCGGACACCTGGAATTCGGCGACGCCACGCGGCCCGAGCCCCATCCGGCCGGACGGGCCCACCAGGGTGGGGGTGTCGAAACCGGCGAGGACCTGGCGCCACGCCGCCTGCGCGGCGGTGCGGTCCTGCTCGGACAGCCACGTGATGAAGCTGCGGTAGGGCACCGGGGCGGGCAGGCGCACGCCGAAGTAGCTGGCGAAGATCTCCTGCAGCAGGACGGGCTTGGACCAGCCGTCGAGCACGATGTGGTGGTTGGTGAGCACGAACCGGTAGGTGTCGTCCCCGGTGCGGATCAGGGTGCCCCGGAACGGCGCTTTGCCCGCCAGGTCGCAGACGGCGACGCGTTCCGCGGCCGACAGCTGCTCGATCCGCTGGTCTAAGTCGCTGCCGGCGGCCAGCTCGACGTACTGCCAGGCCAGGTCCGGGTCGGCCGACATGACCTGGACCGGCTCGCCGAAGTCCTCGCTGAACCGGGCGACCACGTTGGGGTGACGGGTGATGACGGTCTGCACCGCCTCGCGCAGCCGCTCGGGGTCGATGGCACCGCTCAGCGAGATGTCAAGCTGCACGGCGTAGAGGTCTTCGGAGTCTTGGCCGCCCTGCGCGGTGCCGGTGTGGAACAGCAGGCCCTGCTGCAGCGGGGTCAGCGGCAGCACGTCGGCGACGCGGTGCTGCTGCTGCAGTTCGTCGATGTCCCGCTGGGTCAGCCGGGCGGGCGCGATGTCGGACGGGGTCAGCCCGCCGCCGCCGCCCTGCACGTGGGCGCAGATGCCGGCCAGCGCGTCGAACCACAGCTCGCTGAGCTTGCCGACCTGCTTTTCGTCCAGCGCCGAAAGCGCCCACGTCCAGTTGGCCTGCAGGTGCGGGCCGTCGGCGGTGTCCATGGTGCCGGCGTTGAGCTCCACGGTGTGCGGCAACGGCAGGGCCACCGCTCCGGCCGCACCGGCCAACGTGAAGCTGTCCTCGCTGAGCTGCCACAGGTCGGGCGACAGGTCGGCGGCCCCGCCACCGAGTCGGCCCAGGTAGTTGAAGCTGATGGCGGGATCCGAATCACCAAGGTCCACATCGGGATTCAGGTACCGCAGCAACCCATAGGTGAGGCCGTCGGGCAGGCCGCGCAGTTGCTCCTTGGCGTCCTTGATGACCGGACCCAGCTCGGCGTCCCCGCCGATCACCTGGCCCCACGACAGGCCGCCGACGCGCAGCGACACCGGGTACTTGGCGGTGAACCACCCCACGGTGCGCGACAGGTCCACCTGCGGACCCAGTTCCTCGCTGCGGCCGTGGCCCTCCACGTCGATCGCGATCGGCGCGCCGGTGCCGACGAACTGCGTCCACGCCAACCCGAAGGCGATCAGCAAAATGTCTTGCACCCCAGCGTGAAACGCCGCGGGCACCTCCGCCAGCAACAGGCGGGTCGTCTCGACGTCCAGCGTCGCCGACAGCTGCCCGGCCGTCGCGTAGGTGTCCTCGGGTTGCGCGGCCGGCAACACCGCCGGGATCGCGGCGACCTGCCGCCACTCCTCGGCCCGCTCGACCACGTCGGGGCGGCGCGCGTGCTCCTCCAGCAGCGACGACCACCGCGCGAACGAGGTCCCGCCCGCCGGCAGGGCCACCGGCTGGCCGCTGTGGTGCTGCGCCCAGGCGATGTTGAGGTCCTCGATCAGCGTCCGCCACGACACACCGTCGACGGCCAGGTGGTGGATCATCAACGCCAATTGGCTTGTCTCGCTTGCCCATACGGCGTTCACCATGAGGCCGTCGGCCAGGTTCAGCCGCGACCGGGCGTCGACCAGCGCCGCCTCGGACAACACGTCGACGGTCTCGAGCACGTCGCCGGCCTGCACCGAGCCGGCCTCGGGCACCTCGAATGACCAACCGCCCAGGCCGTCGTCCTCGACGCGCACCCGCAGCATCGCGTGCCGGTCCAGCAATGCCTGCAGCACCACCGTCACGTCGTCGCCGGTGACGCCGGCGGGGACCGCCAGCACCATCGTCTGGTTGAACTGCTCGACGGGACCGTCCATGTTCTGCAGCCAGCGCATGATCGGGGTGGCCACCACCGGCCCGGTCCCCTCGTCGACGACGTCGTCTTCGGGGCTGGCGATCGTGGCGACCCGCGCCAGGCGCGCGACCGTCTGCTCGGTGAAGACGTCCCGGGGGCGGCACACCACGCCGGCCGCCCGGGCGCGGGCGACCACCTGCATCGACAGGATGCTGTCTCCGCCCAGGTCGAAGAAGGAGTCGTCGACGCCGACGCGCTCCACGCCCAGCACCTGGGCGTAGATGCCGGCCAGGATCTCCTCGATGGCGCTCGCCGGGGCCCGGTACCGGTCGACGTCGGAGTACTCGGGCGCCGGCAGGGCGCGGGTGTCGAGCTTGCCGTTGACCGTCAACGGCAACGAGTCGAGCACCACCACCGCGGACGGCACCATGTACCCGGGCAGGCGTTCGGTGAGTTGGGCCCGGGCCTCGGCCGGGTCGGCGGTGCCGGTCACGTAGCCGACGAGCCGCTTGTCGCCCGGGCGGTCCTCGCGAGCGATCACGGCGGCGTGTTCGACGCCGTCCAGCGCGGCGAGTGCGGCCTGGATCTCGCCGAGTTCGATGCGGTAGCCGCGGATCTTGACCTGTTCGTCGGCACGCCCCATGTACTGCAGCTGCCCGTCGGCGCTCCAGCGGACGAGGTCGCCGGTGCGGTACATGCGCGCCCCGGGGGCCCCATGGGGGCAAGCCACGAATCGAGTGGCCGACAGCCCCGGGCGGCCGACGTAGCCGGTGGCCAATCCGCCGCCGGCGACGTACAACTCGCCGACCACCCCGACGGGCACCGGACGCAGCCAGCCGTCGAGCACGAAGAACCCGAGGTTGGCCAGCGGCACCCCGATGGGGCTGACGTTGTTGTCGACGTCGCCCTCGAGAATTTCGCGGAACGAGGCGTGCACCGTGGTCTCGGTGATGCCGTACATGTTGATCATCCGCGGCAGGCCGGGGTGGTGATGCAGCCACGTCGACAAGCGGTGCGGCTCTAGGGCCTCCCCACCGAACACGACCGTCTGCAACTTCAGCTGCTCACCGAGCTCGGGCGCCAACGCGTCGGCGCTTTGCAGCGCGTAGAACGCCGAGGGAGTCTGGCTGAGCACGCTGACCTGCTCGCGAACCAGCAAGGCGTGCAAGTCTTCTGCCGAACGCACCACCGCGTCGGGCACCATCACGAGGCGACCGCCGTACAGCAGTGACCCGAAGACCTCCCACACCGAGAAGTCAAACGCCAGCGAGTGACATTGCGTCCACACCTGGCCCAACCCCAGCTGAGCATCCAGTGTCTCCAGCAGCAACGTGACGTTGCGGTGCGGGATCGCGACGCCCTTGGGCGTTCCCGTCGTGCCGGAGGTGTAAATGATGTAGGCGATGTTGTCCGGTGCGGGCACCGGCAGGCCGGTTGCCGGCTGGTCGGCCATGGCGGGGTTGTCGATGTCGACGATCTGCCCGGTGAAACCGCCCAACTGCGGGCGCACCTCGGCGGTGGTGACCGCCGCGATCGGGGCGGCGTCACCGAGCACGAACTCCAGGCGCGCCGCGGGCACGCTCGGGTCGATCGGCACGTAGGCGGCCCCGGTCTTGAGGACCGCGAAGATCGCGATCACCGCTTCGGCCGACCGCGGGATCACGACCGCGACCCGCTGGCCCGGGCCCGCGCCCTGGGCAACGAGCAAGTGCGCCAACCGGTTTGCCGACTCGTCGACCTCGCGGTAGGTGAACGACCGCTCGCCGCAGGTGATCGCGACCGCGTCGGCGGCGCGGGCGACCTGCGCGGCGAACAGCGCCGGGATCGACTCCTGCCCGGTGGGCCGCCGGGCCAGCACGGCCCGGTTGCCCCACTCGTCCAGCCGTTCGTGTTCGGCGGGGTCGAGCAGATCGATCGACGAAAGTCGTTGCGCGGGATCGGCGGTCATGGCCGTCATCACGTGGCGCAGCCGCTCGATCAGCCTCTCGATGGCGGAGCCGTCGAACACCTCGGTGTCGTACTCGACGCGCAGGCTCAGTTCGTGGCCCGGCGTAGCCACGACCGACAGCGGGTAGTGGTTGAACTCGCGACTGCTGAACTCGGTGACGGCCAGCTCCTGGACACCCAGCAGCGCACCCGCGTCGATCGGGTAGTTCTCGTAGAGGAACAGGGTGTCGAACAGCTGGTCGTGCCCGGTGACGCGGTGAATCTCGTTGAGCGCCAGGTGTTCATGCTCGAGGGTCTCGGCGTGGGCCCGCTGCAGCTGCTCGAGCAGGTCGACGACGGTGGTCGCGGCGGCGATGTTGGCCCGCACCGGCACGGTGTTGATCAGCAGCCCGACCATCGCGTCGGCGTCGGCCAATTCGGTGGGCCGGCCCGAGACCGCGGCGCCGAAGGCGACGTCGTGCTGGCCGGTCAGCCATGTCAGCAGCTGCGCCCACGCGCCCTGCAGAACCGTGCTGATGGTGGTGCGGCTGGAGCGGGCCAGCTCGCCGAGCGCACGGGTGGTGTCGGCCGAAACCGTGTAGGTGGCAACGGCGCGCCGCCCGATCTTGCCGGGCGCGGCCACCAGGGTGGGCGCCTCGAACCCGTCCAGCGCCTCGCGCCACGCCGCTTGCGCGGCGGCGTGATCCTGGGCGGTCAGCCACATCAGGTAGCCGCGGTACGACGGCGGCGCGGGCAGCCGTTGCCCGTAATAGCCCGCGAAGACCTCCCGCAGCAGGACCGGCAGCGACCAGCCGTCGATCACGATGTGGTGGATGGTGAACAGCAGGCGGTGCCGGTCGTCGGCGATGCGGATGAGCGCGGCCCGGAAGGCGGGTTGGCCGGCCAGGTCGCACACGGCGGTGCGTTCGTCGGCGGCCACCGCCTCGAGCTGTTGGGCCTGTTGGTCCGAGTCGCCGCCGTCCAATTCGAGGTAGCGCCAAGCCATTACCGGCTCGGCGGGGATGATCTGCACGGGCTCGCCGAATTCGTCGAAGAACCGGGCCACCAGGTTGGGGTGGCGGTTGACGGCGGTCTGCACGGCCCCGCGCAGCCGGTGCTGATCCAGGCTGCCGCTCACGGTGATGCCCAGCTGCACCGCGTAGAGGTCTTCGAGCTCGGCGGCGAAGCTGGTGTGGAACAACAACCCCTGCTGCACCGGGCTCAGCGGCAGCACGTCGGCGATCTGGTGCTGCCGGCACAGCTCGTCGATCTGCCGCTGGTCCAGGCGGGCCGGCGCGATGTCGGACGGGGTCAACCCGCCGCCGCCGGCGCGCACGTGCGTGCAGATGCCGTTCAGGGCCTCAAACCATAACTGGCTCAACCGGTTTACTTGGTCGTCGGTCAGCGCCGAGGTCGCCCACCTCCAGTTGGCGTGCAGGAGCGGGCCGTCCGTGGTGTCCATGGTGCCGGCGTTGAGTTCCACGGTGTGCGCCAACGGCATCGCCACCGCCGTCGCGATCGCGGCCGAGGCCAGGCTGTCCTCGCTGACGCGCCACAAGTCGTCGGAGAGGTCGGCCCCCGCGGCCAATCGGCCCAGATAGTTGAACCCGATCACGGGGTCCGGTCCCTGCAGGCCGACCTCGGTGTTCAGGTAGCGCAGCAGCCCGTAGGTCAGCCCGTCGGGCAGGGCGCGCAGTTGTTCCTTGGCGTCCTTGATCACCGCGCCCAGCGCGGCGTCCCCGGCGGTCACCTTCGACCAGTTAAGCCCGCCGGTAATCGACAGCGCCGCAGGGTATTTGGTGGTGAACCAACCGACGGTGCGGGACAGATCGATGCGGGACGCGATTTCTTCGTTGCGCCCGTGCCCTTCGATGTCGATGCCGATCGGCGTCCCGGTCCCCACGGACCCCAGGAATTCGGTGAACGCCAACCCGAACGCGATCAACAGGATGTCCTGCACGCCGGCGTGGAACGCCGCGGGCACCTCCCCCAGCAGCAGGCGGGTCGTCTCGACGTCCAGCGACGCCGACAACTGTCCGGCGTTCGCGTAGGTGTCCTCCGGTCCGGCGGCCGGTAGCGCCGGCGGGGTGGCGGCCACTTCCCGCCACGTGTCGGCGTGCTCGAGGACCGCCGGATCCTTGGCGTGCTCGGCCAGCAGCGACGACCACCGGGCGAACGAGGTGCCGGGCGCCTGCAGCGCCACCGGCTGGGCGTTGTGATGCTGGACCCAGGCGATGTTGAGGTCCTCGATCAGGGTTCGCCACGAGACACCGTCGACGGCCAGGTGGTGGATGATCAACGCCAATTGGTTTGTCGCACTTGCCCATACCGCGCTGACCAGGACGCCGTCGGCCACATTGAGCCGGGAACGGGCCTCGACCAACTCCGCGTCGGAGAGCGCGTCGACCGTGCGTAGGCAGTCTGCGGCCTGCACCGAGCCGGCCTCGGGCGCCTCGAGCGACCAGCCGCCGGCGCCGTCGTCCTGCACGCGCAGCCGCAGCATCGGATGGCGATCCAGCACGGCCTGCAGCACCACCGCCACGTCGTCGGCGCTCACATCCGCGGGCGCCGCCAGCACCATGGCCTGGTTGAACTCGTCGATCGGGCCGTCGATGGTCTGCAGCCACCGCATGATCGGGGTGGCCACCACGGGACCGATCCCCTCGTCGGCGGCGCCGAGTTCGCCGTCGACCGCCACTTCGGACACCCGCGCCAGCCGGGCCACCGTCTGCTCGACGAATACATCCCGGGGGCGGCAGATCACGCCGGCCGCCCGGGCGCGGGAGACCACCTGCATCGACAAGATGCTGTCGCCACCGAGGTCGAAGAACGAGTCGTCCACACCGATGCGCTCCACACCCAGCACCTGGGCGTAGATGTCGGCCAGGATCTCCTCGATCGCGTCGGCCGGCGCCCGGTACTCGCTCGCCGTGTATTCCGGCGAGGGCAGGGCGCGCTTGTCGAGCTTGCCGTTGCCGGTCAACGGCAAGGCGTCGAGCACCATGACCGCGGTCGGCACCATGTAGGGCGGAAGCTTTTCGGCCAGTTGGGCGCGCAGCGCCGCGGGGTCGGCGGTTCCGGTGATGTAGCCGACCAGGCGCTTGTCGCCGGGGCGGTCCTCGCGGGCGATCACCGCCGCCTGGTCCACCCCGTCGAGACCGGCCAACACCGCTTGGATCTCGCCGAGTTCGATGCGGTAGCCGCGGATCTTGACCTGCTCGTCGGCGCGACCCAGGTACTGCAGCTGCCCGTCGGGACCCCAGCACACCACGTCCCCGGTGCGATACATGCGCGCCCCGGGACCGCCGAACGGGTTGGCCACGAACCGCGACGCCGTCAGGCCGGGCCGGCGCACGTAGCCGTGCCCGACGCCGCGACCCGCCAGGTACAACTCGCCGACCACACCGGCGGGCACCGGCTGCAGCCACTTGTCGAGGACGAACATCGCCGCCCCGGGTATCGGGGAGCCGATCGGCACCACCGGTGAGCCGGGCTCGAGGGGTGTGCTGATCGACGCGCAGACCGTGGTCTCGGTCGGGCCGTAGGCATCGATCATCACCCGCCCGGGCGCCGCCCACCGGTCGACGACGTCGGTCGGGCAGGCCTCGCCGGCCACCACCAGCGCCGTGGATTCGAGGCCCTCGGCCGGCAGCATCGCCACCGCCGACGGTGTCTGCGTCAGGACGCTGACTTTCTCCGCGACCAGCAGGTCGTGGAAGTCCTGCGGGGAGGACGCGACCGATTCGGGCACCACCAGCAGCCGCCTGCCGCGGAGCAGCGCGCCGAAGATCTCCCACACCGAGAAGTCGAAGGACGAGGAATGGCTTTGCGTCCAGACATCTCCCGGCGGCAGGGCGGCGTCGAGCGACTCGGTCAGCCACGTGACGTTGAGGTGCGGAATGGCGACGCCTTTGGGGGTTCCGGTCGTTCCGGAGGTGTAGATGATGTAGGCGACGTTCTCGGGGGCCGGGTTCGGCAGCGCGGTGCTGGGTTGGGTGTCGATGGCCGGGTCGTGCACGTCGACGACGAAAACGTCATGGCCGTCGAGCCGCGGCCGCAACTCCGCCGAGGTGATCACCGCGCGGGGTGCGGCGTCCTCGAGCACGAAGTCCATCCGCGACGACGCGTGCGCCGGGTCGATCGGCACGTAGGCCGCCCCGGTCTTGAGCACCGCCAGCATCGAGACGATGGCATCCGCGCAGCGGGGAAACAACACCGCGACGCAGTCACCCGGGCCCACTCCATGGTCGGCGAGCAAGTGCCCCAACCGGTTGGACGCCTCGTCGAGCTCCGCGTAGGTCAGCGAGTGGTCGCGGAATGTCACGGCCAGCGCCTCGGGCGCGGCCTGCACGTGCTCGGCGAACGCGGCCGGAATCGACACCGGGGCGGGCGCGGGCTCGGCCAACGCCGGCCGGTTGCTCCACTGGTCGATGAGCGCGGGCTCGTCGGGGGTCAGCAGCTCGATCGACGACAGTGGCCGTTCCGGGTCGGCGGTCATGGCGGCCAGGATCTGCTGCAGCCGGCCCGCCAGGTCGGCGACGCCGAAACTGGCGAACGGTTGACCCGGACCCGCGGTGCTGAGGAACAGCTGGTCACCGGCGCCGAGGAAGAACATGCCGAAGTGCCCGACGGGGCCATGGTTCGTGTACGACGCCGTCGCCGGCGATCCGGCCAGGTCCAGGGTCAGCCGCGACGGGATGAAGTTGATCCCGACGCGGTTGGGCGCCTGCCGCAGCCCGTCACCCTCGAGGGTGTGCACCGGGAAGCGCTGGTGCTGCAGTAGTTCGCGGATCCGCTTGTCCACGTGCTTGCAGAAGTCGGCGACCGTCGTCTGCGGCTCGGTCGCCAGCACCAGCGGCACGACGCCCGCCAGCATCGCGGGAAGCGTCTTCGACTCTGGAGTCACGCGCCGGCTGACCGGGAAGTCCAGCGCCACCTCCGAACCGCTGCCCGACCATCCGCGCACCAACAGGGCGCACGCGGCGGTGGTGACCGAAAACCGGCGGATGGCCAGCTTTTTGGACAGCTCCTTGATCCGGTTGGCGACCGAGGGGTCCAGCTGGACCGACGCGGACGGCGAGTAGTGGTCTTGCTCGGTGCCCGCATCCGGTAGCCGGTCGACCGGCCCGCTCTCCGGCGGAAGGTGCTCGCTCCAGTAGGCCTTGTCCTCGAGGTAGTCCTCGGAGGCCTCGTACCCCGACTCGAGGTCGACCAGGTCCTGCGCCGAACCGAAGTAGGCGTCGGGGATTGGCTTTCCCGCCACCATCGCCGAATAAATAGTCGCCACCCGGCGGCACACCAGGGCCATGCCCAGGCCGTCGATGGCGATGTGGTGGCAGCAACCAAACAAATAGAATTCCTCGTGCCCCGTTTGAAAGAGCACGAATTTGAACATTTGGCCGTTCAACGGCATCGGGGTGCGCTGGATGGCAGACGACATCTCGCGGGCTTCCTGCACCGGGTCCGCGGCGTCCGTGAGGTCGTGAAACTCCAGCTCGACGTGCGGGTAGTCGATCGGCTTCTGGACCACCTGGCCGTCGACCTCGAAGAACGAGACCCGACCTGGTTCGGCCTCGCCGACCGCTTGGGTGAGTGCCTGCTGAAAAGCGTCCCGATGGACCGGGCCGTCGATCTTGACCAGGAGGCCGAGCTGCCACTGGGTGCCGGCGAAGCCGGCTTCTTGGGATAGCCAGATGTCAAGCTGACCCCGTGTCAGTGGCAGCGTCCGATCATCCCTCGCCATCGACTCCCCCAAGTCTCCACCCACCCGCCCCGTACCCCGGCTGGTTACTGGTCAAAACCCCGACCCGTTGCGAGCTTGTCCCGCAGGCTCTTCGGCCTGATGTCGGGCCAATGTTGCTCGATGTACTCCAAACACGCAGCTCGGTCGGCTTCCCCGTGCACCACTCGCCAGCCCGCTGGAACATCGGCGAAGGCCGGCCACAAGCTGTGTTGCTCCTCGTCGTTCACCAGGACGAAAAAGCTGCCGTTGTCGTCGTCGAATGGATTGATGCTCACAATTCTCCAGATACATAGTGGACATGAGTGGAACAGGTCCAAACCATAGTTGAGCTGCTGAGCGCTCGCCCGTGGTTTGGTCAAAGTTCCTGGTGTGGCCTAGAAGGGTCTTTACGCCATCGAATGATTGGTGTGCGAAGGGGCCCCGATGCCCCTGAATTCGCTGCAGTGACCTGCATCAATGGCGTTGGTTGCGAAATGTCGCTATTGGGGCAGGCACGTCCTTCAGGCCGATGAAGTTATTGTGCTTGTCGACACACATCCTAGCCGAACTGGTGAGGGGCACGAAAATCACCCGGAGGCAAACCTGCCAGCTCCCGGCGGGCGTCGTGAACCATCCGGGCCAGTGACACGTAAGGAGTGCTGTGCTTAGGTGGTTGGGCGGCGTGGGCGACACTGCGCGGGCGGATCGGTCGGCAAAACGCTGTTTACGCAGGTCGTGTCGGTCACGATCCCGTATCGCGTTGCCAAAGTACTGATACGGAAGCGACGGGCGTGGTTTACTCGTCAAGACCTGGTCGCGCTCCCCGGGGGCGGGGCTCGCATGAGGTGACGGAGACACGACTGGTCGGCGACGTGCACCGCATTCGAGGCGCCGCAGTCTGGCGTGTTGCTACCGGTCTGTAGTTGCATGTTCGGGTGGCGAAGCCCGCGCGGACGTGAAGACGGCTGAAGGGGGTGCAGTGGTCGACTCCGATGTGCGGGCCCGGCCCGACAACACCATCGCGGAAGGACGAGACATTAGCCAACCGTCTGGCCGGGGACGCGGTTTCCTCGGCTTTGGTCGCCGATCCTCATCTGAACCCACGCAGCAAGGTGGCCGTCAAACGACTCGGCCCCAAAAGGGAGCAGCGGCTTTCGGTCTTCTCAAGCGCCTGTGGATCCCATTGGTGATCGTGGCCGTGGTCATTGCCGGGGGCATGACCGTTTCGCGGTTGCACGGCGTTTTCGGCTCCGAGCACCGCCCTTCCTACGCCGACACCAGGCAACAGGACACCAAGCCTTTCAATCCCAAGCACGTGAAGTACGAAGTCTTCGGCCCGGCGGGGACGATGGCCGACATCAGCTACTTTGACGCCAACGGCGAGCCGAACCACATCAATGGCATCGTGTTGCCGTGGACGTTCGACATCTCGACGACGTTGCCGTCAATCGTGGGAAACGTAGTGGCGCAGGGCAATAGCGACACTCTTGGCTGCCGCATCGTAGTTGACGGCGTTGTCAAAACCGAGAGGATCTCGCACCAATTGAACGCATTCACCTACTGCGTGTTGACCGCCACATGAGCACCGAACAACTGGAGACACAGCAGCCGGCCGCGCGATCACGGGCGGCGCGGCTGATCCACCGGTTGTCGGTGCCCATCATCTTGGGTTGGCTCGGCATTGCCGTCCTCATCAGCGTCGCCGTCCCCTCGCTGGAGCAGGTGTCGGCCGAGCATGCGGTATCGCTCAGCCCCCTGGGGGCGCCGTCGTTCAAGGCGATGGAACGCCTGGGCGAGGATTTCAAGGAGACCAATACCGGCGCTTTGGCCATGGTTCTGCTGGAGGGCCAGCAGCAACTGGGCGACGACGCGCACACGTATTACACGCGTTTGGTTCGGCTTTTGGAGGCCGACCACACGCATGTGCAGCACGTCCAGGATTTCTGGGGCGATCCGCTGACCCGCGGCGCCGCGCAAAGCCAGGACGGCAAGGCCGCCTATGTCCAGGTGAACCTGAACGGAAACGCGGGCGCGGCGGCGGGCGACGAATCTGTGGCCGCAATCAGAAAGATCGTGCAGCAGGCTTCTCCCCCGCCCGGGCTGAAGGTCTATGTGACCGGTCCCGCGGCCATCATCGCGGACATGAACATCGCCGGCGCGAAGACGGTCATGCTGGTTACGCTGGCGAGCCTTTGCGTGATCTTCTTGACGTTGCTCTTTGTTTACCGGTCAATTGTCACCGTCATTCTTTTGTTGCTCATCGTCGGCTTGGAATTGCAGATCGCGCGCGGAATGGTCGCGCTTCTCGGGCATCTCGGGCTGGTCGGCCTTACGACTTTTGCCGTCAACCTATTGGTCGCGGCCGTCATCGCGACGGGGACCGACTACGGCATTTTCTTCGTCGGCCGATATCAAGAGGCTCGGCAGGCCGGTGAAAGCCGGGAAGAGGCCTTCTACACCACGTACGCCGGCGTCGCCAAGGTCGTGTTGGCATCCGGATTGACGATCGCGGGCGCGGTGCTCTGCCTCAGCTTCACTCGCCTTCCCTATTTCCAGCCACTCGGTATCCCCTGTGCGGTCGGTATCGCGGTTGCGGTGCTGGTCGCGCTGACATTGGGACCGGCGCTGCTGGCCGCCGGCGCCCGGTTCGGCCTGTTCGAGCCGCGGCGGGCGGTCTCGGCCCGTCGGTGGCGACGGATCGGTACGGCCATCGTTCGGTGGCCGGCACCCATCCTGGTCGCCTCGCTGGCCGTCGCGCTGATCGGGCTGTTGGCCTTGCCGAATTACCACCCCAGCTACGACGACCAGAAATTCATTCCGCAAAGCATCCCCGCCAATGTCGGGTATGCGGCGGCGGCGCGCCACTTTCCCGGTCAGCGGATGCAGATGCCCGAGATTCTGTTGGTCGAGACCGACCATGATTTGCGCAATCCGACCGACATGTTGGTGATCAACAAACTCGCGAAGGCCGTGCTGGGGGTCCCGGGAATTGCCACGGTGCAAACCGTCACCCGTCCCGAAGGTGTTCCCCTGCAGCACACCACGATCCCGTGGATCATCAGCATGGGTCAGGCCAGCCAGATGCAGAATATGGCCTTTCAAAAAGACCGCATGAACGACATGCTTGTCCAGGCCAACGAGCTGGGAAAAATGATCGGCATCATGCAGCACATGCTGGATCTGATGAAAGAGCTCGTCTCCACGACTCACCATATGGTCCAGACGACACATGAAATGCAGGACATCACGTCAGAGTTGCGCGACCACATCTCGGATTTCGAGGACTTCTTCCGGCCCCTTCGCAGTTACTTCTACTGGGAAAAGCACTGCTACGACATCCCGGTTTGTTTCTCGCTGAGATCGATCTTTGATTCCCTCGACGGCGTAGATGAGATCAGCGACAAACTGGCCGAGATGGTCAAGAACCTCGACCAGCTCGATGCGATCCTGCCGCAACTGGTCATGCAGATACCGCCCATGATCGAAACGATGTCCGGCATGCGCAGCATGATGCTGACGATGCACAGCACCATGTCCGGCGTTATGGGCCAGATGGATTCGAGCTCCAAGGATCCGAGCATCATGGGGCAGGCTTTCGACGCCTCCAGAAACGACGATTCGTTCTACCTTCCGCCGGGGATCATCAACGGCTCCGAATCCTTCAAGCGGGTCGAAAAGGTGTTCATGTCGCCGGACGGGAAGGACTTCCGCCTGCTCATCTCGCAGCGGGGCGACCCGGCGACACCCGAGGGCCTCTCGCGGGTGGAACAGATCAAGACGGCGGCCGAAGAGTCGCTCAAGGGGACCCCTCTCGAAAACGCCAAGATCTACCTCACCGGTACGGCGGCGATCACCAAAGATCTGGTGGACGGATCCAAATTCGACCTGTTGATCGCCGGGGTCTCGGCGCTATGCCTCATTTTCATCATCATGCTGATCATGACGCGAAGTTTCATCGCCGCCATGGTGATCGTCGGGACGGTTTTGCTCTCGCTTGGCGCGTCCTTCGGTCTGTCCGTGTTGGTCTGGCAGTACCTGCTCGGCATGCAATTGCACTGGACGGTGCTCTCTACCTCGGTGATCGTGCTGTTGGCGGTGGGTTCCGACTACAACCTGCTGCTGGTCTCCCGCATGAAGGAGGAACTGGCCGCCGGAATCCATACGGGCATCATTCGCGCCATGGGCGGCACCGGGAAGGTCGTGACGAATGCCGGCTTGGTGTTCGCGTTCACCATGGCATCGATGGTGGTCAGCGATCTGCGCAGCATCGGCCAGGTGGGCACGACGATCGGGCTGGGCCTGCTGTTCGACACGTTGATCGTGCGGGCGTTCATGACGCCGGCCGTCGCCGCGCTGCTCGGGCGTTGGTTCTGGTGGCCACAGTTGGTGCGCCCCCGCCCCGCGAGCACGATGCTGCGGCCCACGGGTCCTCGTCCGTTGGTGCGTTCGTTGCTGCTGAAGCAGTCGCAGTAAGTGGCGGCTTTCCACTTCAGGATGGGAACAGCAATCGTGGGGAACATCGTGACACTGGGCAATAGCGCCGCCGGCCTCCTGGGGGCCGCATGACGACCCAAGGGACTCGGCCTCCCCGCGTCGCCCGGAACATCCGTCGTTTTTCGGCGCTCATCATCATCGGGTGGGTGGCCCTGACTCTGCTGGTGACCTTCGGCGTCCCGCGGCTCGAGATCGTGGGCCAACAGCATTCGGTGCCGCTGGCCCCTCAGGACGCCCCGGCGGTCCAGGCCATGCAGCGCATGGGCAGGGACTTCAAGGAGTCCGACTCGGACAGTTTCGCGATGCTGGTGATCGAGGGGCAGCAGCAGCTCGGAGACTCGGCGCACGCGTACTACGACAAATTGGTGCGCGAGCTCAAAGCCGACACCAAGCACATCGAGCATGTTCAGGATTTATGGGGAGACCGCCTCACCGCGGCGGGCGCGCAAAGTCCCGACGGCAAGGCCGTCTATGTGCAGTTGAATCTGGCCGGCAATCAGGGCACGACCCAGGGGCAGGAATCTGTGGCGGCGATCCGCGACATCATCGCGCGGACGCCACCGCCTCCCGGAATTCAGGCCTATGTCACCGGCCCCGCAGCGCTTTTTTCCGATATGCAGCTCGCGGGTGACCGATCCATTCTGAAGATGACCATGATCGGCGCCTTGATCATTTTCATCGTGCTGCTCTTGGTGTACCGCTCGGTCGTCACCGTGATCCTGTTGTTGCTCACGGTGGGCATCGAGGTCTTTGCCGCGCGCGGTGTCATTGCCTTTATCGCCGATCACAACCTCATCGCCCTATCCACATTTGCCGTCAACTTGCTGGTGGCATTGGCGATGGCGGCCGGGACCGACTATGCGATCTTCTTCTTCGGCCGCTATCAAGAGGCGCGGCAGGCTGGCGAGGACCGGGAAACCGCGTTCTTCACCACTTATCGCAGCGTCTCCCCCGTGGTCTTGGGTTCCGGTCTGACGATCGCCGGGGCCATGCTGTGCCTGAGCTTCACCCGCATGCCCATCTTCCAAACGATGGGCTTGCCTTGCTCTTTGGGCATGCTGATTTCGGTCGTGATAGCCCTGACGCTGGTTCCGGCGGTTCTGACCGTCGGCGGGGGCGTCGGGTTGTTCGACCCGACGCGCACGATCGGGTTCGGTCGCTGGCGGCGGATCGGCACGGCAATCGTCCGCTGGCCCGCACCCATCCTGTGCGCGACAATTGCGATCGCCATTGTGGGTCTGGCCACTTTGCCCGGCTATAAGACGAGCTACAACAACCGGCTGTATATGCCCAACAGTGTTCCCGCCAACGTCGGGTACGCTGCCGCCGACCGTCATTTCAATCAATCGCGCATGATGCCCGAAATCGTGATGATCGAGGCCGATCACGACATGCGGAATTCGGCGGACTTCCTGGTGCTGCATAGGCTTGCCAAGGCAATCTTCGCGGTTCATGGCATTTCGCGTGTGCAAGGCATCACGCGGCCGGAGGGAACGCCGATCCAGCACACGTCGATCCCGTTCCTGCTCAGCATGCAGCAGGCGATGATGAGTCAAGACATCAAATATATGCAGCTGCGTATGGACGACATGCTCGTCCAGGCGGACATGATGGCCAAGCAAATCGAGCTGATGAAGCGCATCTATTCGTTGCAGAAGCGCATGACCGACATCACGCATGACACCATCGTCAAGACCAAAGAGATGGCCGAGGTCCTTTACGAGCTGCGGGGCCATATGTCGGATTTCGAGGATTTCTTTCGGCCACTGCGCAGCTACTTTTACTGGGAAAAGCACTGCTACGACATCCCGATATGTTGGTCGTTGAGGAATATTTTCGAAACGCTCGACGGCGTCGATACGCTCAGCGACAAATTGACGCAGCTCCTCGGAGATCTCGATCATATGGACAAGCTGATGCCGCAGCTGCTCGAGCAATACCCGCCGATGATTGCGATGTCGGAGGACATGCGGAGCATGATGCTGACCAACCACAGCACCATGTCCGGGATCATCGGCCAGATGGACAGCAACAACAAGGACGCCGTTGCCATGGGGGAGGCGTTCGACGCCTCCAAGAACGACGACTCGTTCTATCTGCCACCGGATATCTTCGACAATGCGGACTTCAAGAAAGCGATGAGCCAATTCCTGTCGCCGGACGGAAAGGCCGCCCGCTTCATCATTTCCCACCGCGGTGACCCGGCAACGTCTGAAAGCGTGGGCCGCATCGACAAGATCAGGCAGGCGGCGGAGGAAGCGCTCAAGAACACGCCGCTCGAAAGCGCCAAGATCAACATCGCGGGTACCGCGTCCACTTTCAAGGACTTCCGGGACGGTTCGACCTACGACCTTTTGATTGCCGGCGTCGGTGCGCTGTGTCTGATTTTCATCATCATGCTCATCATTACCCGTAGTTTTGTGGCCGCCCTGGTCATCGTGGGCACGGTGACCCTGTCGTTGGGTGCCTCGTTCGGGCTGTCGGTGCTGATCTGGCAGTACATCTTCGGCATCGAGCTGTACTGGATGGTGCTGCCCATGTCGGTCATCGTCTTGTTGGCGGTCGGCTCGGACTACAACCTGCTGCTGGTGTCCCGCATGAAAGAGGAAATAGCCGCCGGCATCAATACGGGCATCATCCGCGCGATGGGCGGCACCGGGAAGGTCGTGACGAACGCTGGCCTGGTGTTCGCATTCACCATGGCATCGATGGTGGTCAGCGATTTGCGCATTATCGGTCAGGTCGGTACCACGATCGGCTTGGGCCTGATGTTCGACACCTTGATCGTGCGATCGTTCATGACGCCCACCATCGCGGCGCTGCTCGGGCGTTGGTTCTGGTGGCCGCTATTGGTTCGGCCGCGCCCGGCCAGCCTGCTGCTGCGCTCGGTGGGCACCCGCCCGTCGGTGCGCACCCTGTTGCACGACGACGACGCGGACGCTCCGACGGCCGAGATCCCGATCCCCCGGTCAACCGTCTAGGTGGTCCTCGCGTTTCTCATTGCCCGGACGACGGGACGCTCAACGCCCTCAGCGAAGAAGTGGTGAGAAAGGTTGGAAGCCAATGGTTTTGCATCGGACATTCGGAAATCCCCAGTTGCAAACAGCTTTGGGTTACGCCAGCAGATCTACCCACCTATACCGGCACCGCGCCGGTTCGCGCCATGAAATACTTCTACCGTGAGCCCATTGGCGATCGAGGTTGTAGGCCTCACAAAGACATTCGGGCGAGACACGCTCGCGCTGAGTGGCGTGGACTTTTCGGTTCCGGTGGGGACGGTGTGTGGACTCCTCGGCCATAATGGCGCCGGCAAGACGACCACGATCAACATTCTGTCAACGTTGATTCGCCCTAGCTCGGGCAGGGCCAGCGTCGCTGGATACGACCTCGCCCGCCAACCTGCCGAGGTACGGGCCAGCATCGGAATGGCCGGGCAGTTCACCGGCATGGACCCCATGCTGACGGGCCGAGAGAACCTGGTGCTGTTCGGCAGGCTGCGTGGGTTGAACCGGCGGCAGGCGAAGGCACGCGCCGACGAACTCCTCGAACAGTTCGACCTCGTCGCCGCAGCAGACCGGCGACTATCGACGTACTCCGGCGGCATGTTCCGCCGCGTCGACCTGGCCAGCGCCCTCGTGGTGCCGCCCAAGGTGCTGTTCCTCGACGAACCGACCACAGGACTGGACCCCCGCAGCCGGCGCGACGTGTGGGCCCTGGTGAGTTCGCTGACCGTGCAGGGCATCACCGTGCTGCTGACCACCCAGTACCTCGAAGAGGCCGACGTGTTGAGCGACTCGATCGTGGTCATCGACCATGGGCAGGTGATCGCCAGCGGCACCGCCGAGGAACTCAAGCGCGCGGTGGGTTCCAGCTACTGTCAGGTGACCCCGGCCAATCCCGCCGATCTGCCCCAAGTTGCAGGGGCGCTGACCGGGCTCGACGGGGTCGATATCGACACCGACACGAGTTCGGTGTCGGTGTTCGCCCCCAACGGTGTGACGACGCTGGTTGAGGTATTTCGCCGGGTCGATGCGCTCGGGCTCGAACTCGCCGATATCTCGCTGCGTAAGCCGTCGCTCGACGAAGCATTCCTGCATCTGACCGAGCGGACCGTCGCCCGGCCATGAGCGCCCTGGCCGCCCTCACCGAACGCTCGCTGATGTCGGCGGCACGCGATGGCGAGATGATCTTCGAAATCATCTCCCCCGCAGCGTATCTGGCTGGGTTCAGTGTCGCGCTGCACGGCCTGATCGACACTGGACCCGTCAGTTACACGCAGTATTTCCTGCCCGCGGTGGTCGCTCAATCGATGATTTTCGTCGGGCTGCTCACCGCCGACCGCGCGGCGCGCGACCACCTGTTTGGGTTCGGTGAGCGGATGCGGACCCTGCCCGTCCCTGCGGCGGCCACAGTCACAGCCCGCACGGTGGCCACCCTGATGCGCGCCGTGCTCTCCCTGCTAGTGGCGTTGATCGCCGGCTATGCCTTCGGTTTCCGGATAACCGGGGGATTGGGATACGCGGCGGCCTTCCTGCTCATCTCCTTGCTGCTGTGCCTGGCCATAGCTCTGGGCGCCGACGCACTGGGATCGAGCGCAAAGAGTGTCCAGGGTGCCAGCCACTTTTTGTTTGTCCCTCAACTGCTGCTGTTCATGCTCTCCACCGGAATCGCCCCCGAAAAGACCTTTCCCGAGTGGTTGCGTCCGTACGTCCGCAACCAACCGATTTCACAATTCGCCGAAACCCTGCGCGGACTGTCCACCGGGCATGTTTTGGTCAGCAACCTAGCGGCCACTCTGGCCTGGTGTCTGGGCATGGTGCTGGTCTTCGGAGCGATCACGTTGCGCATGCAAAGGCGCGGCTAGTGATGCATCGCCTCGCGCCGCACGGTTCCCTGCTGATCGAAAGTTGGGTGCAGGCAGGACGACTCCTACTCCGGTGGAGGCGTGACCAAGCGGTGCTGATGGGGTCGCTGCTATTACCTGTCTTCCTCCTCTTCATCTACAAAATTGTGCTCGGAGAACAGGTGCACAAGGTGACTGGTGTCGACAGCGTTTACGGCGTGGTCCCCATGTGCGCGGTGATTTCCGCGCTTTTCGGATCGCTGGGCAATTCGGTTGGGATCACCATGGACCGCGAGTCGCGCCTGCTCAGTAGGATGTGGATTCTGCCAATACACCGAGCGAGCGCGGTCACCGGCTGGGTGATCGCCGAGGTTGTGCGCGCGTTCATCGGCACCATCTTGATCACCGTGATCGGGGTGGCAATGGGTTTGCGCTTCACGCAGGGTTGGCCTGCGGCCCTACTTTTCCTTCTGATCCCGTCGATCGTGGTGACCGGGTTCACCGCTCTGGTGATGGCGATGGCGATCCGTAACAATGGCCGCACCGCGATGACTTGGCTCTTGGGCGTCACATTTGCGCTCGCGTTTGTCAATCCCGGTGCCACTCCAATCAAGCTGTTCCCGGATTGGGCTCAGCCATTGATCCGCATGCAGCCGATATCGCCGCCTATCGAGACCATGCGGTCATTAGCCCATGGCGGTCCAATCGGTGCGCCCTTCGTGACAACTTTGATTTGGGCTGTCGTGCTGCTCGCCGTGTTCCTCCCGCTTGCGGTGCGCGGATACCGGTTGTCCGCGGAGTCCAGCGCGTGACCGGTCCCGCCGACCAGCCTTGCCCTCCCGCTTCGGGCCTCGAACCCGCGGCCGCTGACCGAATCGACGATGCGCAGGCCGCGCCGCTGATCTCGGTGTGCGTGCCGATGTACAACAACGCGGCGACAATCGAGCGCTGTCTACGTAGCGTCCTGGATCAGGTTGGCGTCGAGTTCGAGATCGTCATCGTTGATGACCAGTCGACAGACGATGGCGCCGCTACAGCCGCGACATTGCTCCGCGCCGGAGACCGCTTGATACGCAACGACGCTCGCCTGGGCTTGAATGGAAACCACAACAGATGTTTGGAACTTGCCCGTGGCGACTACATCCAGTTTCTGCACGGAGACGATTGGTTGCTCCCAGGAGCCCTGCAGACACTGGCCCGATCTTTTGACGACTCTGACGTCGGGATGGCCTTCGCACCCCGACGGGTGCAGACCGACGATCTCCCTTGGAGCGAGCGGCGGCGGGCACCTAGCAAGCTGCACGTCTATTTTGTGAGGCTTCGGGAGCGAAATCGCGGGTCGTCGTTGGTCCTGCAGATCGTGGCCCTATGGGGCGCAAGCGCCAATTTGATCGGCGAACCGAGCTGCGTGATGTTCCGGCGGCGGCTGGCGGCGGACGCGGGAGGCTTACGGGACGACGTCTATCAGACCGTGGACTTGGATTTCTGGTTGCGTCTGATGCTGCGATCAGCGGTTTGCTTTGTACCGCAAGAGCTCTCGGTACGTCATCACACCGCAACCACCGAGTCGGCCAACATCACCAAGGCCCATCGGCACTGGCTGGACCAGCTACGCATTCTGACGTGGATGATCGTGGACCCGGCATCCACCAGCGCTGTCCGAGCCGCTGCACTGCCATGGTGGGCACTTGTCTGGTTGGGACTGCTCTTCAAAGTGACGGCGTTCGGACCTCAGCGGTCCTCGCGGCTGAAGGCGTTGCTCGCGGCGCCCGCTAGTGAGTTCGCCCGGGCGAGGCGGTTTCGCGCTGATCTTGCGCGCCCATTGCGATAGCCAACCGAAAAGCACGCCGCTCTTCGCCGTCACCGTCGAAATTCGACGAGGGCTGCGAGCGCCGGTGTACGCTCACCGCGTGCCTGTCCTGATGATGGCCGACAGCAACAAGCTCGTACATCCGGCGCCGCCTGGCACCGTAGGAGCTCGCAGTATCCGATTCAGGGCTACTCGGAAGACGCCTGTGCCCACCGCGATGCTCGGGTCTTCACGCACGACGAAAGCCCGTCTCGCGGTGCTGCGGCCGAACCCGACACGCATTGTCTATGAAGTTCTTCCAGGGCAGGCACCCAACCGCAGCTATGGCCGGAAGGATTCTCACCACATTGCCTGACGATGTATCGACATCAGTATCGGTAAATTCCAACGCTGAGGGTTCGCCAATCACCCCGATTATTTCGGTGTGCGTACCGATGTACAACAACGGCGCGACGATCGAGCGTTGTTTGCGGAGCATCCTGGATCAAGACGCTGAATACGAGCTCATCGTCGTTGACGACAACTCACCGGACGATAGTGTCGCCATCGCCGAAAAGATGCTACGCCCCGGAGACCGGCTGATACGCAACACGTCCAATCTGGGCGCGCACGGAAACCACATCAAGTGCTTGGAACTCGCGCGTGGCAGTTACATCCAATACGTGCACGGCGACGACTGGTTGCTTCCGGGAGCTCTTCGGACACTCGCCCGTTGTTTCGATGATCCCTCTGTCGGACTGGCTTTCGCGCCTCGGCGCGTGTTGACGGATGACCTCGAGTGGCTACGCCGATGCGGCACACTGCATACGCGCTTTCGGAACTTGCAAGAACACAACGACGGTCAGTCGTTAGTCATGCAAATGGCGTTGCAGGGCCTCGCAACTAACTGGATAGGAGAGCCCACCAACGTTATGTTCCGGCGCCAGCTGGCGCTCGACGCAGGAGGCATCCGCTCCGACATCGCTCATCTATCGGATTTGGACCTCTGGTTGCGTATGCTGCTGAGATCGGCGGCTTGCTTTGTCCCGCAAGAACTCTCGGTACGGCAACATTCCCCGTTTACGGTGCAAACTTTCGAGGCACGACCCTGGTGGCTTGACCGGCTGCGCCTTCTGACCTGGGTTATCGTTGATCCCGCATCACCCATCATGATTCGACTTACCGCGGGAATGTGGTGGGCGCCCGTCTGGCTGCTACGAGCTCTAGAAGTCATTGTCTACGGGCCGGACAGAGCCTCACGGATGAAAACGTTGCTGCTCGCCCCCGTCCGTGAGTTCGCCCGAGCTCGGCGGCTCCGTGCCAACCTGAAATGGAACGAGCCGTAGTCCCGACGTCTATCTGCGTACTTTCTTAAACCTTGCGGAATACATTTCCGCCTCCATCAGCACCACTTTGGCCGGCACCTTGTAGTCAGTGAGCTTGGATAGACACGCCGAACGCACACGTGCACGTAGCTCCGACAGCGGTTCGGGCTCGGTGAGCGCCACGTGTGCGACCACGATCTGCCCGAGCAGTGTGTGTTTCTCGCCCTTAACAACCACGTCAGTGACGTTTGGTAGTTGCAAAATGACATCTTCGACCTCAGCTGGGTACACCTTCTGCCCCGCCACGTTTATTAGATCGGTCACGCGGCCCAAGATCTTGAACCACTCGCCATCGACTTCCACACGATCCTGCGTGTTGAACCAGCCATCGTGATCAAAGGCAGACGGGGCGTTGAGGTAGCCGAGCATGCGGAACTCGGAGCGAACCCACAATATCCCTTCGCGCACCTGGGTCTCGAAGCCCTGTCCCCCAATTCGCACCCAGAGCGAGCCATCGGGGCGTGACTGAGATCGCAGCACACCAACCTCCGAAAGTCCGTACGTCTGCTGCAATTCGACGTTGGGGAAACGCTCACGGATGCGATCCAGGGTGGCTTGCGGCATGGTTTCGGTGCCATATGTGATGCGCTTCAAGGAGCTCAGGTCGTAACGCGTCGGCAAGTCGGTCGCCGCGAGCATGGTCAGAAATGATGGAGTTGTCGGCAGCAGGTCGACGCTGTACTTCTCGATTGCCGCACATATGGTCGGCAGGAGACGGTCCTCGGTCGTAACCACGGTGCCCAGGCTGCTGGTGATGGCAAGGATGGTGTTAATGCCACCGAAATGGTCAAGCAGGAGGAATGGAACCGCCACGACTGGCGCGCGCTGTACCTTGAACCGGTCCACGACACGCGAAAAGTCATACAGCATTCCTTTAGGCTTGCCTGTCGATCCAGATGAGAACAACACCAGGCCTGGGTTTTTCGTCCGGCGGAATTCAGTCATCAGCTGGTTGGTGACGGGCAGAGAATGTGTTTCCATCTCCCAAGTAATGCCGTTCGGGGAGAAGGTGATCCGGCGGGTACAGCCTGAGATGCTGAGCACCTCATCCTCTTCAATCACCGACCCGCGCGTCATGGGCACGACGGTTGCACGAAGCCTCGCGAGGGCCAGCAGCATGCACACAACTTCAGGCGCGTAGTCAGCCAGAACCACCACCGTTTCATGGTGCCCGACGCCGGCCTGCCGAAGTTGGAGTTCCAGGCTGGAGATGCGATCAACCATCTGGCCATAACTGAACGGCGTGCCGTGGTGAATGAAAGCCGTTCTCTCACCTGCACTTACGAAGCGCTCGATGAGCCAATCCATTGTGGCATCCACGAAGAGCCTTTCTGGAAGGGCATTCGCGTTCAGGCGACCTGCTCTTGTAGTACTAACGACAAAAGCTTGAACGAGGTCGCGTTCGCGGCGTCTTCATCTGGAAACGACACACCGAACTCTTCTTCGAGCGCCAGCACCAAACTCATCTGACGTAGCGAGTTCCAACTCTCGATACTGTCCATGCTGGCGTCCTCGCTGATCGTGGACGCGTCCACTCCCAGAACCGCGGCCATCACCTCTTTGATCTTCGCCTGATCAACCATCAATCAACTCCACCCAATCCCTATCCGCCGGCCGAAAGTCGTCCAGTTGGATTTCGTAACGGCGGCAACCGTCCTCGGATTCTTCCACCTTTGAGAGGCCAAGCCGGTCAAAGAAGTCTGCCACCTGTGTGTTTTTCGCAGTGGGCAGATAACTCGCCGACAAGGCGCGTTTACCGTGTATTCGTGAGTCTTCAAGGACGGCACGCCACACAGCAAACTCAACCCCCCGTCCGATCACACGGCAACTCATCAAGAACGCGTCTACCACGGCGTGTTCGCTGGTGAAGTCCACCACGATCACGCCTGTGACGCCGCACTTCCCAAACCGGTCGCTAACCTCAAACGAGTACACGGTACTGTCCGCGCGGTCCATTAGCGCCACAACTTCGCCCGGAGTGTAACGGCGCGTAGTCAAATTGAACTGGTTTGATTTTTGGGTCAGTTCGGCTATGCGGGGAATCTGCTCGCGCGCGTCGCGGTAGATGCGCACCTCCAAGTCCAACGAGCGCAGGTAATCCTCTTGATTGGCAAAGTTCGCTTGCGCGGCGGATGACTCGGCCAGCTGTCTGTAGTGACGAGTCTTGCTTTCGCTCTCGCTGATTACCCCGCCGGCCACGCAGAGCGCGGCCACGTCGCGAAGCATCGCCGGGTAGTCGCTCAACTTTTTCGGGACCTGGAACACCCTGACTTGGGGTAACTGTGTGCGAACGGCCTCCAACTCGAATACGGAGTCATCGATGAAGATGAAACTCTCGGCTCCAAGGTTTAGCTCCTTCGCCAGAGCTTGCAGGTTCGCAACCTTCGGCTCCCAATTCACCCTCTTGGCCGCGAAGTGTTCGTCCTTCAGCACCGCGTTAGGGTGCGTCGCAAATACCTCGTCCACATCTGCGGCGTTGTTCTTAGTACACAGGCAGAGCAAAACCCCGCTTGATTCAAGCTGGCGAAGCTGTTGCTGCACCGTCCAAAAGACATTGCCTGGGTAGTCGTACGGATCGAGCCCGATGCCGGTCAGCCCATCTTCGCCGACGATGCCTCCCCACAGCGTGTTGTCGCAGTCCAATGCCACAACTTTGTAGAAGTACGAATCAAAGCCACGCGTGGCCAGCGCGAAGCGGCGCGCGAACTCATCAAAGAAGGCGGGGGTATACGGGGCCTTGCCCGAGTAATAGAACCGCGCGTCTAACGCGGCTTTCTCCCCGAGGTGAGTCACGATCCCCGCGGTGTCGAAAAACTGCGCGTTGGCTTGCCCGTCCGCCAAGGCCTTCATTGCACGATTGAATTCGAGCAGCAACTCCCCTGCGGCTCCGTAAGGCCTGGAGTTCCACAGATGGGCGCCGGCAAGCGTCAAACGGCCTACGGAAGCGGTTTGGCCCACTGCGAGCTTGAGTTTGGAGAGCCAGGCCTGCATTCTCTCCTGCTGCTCATTGGTCGTGAGCCCATCGAGTTGAGATTCCCACGCAGCGTAGAGGTTGTCGAAAAATGGGATCACAAGCACGTGGTCAACGCCCTGGCTCACAAAGTCCGTGACGTCGTTCAGCAGATCGTCGTAGGAGCCCGTAATCACTTCCAACTTGACGTCCGCGATGTACGCATAGCGACGGAGATACGTGCCCAGAAGCTCTACCGAGATGTTGGCGGCGATTCCGAGCTTGACCGTCTGGCCGGTATGTTTTGCCTTGTCAAGAGTGGACAACGCCTTAAGCACATCGGTCATGGCCGCGGTTGGGTCGCGCAGAATCTCCAAGGCTTCAGTGCGAGCAGCACTCACGACATCGTTCCCCCGCCATTCACCTTCAGGCTTTGCCCCGTGATGTAGGAGGCCTGGTCGGATAGCAAAAAGGCGACGGCCCCGCCGTATCTTCCGGCGTACCCAAGCGGCGCAACGGTTTTAGACGCGCTGTCATCAACTGCTGCTTTTCAGAAATGCCGCTGATAAATCGGGTGTCCGTCATACCCGGGGAGACGCAGTTGATCGTGATCCCCTGCGGGCCAAGCTCTGCGGCGAGGTACCGCGCCATCGTCGCCAGAGCGCCCTTGGCCGTGGCGTAAGCCGTCCACCCGCTCACGGGGGCGCCGTCGATGGATTCCGATGTAATGCAAACGATGCGGCCTCCCCCGTTATCCGCCATAAGCGGCGCGACCGCTTGGACCGACAGGAATGCGCTTTTAACCTGTACATCGAGATGCTCTTGCACTTCGGCCCAGCGCATCTCAGCGAGCGGCTTGGGGACGATACGTGGCGAGGCGGCGTTGATCAGCGCACTCACTCCCCCAAAGTGCCGTCTCGCGGCGTCGTTCAGTCGCGCGCACCCTTCCGCAGTGGACACGTCCGCCTGTACTGCTACCGCACGCGTCTCAGGGGGCTCGATTGTGTTTAGTTGGCGCACCAGCGCATCGGCTCGATCGCGGCTGTTCAGATAGTTGACAACAAGGGAGTACCCATCAGTGGCGAGCATTTCACAGATCGCGCTACCGATACCCCCGCCCCCGCCGGTGACGATGGCGACCTTGAGCGTCGGCTTCGGTGTCACAACTTTGGCCTCGGGCGCTTCAAGCAGCTTGACCTTGCCCTGGCCTTTTAACACCGTTTGGCCGTGTTGGTTGGTGATCCGCATGTCCAGCTCTAGCAGGCGGTCGCGGGCGTGTTTGCGCACCACGGTGCAGGCCACGCTGAGCGTGTCACCTAGGCGCACCGGCAAGCTGAAGTCGAATGACTGCGATACCCACAACGCGCCTGGCCCTGGAAGTTTCGTGCCTATGACGGTTGAGATGAACGAAGCGCCCAGCATGCCATGGACGACGATCTCTTTGAAGGGCGTGCGGTTCGCAAACTCGGCATCTACGTGCAGGGGGTTGTCATCCCCGGTGAGCTCGACGAACCTTCGAATGTCGACATCGGTGATGGTCTTGACCACCGAAGCAGTGTCGCCCTCTTTTACGTCGTCAAAATTGGTGAACACGGTCATCGCAATCCTCGGTCGATCACCACACCGGCCGAGCCGAGGAACGGATGCGCACCAGCTCGGTGGACAAACATTCGCGCGACCCGCCTCATTGCGGTATCTCCAAAGTCCAATCCCATACGCTCGCCGCGAAATTGAACCCCGCGCCCACGCCGGCTAGCACCACGCGCTGGCCTCGGCTCAACTTGCGTTTGTGCACCGCTTCGCTCAGTGCGATTGCAAGCGATGCCGAGCCAGTGTTACCCACCTCGGCGACGTTGGCATATGTCTTATCCAAACCGAAGCCCATTTTTTTCACGAGGTATTCGATCAAGCGCAGATTCGCCTGGTGAAACACGACGAAGTCGATGTCGCTGATCTCGTAGCCCGACTTGGCGACTGCCTTGCGAATGGTGGGGGGCAGATGGGTGATGGCCTGCTTCCACGTCGCAATACCGTTCATCTCCATCAAGTCCACCGCGCGATCGAACGGCCGACCGTTCGTGGGAAACATCGAGCCTCCGCCGCGCTGGCGCACGGCATCGAAGTTCGAGCTGTCCGTGTGGAAGGCGGAGTGGAGGATGCCGCCTTGCTGCACTCGGCTCAGTACGGCTGCACCGGCGCCATCACTGAGGTATATGGCGGTGTTGACGTCGCTGCCATCGATGTAGCGGCTGAGCATTTCAACGCCGATAACCAGCGCGTAGCGCACAGTGTCGTCCACCTTCATGCGATCGGACGCTGCCGTCAACCCTGTAACGAAGCCCGAGCAGTTGGCTTGCACGTCGTAGATCTGTGCGTGCTTTGCCTCGAGCTGCTGCTGCACCTTGGCGGAGACCGGCGGATAGATGTAGTCCCCCGAGAAGGTGCAACAGATAATGACGTCGAGTTGCTCGGCGGTGACTTGCGCCATCGCCATCGCTTGCTTAGCTGCGGCCACTGCGAATCCCCACGCGGTGTCTTGCGGGTCTGCAATACGGCGCTGGCGGATACCAGTTTTTTCTTCGATCCACTCGGGCGTAATGGCTTGTGCCGGGTCCAGCTTCTGGCACAGCTCGTCGTTGCCGACCACTCGCGCAGGCAGGTGGTGGCCCACTCCGACGATGGAAACGGCGGGCATTGGGACGGCAGAAGTCGGAACAGTGTTCATAGCGTAAAGGCTTGCAACCCTCTCAGTGACAGGCGTGCGCTACGTCGGCATGCAGTGCGGGTCAATCGATCTCCGCCATGAACTCGCGCAGCTTGTGGTTCTTTTCGTGAATGTCTTTCAGCGTCGCGCTGCCGCCGTGTCCCGGTAGTACGAGCATCTCGTCGCCCACACGGGTGAACAGGCGACGCAGTGAGCGGCGCAGCGTCCGCGAGTCCTCGCCAGGCAATTGAGATAAGCCAATTCGCTTGGCATACAGCGAGTCTCCAGAGAAGAGCAAACCATCCACCTCGATCACAGCGCTGCCGGGGGTGTGACCCGGCACTGAATGAAAGAGGAACGACCGCCCGCCGCATTCTAGACGTGAGTCCTCGCCCTCTATCAACTGGAAATCCGGCAGTTCGATGCGCTTTTCGATCTTAAAAGCGGCCATCATGAAGTTAGACATTTTGGCCGCTTTTATATCGGCCGCGCAAAGGTAGACAGGGATGTGGTGCTGCGATTGCAGTTGAGCCGCTCCGCCTACATGGTCGAAGTGACCGTGAGTGCACAGCACAGCTTCAGGGGCCCAGTCGAGGTCGTTCAGCTTCTTCTCCAACGACGCGGAATCCAGTCCTGGGTCGACGATCACACAACGACCAGGTGCGCCAGAGGCTAAAAGGTACGTGTTTGAGGAAAAGCCTTGGTTTGCCACGATTTGCAAAGCGTCGGCGCTGGTAGTCATTTCTGTCAGGCCGCCTCGGTGCTGCAGCGTCGAAGGCGCGGTACAAACGATGTTGAACGCGATATCAGCATCTCAATGCACCCCGCCGAGGTACACCGTCTGCGCAGTAATACACCCGCTGCCAGGCCCGCAAAAGAAATCGAGCACATGCGCCACGTCTTCACGCGTCGCCATGCGCGCAAGCGGCAGGGCGGCGATCACGGCATTGACTTTATCGCGCGGTAGCTGGCTTAACATGTCGGTTTCGAAGGCGCTGACCCCGAGCGTGTTACAGGTGATGTTGGTGGTGGCCAGTTCCTTTGCCATTATGTTGGCGAGAGTGGTGACCGCAGCCTTGGTGGCAGCGTAGACCGAGTCGCCCATTGGCTCTAGGCTCACGGCCATCGAGCTCACGCTGACGATGCGACCCCATTTACCCTTGCGCATGAGCTTCGCGGCCTCGCGTGAGACGAGGAACGTGCCTAATATATTCGTTTCGACCATGGCCTGGGCCGACGCGGCCGGCAGTATCATCGCGTACTGCGAGGTCAGCACTGCAGCGTTGTTGACGCAGATGTCCAGCTTGCCGAAACGTTTGCGAATTTCTTCGAAACCAGCGCTGACTGAACTTGCGTCCCCGATGTCGACGGCTACGTCGTAGCGACGGTCCGACTTGGGAACTTCATCGACATGGCGACTAAACCCCACCACTTGGGCCCCGCGCCGCTCGAAATGTTCAGCGACCACGGCGCCCAGGCCCCGACGCGCGCCGGTTACCAACACCACCTTTTCGTCATAGCTTGCGGACATCGCCGTTACTCAGTCGCCCAGCAGTTCGAGGATGTAGGCGGTCAGTGTCGAGACGTTCAGAAATGGAACCGGATCGCGCTCCATAGCTGCGTCGTCTGTCAGGCTGACGGGCTGGCCGAATTCGTCGGCGGACAGCGTCTCGATGTCGACCATGACTGAGACGAGTTCAAGTGAATTCAACGACGCATCGGGTCCAAAAAGGGCCGTGCCAGGACCGACGTCGATCTGCTCATCCGACGCGCGCTCTTTGTTCAACGTTTCGAGAGCCTGAAAAATGATGCGTTCGACTGCTTCTTTGTTGCTCATGCTTGGACTCCGTTGCATCTCTTGATTTTTGCCCGCGGAACCGCCCACGCTGCCCGACCGACACGCGGGACGGGCGTGTTGGCAACAAGCGTTCCTAAACGCACCTCACTTCGCCTTTCTTGCCGCTTTGATAAAGACCTCCATATTTGGCTTCGTCTTTGCCGCGTACTCTTCGGCCAGCAAACCAAAAATTACCGCATCCTGGAATTTTCCGTTTATGAAATAGTGGTTACGCAACCGCCCCTCTTCGGTCATCCCCATGAATTTCTGCCACTTGATCATGAGCTTGTTGTCGGACGCGACAGATCCATGCACTCGTTGTAATCCCAGCTTGCCGAACGCCAGCTCGTACACGAGCTTCATGGCCTCTACCGCTACCGGCAGGCCGCGCACTGCCTCTTCGTCCCCGATTAAGAAGCGTCCCGGTTCAGCACGGCGGTGCGTGGTATCGACGCCAGTCAGAGAGACCATACCTACGCGACGGCCATCTTTTAGCTCAATGATGAAGTTATATTCCGAGTCGGGCCGCGTGGCGATCCAATTCGTTTGCTGCTCGAGGCTCTGCGGAGGGACGTTCAAGTTGGCCGCGCGCGCGCTTTTGCGCCACGTAAGGGTCAGTGAAGCGTCATCCACCGCTATCGGACGCAGGGTGACGAACTCGCCCTCGAGGGTGATGTCTGCCATGAAGCTCAGCGCTCCGGGGTGCACACCATGGCCATCGCGCCGGGGACGGGCACGCCCCGCGTCGGAGCTGGGTAGGCGTTGGCGAAGTAGTAGTGCTCCACGTGGAGGCCCGCTTCCTCGGCTTGCGCGAGGACGTCCTCGGCATTTCGGTAAAGGTAAATGTGGTCGGCGTTGGCGGCGTTGAGCGCGGCGGTGATGAAGAGCTTGCCGGCGGGGGCCGTCATGTTCTTCAGGGCTCGCAGTAACGCCACGGGGTCTTCGAGGTGTTCAAGCACCTCCACGCAGATCACGTGACTCACTTGGTCTTCCGGTGGCTGCGCGATAACGTCGCGCAAGCTGGTGTCATAGCGATCCAACAGCCCAAAAGCCTCGAGGTGAGCGCGGGTGAAGCGGACCGAGACCGGACTCAGGTCGTAACCAAGGCCTTCCGCCTTCGACACTGCCTGCAAAGCAGTGCGGGAGTACACACCTGTGCCGATACCGACCTCGGCAAAACGGGGTTGGGCCTCTTTAGCCAGCGAGGGCAAGAAGAACCGCTCGAAATACTGCAACTGCAGGTAGTGATGCGGCCATAGGTAATGAGAGAGCAGCAGCCCCGGCAAGTATTGCGTGTGCATGTACTCATCGTTCAGGTAAACCTCTTGCGCAGCCTCGGCGAACGTCTTGGCAGGGTATTCGCGTTCCGCCTCGAAGCGCCGTTGGCGGCGCATCGAGTCCACTGCAAAGGCGGCATAACCCTTGACCGCGTCGGCCATCGCCAGTGGATCACGGTAGACGCGGGCCAGTAGCTGCTCGAAGGCGTTGTCCCATTCAGAACCGAACTCGACGCTGGCCCGTTCAATGCTGCCGCGCGCAAAGCGGGCCTGCGTCTCGATGAGGGCCTGCGCGGCCTGGGTGTACTCGCGGGTCATCGGTTGAATCCCGTCCTCGTCGATTCCAGTCAGGCGTGGGCCCCCAGGCCCAGCGAGAGTGGGAGCGCGTTGGGTCGTTGGCATCGTATAGCGCGTTCACTTAGACAAAGAAAGCTGTGTTCATCCCCCTGGAAGCCATCATGTCAAACCACCCGACGATCAATCGGAAAGCCCAGGGTCGCATACGCGTCAGCCGTACCAAGCCGAATTGAAGAGTCGGCTTGGTTGACGTCGCCCGTGATGATTACTGTGTCCGCCCTATCGCAGCACACGTCGTCAGAGGTCGCCTTCCAGGGCCCCGAAGTCCCGAACGCGCGAGCGGGTTGCCGTCTCCCGAGCAGTCAGCGGGCATCGCGGCGGCGACGCACCTCGATACTCAAGCCGCGAACACCGCGGTGACGACGTAGCTCGATGATCACGTTACGTCGCGGTAAGAGGCGCAGGAGCACTGCGTGGGGCGGAGGCATTTGGTCCCGGAAATCCTCGCTGAAATCCCTGAAGGCCGTTCGGAAAGCATGTTCGCTCGCCCGATAGGCGTCGTAAACACGATTCAGCGCGGACTCTTGCCAGGGCTCGTCACGCGCGGCCGCTCGGGCCGCCTGATAGACGGTGGAAACCCAATCTGTGCCGAATGGCTCCGGCACCGGACCGTAGTCGCGATTGCGATGAAGATCCCTCGTGAGGAACTCGTCGATTGCGCGCTCATCGCGATGGGCCAGGTCGATTCCGAGCGCAGCGGAAATCCGTTTAATTTCGCGGCGCCAGTCGTCGAGAAGGTTGGCATATTCGACAAATACGCGTGGCACGCCGCGCGTATTCCGCTCGGCCAGAAGGTTGTACTTGAGCCACATGGCGCTCGGAAGCGCATGCGGAAGCTCCGGTGAGAGCCTCCGACTCGCCGCAACTGACGCGATGACCTCCTGTGGGCGGCGCAAGGCGACCACGACCGCGATGTCGAATCCTGCCTGTCGCGCCGCCGCAAACCACATCTCCGAAAGTGCCGTTATATAGAGGTCTTTAATCACTACAAGTGGCGCGTACGGCAGCGTCGTGAGGAAAGCCTTAATCTTGTCGATGAAGGCGGTCTTTTCTTCGACACCGATCGCGCCGTCTTCCTGCAAACGCAGTGACGGGTCGGCATCGGTGCTGTAGTGGCGGCGCAGCATATGGCCGTTGAGATGGTGAGTCTCACGCGGTTCCCAGTAGCCACGCGGATTATAGGAGTCGGCGACTTCGAGCTCGGCCGGAAGCGTAGCGCCGCACAGCGAGAGGACACGCGTGAGCGCCGACGTTCCGGACCGAGGCATGCCGAGAACGAATAAGGCGACCGGTCGGCCTCTGGTCCCCGTGGCTGCGGCGTGAACACTCAAGGGTACGTCCTTGCGATTGAGAGGCGACGCGGGGCAACGGCGCGGCATCGGGCGTCTGACGGTTCGAAAAACGCTTCATGCCATCGAGCGAGCGGAACGGTGCTACCTAGCGAGTTGTTCGTTTTCATCGCCGCATCAATGTGATGGGTCTGCACTGTCCTCGGATGGAACGGATGAGACACTGCGGCTCTGGTCGCGGCAGTGCGTCGACGCGTGCTCATCAAGGCGAGATCTTACGCGTGCGTCAGAAATGACGGCAATAGGGCACGCCCACATTTACGAACTTCACCCGCAACGAAATCCGGTGGCTCACTGTTCAACTCGTCCTTCCAGCAGTTATCGGGGCGATATGGCGACACTCTTGGTTGCACGAAAGCAGGCCACGTCCAAAGGCTTTAGAAGACACGGTGAAGTCTTGATGCGCTCGGCTAAGCCCGCCGCTGCAAAGTTGACTGCTATGCGCCTGGCACACAGCGCATCCCACAGCTGGCAGCCGTTCAGATTGAATGCCGATGGCTTACCAGACCTGGGTCACCGTAGCAACATTGGATCCAGCCTTCCGCCAGGCGCTGAGTCCACCTAGCAACTTGCCCGCGTCGCAGATCTTCCGCGGCAAATCGGGGCCGCGCGTGTGGCGGGGAGGAGCGCCGCGCACGCGTGCCTCACGGCGCTAGCGGATTGGAACCGTTCAAACGCATGGACGTAGCTAATATTTATTGGCGATTATCGCTAACCGTGTCGCGACTGAGACCGGCAACCGCCACGAGAAAACGTGCCGCCTCGGATCGGGCGATTCTTACGTTTACCGGCAGGACCGCGCCCGCAAGCCATTACGGCCAAAAACCCACGTCACGTCACGTCGCGTCGCCGTTGTCCGGACTTGACGTAAACGATCGGCAGGCGTCAACCACGCGGGAGATGTCTTCGTCCCGCAGATGGGGGCCAATGGGCAGGCTCAGGTGAGTTCGCGCCGCCCGCTCTGTGATGGGGAAGGCACCCTCGCCGAGCTCTAGTGATGCAAACGCACCAGACCTGTGCGGTGGGATCGGGTAGTGCACCAGAGTCTGAATCCCTCTGGTAATCAGGTACTTCTGTAAATTATCGCGAGATGCATGGTCGACGACGTAGAGATGCCACACATGCTCTCGATTAGGCGCGACCGCGGGCACTCCGAGGCCGGGCACGTCCGCGAGTTCGTCGGTGTAGCGTTTTGCGATCGCTTGCCGACGAGCATTCCAGTCGTCGAGGTGCTGCAATTTGATGCGCAATACCGCAGCTTGGATCTCGTCGAGCCGTGAATTCGCTCCAAGCAGGTCATGAACGTATTTCTTGCTGCTGCCATAGTTCCCGAGTGACCGGACACGAGCAGCAATACCTGCGTCGTCGGTAGTTACGGCTCCCCCGTCACCAAGCGCCCCAAGGTTTTTCCCAGGATAGAAGCTCCAGGCCACCGCGTCGCCGTGAGCGCCAATGCGCCGGCCGCTGTAGCGCGCCCCATGCGCCTGCGCCGCGTCCTCTACCACCGCCAACCCGTGTTTCTTCGCCACGTCGAGAAGTTCAGCAAGATCCGCGGGTTGGCCGAAGAGGTGTACGGGAACGAGGGCACGGGTGCGCGGGGTAATGGACTCAGCTACGCGAGCGGGATCAAGGTTCCACTGGCCGACGACCGGCTCCACGCCCACTGGCCGAGCACCGGTGTGTGCCACCGCGATCCATGTGGCGATGAAAGTATGTGCCGGAACGATAACTTCATCGCCTGGCCCGACCCCAAGCGCTTTCAATGCCAGAGTAATAGCATCCAAGCCATTGCCAACTCCAACGGCATGTCGGGCCTCCGTAAATTCAGCAAACTCCCGCTCAAACGCCGCCGTCTCTTCGCCAAGTACGTACCAGCCGCTGCGCACGACCCGCTCGACTGCTTCCCGCACAGGTGCATCGAGTTCCTGGGTGGCGGCGCGAACATCGAGAAAGGGCACCTGTGCAGGGACGTCAGGCATGACGGTTCCTTGCTTCGACTACGCGGCCGACAGGCCGTAGCCCGATCAACCGATATCACCCCCATCGGCACGGGCGCGGACCATCGACAAGAAGTCCCCATAGTCTCGGATGTAGTCGCGTTCGTCGTAGGGTAGCGAGGCGAACACCAAACATATGGCTCCGGTGCAGAAGCCGGTGATTTCGCGCCAGATCATGCTCGGCAGGTAAAGGCCATAATACGAGCGGTCGAGTGAAACGGTCCGTTGGTTCTCTCCGTCGTCGAGGGTGACGGCGAACGACCCCGAAGCTGCAACGATCAATTGTTGCAACTCTCGATGTGCGTGGCCACCGCGCTCTGCACCACCAGGAACGTCGTAAAGGTAGTAGACCCGCTTGATTGCAAAAGGGACGTGGACCTCGCCATATAGGGGAGACAGAGCGCCGCTGGTACTTTCGATTTTGTCCAGATCCACCAATCTGCATTCGTCTACGCGACTCATTGCTCATTCCTGAGCCGTAGAAAGTCACCATAATCGCGTACGTAATCGGCAGGCGTGAATGGGTTAGAAGCGAGGACGAGCGCCACCGAGTTCGTGGAGAAGTTGATCATTTCCCGCCATATGAGGTTAGGAACGAAAAGAGCATGGTAAGACCGGTTCAACACGTAACGCACTTGATGGGAGCCATCGTCCAAGGTGACCTCGAAACTCCCTGACAGCGCAAGTATCAACTCCTGGCCTGTCCGGTAAGCATGGCCTCCGCGCATTGAGCCGCCCGGGACGTCATAAATCCAGAAGGCGCGTTCTACTTCAAAGGGCAGATACTCCCCCGATTCGATGAAGGTGAGGTTGCCCCGTGGATCGTGAATTTTGGGTAGATCGATCAGCCGGCAGTCGTTGGTGCTGATCATGGATTGCCTTGCAGCTTCGGATTTAATTGCAGTGCGACAGCAAACGCGAGGGTCGGCCGCGAGTGCGATCGTCCGCCGCATACAGGTCGCAGTACGGCCGGCTTTACCCTGCGTAGTTTTCCGGCTGCAATCTTTTGCACCAATGCCTCCCGCAAAAAGCGATACAAACTCGTCCCGGACCAGTGCTAACGCATTACGCAGTAGTCGATATCAGATGTAGGTGTGCAATTCCATCGCATAGCTATTCGCGTGTAAAAATGAAGGCATGGTTCCTGAAGTTCCGCAACCTGCCAAAGCGGCCGCAGTCCTTCTTGTATACCAGCTTAAACCCGAGCTGAGAGACCTTCGCCTCGAGGTCGGTGTCTGTGATGCCCCACTGCCAAATGCCGGGGAAGTCACGCCACGGCCTGTCCATTTCAGGGTGCTTCTCACTAAGCTTCTCGAAAAGGTTTTCGTACTCGTCTATTCGCCGACTGTGCGGCACGTTACGGAAGTATTCTTTCTCGCCTAAATCCAGCAGGCGGACAGTTTCTTCCGAACCCGTCCACTGCTGGTTATAAATCAACAGCGAATTCGTCTGCTTTGCGTACATTTCGAGTATTGCATCCCAGTCAGGGGACACCTGGTGCAGCAATACATCGAACAAGAAGACCGCATCCATGTTACCAACTTGGTCGGCCACGGCTTGATCGCCAAAATTGCCGCCGACAAGGCGAAGCTGCGGATGGGACTGTGCCCGCGCGCTGACGGTCGGCGTCACGTTGAGGTCGACCAGCGCTGCATCCTTTATCTGGTGTGTCTCCAACGCATGAAATGTGTACGCGCCTTCGACCCTCCAAACAGCGCCCAAGTCCGCGAACGATTGGATGCCAAGAGAGGTGAATGCCCGATCTATGAGCTCGATTTTGTCGTTGTTAACCACTCGTCGAGCAAGTTGAAACACTGGTTCCCCTCCAGGATGATCGTGTGTTGGTCAACGCGCACAATACGTCTCACTATCCGATTGGGCGCTTTGCAGCCAGCTACTCGCTCACCTTACAGGCCCAGTCGCGTGATCTCCGGTGTTTGGTTGTCGCCAAGTACCGTCCACACGGGGGCACTGCATCGGCACAAGTTCGACCTGCTACATCAAACTGTGTCGTGCAGTCGGGTGCTGGGGGTCAAGCATGAATGCGTTACCAACGGTCGCTTCCGTCGGTACAAGAGCTGTGGCGGCCGATTCACGGCGGCGGAAACCAATGGAAGCGAGTTAGCAGCTGACAACCAGATAATCGTTGCCATTGCCGCTGCCGCGGCACGGCCACTGGAGCGATTCGTCGTGAAATCTGACCTGAAGAGCGATGGAACTTCCGGCGATGTCGAGCCCCGCACGGCGGTCGGCCGCAGACGGCAGCGCCTCCGCACCGCCGAACATAGAGATTCACTCATCGGCCAGATCTATAAGTGCTGGTAGGCGATTACGAGCGGTTGTCGGCTTCCCTTAGGGCACAATACGCAGACAACCAGAAGGATGGGTATGACCTCCACAGACGACGACACCCAGGATCAAACTCCACCGCTGACTCCTGCCGCAGCGTCTTCCGCCACCGCATCCAAAACGGTTGCTGGTGATGCCGCGGGTGGTGATCAGCGCTCGCAGACGGGATTTCGCCCGGATATCGAGGGGTTGCGCGCTGTTGCGGTGTTGGCCGTCGTTCTTTTCCATTGCAGTGCACCGGGATTGGGTGGCGGCTTCGTCGGTGTGGACGTTTTCTTCGTCATCTCGGGCTTCCTCATCACTGGGATGCTCTGGCGCGAGGCGAGCACCGCCGGGACCGTCAGGTTGCTCCGCTTCTATGGGGGCCGTGCACGCCGGCTGTTGCCGGCGTCGGCCACCGTCGGCGTTGTGACTGCGATTGCCTCGGCTGTGCTGCTGTCCCCGCTGGAGGTAAAAGGCGTTATCGGCGACGGCATCGCCAGCGCACTTTATGTCGGTAACTATCGATTCGCGTTGCAAGGCGTTGACTACTTTCACATCAGCAAGCTTTCGCTCTCGCCCTTCCAGCACTACTGGTCTCTGGGCGTCGAGGAGCAGTTCTACCTCGTGTGGCCGGCGCTGATTCTTGGTACCGCGTGGCTGATCCGGCGTGCGCATCGGCGCGCAGGTGCGGCACATGCCTCGTCGGTGGCTCCTTACGTGTTCGTCCTTGAACTGGTCGCCGCCGTGTCGTTCGCGATGTCGTGGGTGACTACTCGGACGGCGCCTCCCGTGGCGTTTTTTTCGTTACACACGCGCGCGTGGGAATTGGCCGTAGGCGGCCTGGTGGCCCTTACGACCACGCAATGGCGCCGGCTACCGGCATTGCCAGCTGCGATCGTGGGATGGGCTGGTCTGGCCTTGATCTTGGTGGCGTGCAACCAATTGGACGCGACCACGCCCTTTCCTGGTACCGCTGCGCTGCTGCCAGTGATCGGCACGGCGCTGGTGATCGGCGCGGGCTGCGCCACGGCTTCTCGGGGGTGTGGCCGCCTCTTGGCGGTGCGGCCCATGCGAGCGATCGGCCGGGTTTCGTATTCGTGGTACCTCTGGCACTGGCCGGTGCTGCTGCTGGCGACGCCGTTGCTGGGCCGTCCGTTGGGGCCCATAGATGGCTTAGCGGCAGTTCTCGTCTCCTTGGGGTTGGCCGTGCTCACGTTGCGCTTCATCGAGAACCCCTTCCGATACTCCGCTTCGCTGCGCCGGTCGGCCGCCCGCAGTTTGGCTCTCGGTGGTGTCGCCACCGCGATGGCGGTTTGTGTAGGCGTGGCGCTGCTGGTAGTCGTGCCTACCCCGGTCGGCCGCGGGCCGGCGGCCCCAGCATTGCGGGTCGCGGCAGGGCCTCCGCCCACCGGGCGGAACATTGAGCCGTACGACGCGGCGGTCCAGCAGATTTTTGCGCAGGTGCAGGCCGCTGTTGCGGCATCCGTCGACCTGAAGGCCGTGCCGTCAAATCTCGATCCATCGCTGGTCGGCGCAACACACGAAAGTGCGCCACCCGGCCTAGAGGACTGCCTGCGCAACCTCTTAGAAGTCGACCAGCCTGAGTGCGCGACGGGCGACACTGCTTCGAAGACCACGGTGGCCCTGGTCGGAGACTCGAATGCCTATAGCTGGAGCCCGGCGCTTCAGGAGGTCGCAACCCAGCGGCACTGGCGGCTGGAGGTCCTGACCAAGGGTGCCTGCCCGATGCTGGACCTGCCGATCAAAGTTTTCGGTCAACGCAACTACACCGAGTGCGAGCAGTGGCGCAGTCAGATCATCGCCCGACTGCAAAGCGAGCGCCCACGCCTGGTGGTGCTGGGCATGTTGCGCCACGGCGGCACAGGATCCTCGCCCTACGGGGCGGCGTGGACCGAGAGCCTTACACGCCTGGTGCGGCAGCTACGCGGCACTGGCGCGAACGTATTGGTACTCGGGCCAACCCCGGACCTGCATTCGATGGTGCCGGACTGCCTATCCCTTCACCTCGACGATGCGACGGCCTGCTCGTCGGGTTTGTCGACGGCGGTTAATCAGCCGGGTATCGCGGCTGAGAGCTCCGCGACCAAAGTTGGCGGTGGGCAATATGCCGACGTCACCGAACTGTTCTGCACCGCCGACCGCTGCCCGCCCATCGTGGGCAACACTCTCGTGTACGAGGACGAGTTCCATCTGACGCCCGAGTACGCCCGGGTGCTGGCACCGGCAATGGGTGCGCTGGCCGACCGAGCACTCGTCTCCGGTTGACTCGGCGCTGTGTGAGCGGTCGGGCCACCCACCGGTTGAATAACCGTAGATAATGGCCTCTGCCGTCGCCCACACGCACGACCACCGGAAGGACTCGTCGTGAAATTTGCCCTGGCGAGCTATGGAACTCGCGGCGATGTCGAGCCCTGCACGGCCGTTGGCCGCGAACTGCAGCGGCGCGGGCACGACGTGCGCGTGGCCGTGCCGCCCAATTTGGTCGCGCTGGTCGAGTCGGCCGGGCTCGCGGCGGCCGCCTACGGGCCCGACCAGCAGGACGGCTTCTGGGACACCGACTTCCTCAGTAAGGTCTGGAATTTCCCGGAGGTGAGAAGGCGGTGGCGCGAAGCCCAGGACATGCTTGTCCAATCCTGGGCGGAGATGAGCGCGACCCTGGCATCCCTGTCGGAGGGGGCCGACTTGGTGTTCACCGGCCCGGGTTTTCCGGGCGTCGCGGCGAACGTGGCCGAACACCTCGACCTTCCATTGGCCACCATGCATTACTTCCCCATGCGGCCCAATGGCCAGCTCTCCCCCGGCCTGCCCGCGCCGCTGGTCCGGTCCGCCATGACGGCGCTGGACTGGACCCAGTGGCGGGTGACGAAGAAGGCCGAGGACGCGCAGCGCCGTGCCTTCGGCCTACCGAAGGCAAAGGGCCCCGCACCGCAACGGATGGCAGCCCGCGGCGCGCTGGAGATCCAGGCTTACGACGAGGTGTGCTTCCCCGGGCTGGCCGCCGAGTGGGCGAAATGGCAAGACCAGCGGCCCTTTATCGGCACGCTGACCATGGAGCTGACGACCGACGCCGACGACGACGTCGCCGCGTGGATCGCCTCGGGAACTCCCCCGATCTGCTTCGGCTTCGGCAGCACTGCGGTCGATTCGCCGGCCGACACGATCACCATGATCGGAGAGGCGTGCGCGCAACTAGGCGAGCGGGCACTGGTGTGCTCCGGCAAAACCGATTTCACCGGCGTCCCGCAGTTCGACCACGTCAAGGTGGTAGGCGTAGTGAACTACGCAGCGGTGTTTCCGGCGTGCCGCGCGGTGGTGCATCACAGCGGCGCCGGCACCACGGCCGCCGGCCTGCGCGCCGGGGTACCCACACTGAGCCTCTGGAGCATGAGCGATCAAAAGATCTGGGCCGGCCAGGTCGACCGGCTCCAAGTGGGCACCGCCCGGCCGTTTTCGAACACCAGTCGAGAAACGCTGATCGCGGACCTGCGCAAAATCCTGGCTCCCGACTACGTCGCCCGCGCCCGTGAATTGTCTTCTCGGATGACCAAACCCGCCGAAAGCATCGACAGAGCCGCCGACCTCTTGGAAAAATTCGCCAGCACGAGGCACTTTGCCTGAATCCCTTGGTTCGCCGGATGCCAATGACCTTCGATACCGTTGACGCCGCCGGTGCACGGCGACTGCAAGGCAGGGAGCAGTAATGAAATTTGCCCTGGCGAGTTACGGAACTCGCGGCGACATCGAACCCTCCGCTGCGGTGGGCCGCGAACTGGTGCGCAGAGGGCACGAAGTTCGCCTGGCCGTCCCTCCCGAACTGGTTGCCTTCGTCGAATCGACCGGGCTCGTAGCGGTTCCTTACGGCCCCAAGGTGCAGGAGTTCCTCGACGAGGAATTCCTGCGGAACATGTGGGCGGATTTCTTCCGCAATCCGATCAGGCAGGTGCCCAAAGTTTGGGATCCGCTCATCAAGTACTGGGGCGACGTGAGCACGACGCTGAAATCGTTGGCGGATGGCGTCGACCTACTCTCCACCGGCCTGAATTTCGAGCAGGCCGCCGCCAATGTGGCTGAGTACTACGACATTCCGTTGGCCTCGTTGCACCACTTTCCCATGCGCGCCAACGGCCACCTGGTGCCGAGCATGCCGTCACCATTGGTCCGCTCGGCAATGACGATGATCGAGTGGTTGTTCTGGCGCTCAACGAAGAAGGTCGATAACGCGCAGCGCCGAGGACTCGGACTGCCTGAGGCGACACGTCGCTCGCAGCGACGGATCGCCGAACACGGTTGGCTCGAAATCCAGACCTACGATGACGTATTTTTCCCCGGTCTGGCCGCCGAATGGGCGACATGGGGCGACCAGCGCCCCTTCGTCGGCGCGCTCACGATGGAGTTGGCAACGGACGCTGACGACGGTGTCGCATCGTGGATCGCCTCGGGGACACCACCGATTTGCTTCGGCTCGGGAAGCATACCGGTCGAATCCCCTACCGCAACCGTCGAAATGATCAGCACGGCGTGCACACAGCTCGGCGAGCGGGCGCTCATTTGCTTCGGCGGCACGGACTTCAGTGACGTGCCGCACCCCGATCACGTCAAGCTCGCCGGCCCCGTGAACTACGCATCCATCTTTCCCGCCTGCCGCGCCGTGGTTCATCACGGCGGTTCGGGCACCACCGCCGCGAGCCTGCGTGCCGGAATCCCGACCCTGGCCCTGTGGAGCTCGGCCGATCAGCCGTACTGGGGGGCACAGATCAAGCGCCTGAAAGTCGGTACTGCTCGCCGCTTTTCGGCCACCAGCCCGGAATCGCTGGTAGCGGACCTGCGAACCATCCTCGCCCCCGACTACGCGACCAGGGCACGCGAACTCTCGACCCGGATGACCAAGCCCGCCGAGAGCATCGAAACCACCGCCGACCTGTTAGAAAACGCCGTCCGCAGGAAAGGGCTTGGCTGAGGAGCCTTTATCGCCGGCCGGCGGGCGTGGAATTCATCCGGCTGGCGACCGCCTTGAGTGAATCAGGCAGGAACCGCAAGGCCACCCCGACGGACTTGGTGGTCAGCGAGCCGCCAACCACTTTGCGGTCGCCGCGCATCATCGCCTCGAAGCCCTGCCTGGCAACCTCAGCTGGGTCGTCCTTGGGCTTTTGCCCCGCACGCGTATCATCCATACCCGCGCGACTGAAGAAGTTGGTCTCGATGGTGCCAGGCAGCAGAGAAGTGATTGTGATTCCGGTATCACGCAATTCGTCCTGCAAGGCTCCGGCGAAGGACTGCACAAACGACTTGGAGGCGTGATAAACGGCCTCGAAGGGCCCGGGCGCCATCGACGCCAGCGACGACGTGAGCAGGACCCTCCCCGCGCCACGCCGGGTCATGTTCCGGAGCACCAGCTTGGCCAAGTGCACCGTCGACCGCACGTTGAGATCGATGATCGACATATCGTGCGCCAAGTCGCCCTCGACGAAGCTTCCCCCGCCCCCGATGCCGGCGTTCAGCGCGGCCGCATCGAGCGTGCGATCACCTGCTGTGGCCTCCTGAAACAACTCTTCGACGCCTTCAGGAGTGCGTAAGTCGACCTGTACCGGCCGCACATCGACACCCCATCGGGACAACGTGGTGGATGCTGGGTAAATGCCGTCGTTTTCGGCGGCCACCACCAGGTCATATCCCCGCTGGGCAAAAAGCTCCGCTAGCTCGAGACCGATTCCACTGGACGCGCCGGTGATCAATGCTAATGCCATAGCAGGGGCCTACCCGCGCGTTAGGCCGTGAAACCCGCTTGGTCACAGGGCGGTGGTGCTGCTGGCCGGGCGCTCGGAGAGCTTCAGACCGGTCGTTCACCCCAAAACTGTTGGGAGATATCCCATCTCGAAACATGCCCTAGCGGGCCGGCTTGATGAGCAGGCCTTGGCCGGTGGGCAATGTGCAGATTTTCACACCCAGTTCGTCGGCCACCTCGTCCATGGCGGCGCGCTGCTCGTCTCGTCCCCTATTCGCGTAGTCGTCCAGCAGTACGAAGGCGCCGGGAGTCAGACGTGGCCAAAAGAATCGCAGCGCAGCGACTTCGGGGGGAGCGCAATTCATGTCGATATGCAGGTACGCCACGGACGGTGCGTCGACCTGCTCGAGCGTCTCCGGAACCGCGCCGACGATGATGCGGTGGTTTTGCCATTGCGCGAAATTGGCACGGACACTGTCAACCCCGTTGACGTACATCCCGTTGCGCAGGTGTCCCGCGCTCGTTTCCAGCGCCCCGGCCCGGCGTTCGTTCTCAGTGACGAAACGCGGATCGATGCCGGCAAAGGTGTCGAGCAGATAGAACGTCTTGCCCACCCGATCCCAATCGAGGTACTCCATGATGGCGCTGCTCAAGAACCCGTAGCTGACGCCGCACTCGACGAAATCGCCCTCGAGCTTGCTGGCGCTGGCCGCCGCCCACAGCCCCACGTGCACGCGCCACTGCCACTGGTACCAATCCTCGTTGCCGAGGGAGCGCGCACCACGCTGGTAGGCGCGCTGGAATTCGGGATTATCGAGAAACGCGTGAAAGTTGTTGAAGGTGATCAGCGCATCGTTGGCGTAGACGTCAGGCAACAGTTTGCGCGCGAGCCAATATTCGGTGCGCACCCACCACATCCGCAGGCGGGTGCCGGTTGTCAACCCAGTTGCCACGGCGGCAACCATAACATCGGCGCATACCGCCTCCGGTGGAAACGGAAGCGGTACATCATGATTGTGTTTCGCCCACCTTGGACCGGAGGGCAAATCGTCTCGTACACCTAGAGATTCAGCGTTCTCTCAGGACTTACGCCACAGCACGCCGGTGCCGTCTATCTCGACGATCTCGTCAGTCACCCCATGCTTGGCGCGATAGTCGGTCACCGCCTGCGCGCACGCCTTGATCGCATGGTAGTCGTCGACGATGCAGAAGCCCCCTGTCGACAACCGCGGGTAGAGCGCATCGAGGGCCTGGATGGTCGACTCGTACAGGTCGCCGTCAAGCCGCAGCACCGAAATGCGGTCGATCGGGGCGTCCTGCAGCGTGTCCTTGAACCACCCTGGCAGGAAACGCACCTGGTCATCCAACAACCCGTAGCGCTCGAAGTTCGCCTGGACGTGTTCTTGCGGCACACCCAGGATGCGCGCGTGGCGATGCAGCCTGATCCCTTTGTCCGCTTTGTAATTGACCGTGTCGGGGGGCGGCACTCCAGCGAACGAATCGCACAACCACACGGTTCGCTTCTCGTCTCCGTGGGCCGCCAACACGGCGCGCATCAAGATGGACGCGCCGCCGCGCCACACGCCGCACTCGACCAGATCACCGGGGACGTCCTCTTCCAGGACCGTCTCGACGCAGTGCTGCAGACTGGTAAGTCGCTGCATACCGATCATCGTCAAGGCATCCGCCGGCCAGTCCAGGCCCAAGTCACGAGCATTCTTGTTGAATGGCCGTTTGCGCACGAGCAGCAGATTGCGCGTACTGAAAAGGGGACGCCCCAAGCGGTACAACCCCACCGGCACCAACTCGTCGCTGCCGTACCTGGTGAGGTCGCGCCGGAGCAGATCGAGGTATGCAAAACGCGTGTCGTGATCGGTCACCGCCAAAGCTACCCCTTACTCCGCATGCCATTACTACCGGTAGAGAGCCTAGACGTCCGTCGACGCCGTCAATGCGTTTCGCAGTGTATCCGTCACCGGCTGCTCAGCGACTTCGCTCTGCGGATACTCCGGGAACGCAGCGCCCCGAACGCGCGAATTCTTCCAACAGATCGACTGCGTGCCCCGCGCTCTCGGCGGGTTTACTCATCCGGGTCGCGAGCTCACGGGCGCGAGTGGTGTATTCCGGGGCAAGTATCGTCCGCAGATCGGCAATCAGAGTTTCGGGAGTGGCGCCCGAGAAACGTCGGGATGTGCCTACCTTCAGTTGTTTGACGCGCGACCCCCACATCGGCTGGTCGCCGGCCGTCCAAAGGATCAGCGAGGGGATCCCCGCGCGCAGGCCGGCAGCCGTGGTGCCCGAACCGCCGTGATGAACGACCGCGCGACAGGCGGGAAAGATCTTCGTGTAGTTGACCACGCCGACGACCTTGACGTGATCCAACTGGGGGACGTCGCTGAAGTCGCTCCAACCGGAGCAGATCAACGCCCGCTCCCCCAACTCCGCGCAGGCAGCACCGATCATTTCGACCGTCTCGGCGGGCGATTCGGCGACCGGCATGCTGCCGAAACCGAAACAGATGGGAGGCGTGCCCTGGGCGATCCACGCCAGCACCTCGTCGTCGCATTCGGTCGTCAGTTCCATGGTCAGCGAGCCCACAAACGGCCGCTGGCCACCCCACTTCGCCCACTCGTGGGCCAGCCCGGGGAAGCAAACATCGTCGTAGGCCTGGATTTCCAGCGAACCCCGCTCGGCGATCCGGCGAGGTGAGGCCACCGTTGCGGTGGGGAGGCCGAGCTCGCGTCGCTGCCGATCCTCGGCCTTCTTGTTCATGCGCCAGCACATCCAGTCGTACGCGGCCATGCCGGTGCGGACCATGGGTCCGGGTATCCCCGGGACGACCTGGCCGTTGGGGCGCATCGGAATGTAGTGCAGTGTGGCCATCGGGATGCCGTAATAGTCGGCGACGTTGATCGCCAAATCCTGGTAAAGCTGCCCGGTGAATAGCAAATCGGCTCCGGCCCCCACCGCCATCAGCGCCGAACTCATTTCCTGCCAGTTTTTCAGTACCGGTTCCCAGGCCTCTCGCATCAACTTGACCGGGCCGCGGATGAAGTTCTTGAAGAAGTCCCGGATGAACTCGTCGCTCCAAAAGTCGTGCATATCCGGGCCATAGGGGATCGCCGGGACTCCGGCCGCCTCGGCCAGATCGACAAGATTTGGTGGAACGGCCATGCGTACCGAGTGGCCTCTGCGCATCAGTTCACGACCGATAGTGAGGCAAGGCTCGATATCGCCACGCGTCCCATAACTTGCCACAGCAAATTTCATCGCGACTGTTACCTTAATCAATCTCCGACGGCGCGGGCAACTTTGACTGCGGCGTTTCCGCTCGGTAATCTGCGGTCCGCCATGCGCTCTGGGGCTCGGTCGGCGTCATTCGTTGTCGTTGTTCCGCAACGGATTTGGCATCCCGCAGCCACGCGGGATTGTAACGGTGCACCGGAATAGCCGAGTGCGACAAAACCAACCTCATCGGCCCTTCCCCCCGAACCGTAGAAGTGTGACGACCCGTGGGCAGTGTGGCTGAAGCCCAGGTGTCGTCGCCTGATCTTTCCGTTAGTCTGCCAGACGATCGACATCATGTCCGCGAAAACGGGAAGTCGGCCCGGATCCAACGGTGCATCGAAACCGGTAACAAATTCGACTATTCCCCCAGCGCAACGCCCCTAAACCTGTTTGCTGCATCAGGCGCGACTCCGTGAGCTGGCAAACTTTTCCACGATGCCGGCGGCCTTGACGACGCTGTCGGCCGGTTTGGTCATCCGGGCGGCGATCTCGCGAGCGCGCCGCGCGTAATCCGGAGCGAGGATCTGGCTTAAATCCTTGATCAATGATTCGCGATCGGCGGCCGAAAACCGGCGTGTGGTACCGACTTTCAGCCGTTTGAGCTGAGCGCCCCAGATGGTCTGATTCGCATCCATCGAGAGGATCAGCGTGGGGACGCCGGCACGCAGGCTGGCGGCAGTTGTCCCGGAGCCGCCGTGGTGTACGACCGCACGACAAACAGGAAATATCGTCGCGTAATTCACCGGGCCCACCACCTTGACGTGATCGGCGAGCGGGACACCGCTGAAGTCGCTCCTGCCGGCGCAGATCAATGCCCGCTCGCCCAGCTGCGAACAAGCGGAGCTGATCATGTCGACGGTGTCGGCCGGAGATGCGACCGGCATGCTGCCGAAACCGAAGCAGATCGGCGGAGTTCCGTCGCGAATCCAGGACATCACGTCGTCGTCGGCCTCGGTGGTCAACTCCATCGTCAGCGTGCCGACGAAGGGGCGCAGGCCGTCCCATTTCTTCCATTCGTCGGCCAACCCGGGGAAGCATGCCTCGTCATAGGCCTGGATTTCCAGCGATCCGCGGTCGGCGATCCGCCGCGGTGACGGCGCTGTCGCCTTCGGCAGCCCGAGTTGCCGACGCTGGGCGTCCTCGACCTTTTTGTTCAGGCGCCAGCAGTACCAGTCGAACGCCGTCATCGCGGAGCGGGCCAACGGCGGCGGCAGGATCGAAACGACCTGGCCATTGGGCCGCATGGGAACGTGATGCAACGTGGCCAGTGGAAGGTCGTAATACTCGGCGACGTTGGCGGCGGGCTCCTGGTAACTCTGCCCCGCGAACAGCAGGTCAGCCCCGTCGGCCAGTGACAGCAGCGTCGTGTTCATCTGTGCCCAGCACTGGTCGCTGAGATCCCACATCTCGCGCCACATGCCGCGCATCTCCCGGACCTTCCAGAACCCGCGGAAGAAAGCGGTCCAGAAGTTGCGGTAGACGCCGAGCCAGGTCTGTGAGTCCAGCCCGTAAGGGACCGCAGTCAGCCCAGCCGCCTCGGTGAAGCTCACCGAATCGGGCGGGACGGCCATGACCATGTCATGCCCCCTGCGCTGCAGTTCGCGGGCGACGACCACGGAAGGCTCGATGTCGCCGCGCGTTCCATAGCTGGCCAGCACACATTTCATCGCGATTCCCAGCCCTTCGGTTGCGCCATCACGGTGCACCGATCACTCTAAAGATCGACGATCTCCACAGCACCGGTTTGCGCGAGTGCGCAGGCTATGAGTATGGCGTCAACGGCCGTCACGGCTTGCGCCACAGCACGCCGGTGCCGTCGATTTCCTGGATCTCCGCGGTCACGCCGTGCGCTGTGCGGTAGTCGGCCACCGCCTGCCGACATGCGTCGATGGCGTGGTAATCGTCGATGATGCAAAACCCGCCCGACGACAGGCGCGGGTAGAGGGCGTCGAGCGCCTGGATCGTCGATTCATAAAGATCACCATCGAGGCGCAATACGGAAATGCGATCAATGGGGGCGTCCTGCAACGTGTCTTTGAACCACCCCGGAACAAAACGAACGTGGTCATCGAGTAAGCCGTAGTTCTCGAAATTAGCCTTGACCTGTGCCTCAGACACCGCCAGCACCGCCGCGGCGCGATGCAGGTTGATGCCCCTGTCCGCCTCGTAATGCGCGGTATCCGGGGGCGGCACCCCTTCGAACGAATCGCATAGCCACACAGAGCGCTTCTCGTCCCCGTAGGCCGACAAGACCGCACGCATCAGAATTGACGCCCCACCGCGCCACACGCCGCACTCGACCAGGTCGCCGGGTACGTCTTCCGTCAGAACCGTCTCCACGCAGCGCTGCAGGCTGGTCAGCCGCTCCATACCAATCATCGTCAAGGCGTCGGCCGGCCAATCCAGGCCCAGCTTCCGGGCGTGCTCGTTGAACGGACGCTTGCGTACCAGCAGCAGGTTGCGGGTGCTGAAAAGAGGGCGCCCCAGACGGTCCCAACCCACCGGCACCAATTCGTCGCTGCCGTACCGGGTGAGGTTACGTCGCAGCAGGTCAAGGTAGGCGGATCGGGTATCGAGGAACGGAGATCGCATGTCACGATCGGTCACGGTCAAGGCTGCCCCCTGGTTCAAATGAAAACTGGCGGTGGGGGACCCGTCCCTGCCCCTACCGGGTAGTAGCAACCATCATAGGCGTAAATATGCGCTGCTTCGGCTACCGCCAGCCACGCTGGACCGGACTTCTCAGCGGCGTCCCGCCTGTTCAACGGCGGGACGGCCCGGTTCGTTCGATCCGGCGGCGGCCTCGGGCCGCTCGCCGATCCAGTCGAGCAGCGCGCGCAGGCCATCGTCGAGCGTCCACTTCGGGTGCCAGCCGAGCTCGTTGATCGCCGGCTCGATGTCGCAGCTCGCGGCGCGTACGTCGCCGTCACGGAATTTCGGGACGACGGTCGGTTCGGGCGCATCGCACATGGCGGCGATCTTGTTGGCCAGCTCGTGGATGGTGGTGGCATGGCCGGATCCGATGTCGAGGCAGCGCGGCTGGGTTGCCGGGCGCTCGACCGCCGCGAACAGCGCGTCGACGACCGCGTCGATGTAGACGAAATCTCGCACGATCCGGCCATCTTCGTACACCTCCAACGCAAGTCCCTGGCGCGCCAACCGCGCGAAGAGGGCGACGATTCCGGTGTACGAATTGGTCAGCGACTGCCCTGGCCCGTAGACGTTCTGCAAACGCAGCACGCTGAGGTTGGTGTCGTGCGCGGACGTCCAGGCGCCCAACAGGTGTTCTTGGGCGAGCTTGGTGGCCGCGTACACGTTGGTGGGCCGAGGTTCGGTCCGGTCGGCGCGGCTCGGCAGCGGCACCGCCTGCTCACCGGCGGGGCCTTGCGGATCCCAGCGACCCGCGACGAGCTGCGCGTGGCTGCGGGGTCGCGGGTAGAAGATCTGCGAGCCGGATTGCCATGAGCCCTCGCCGTACACCGCCCTGGATGACGCCAGGACGAGCTGTTCGGGCACGATCCCGGAACGGCTCAAGGCGTCGAGGAGCTGGGTGGTTCCCACGACGTTCACCGAGCCGTGCCGCGTCGCCTCGGACAGCGATTGCGCGGTTCCCGTTTCGGCGGCCAGGTGAACGACTTGGGAGGGGCGGAACAAACGGAGCACCGCGTCGAAGTCGGGCGCGTGGGTGACGTCGCCGGTGAACAACCGCACCGACGGCGGCAGCTCGACCGGCCGATCTCCCCCGTGCACCTGCGGATGCAGCACGTCCATCACGGCGACGTCGTATCCGGCCTCGATGAGACGACGTGCGAGCGCCGAACCGATGAATCCTGCCCCGCCGGTGATGAGCACGGACGCTGACACGAAACGACGCCTCCCTTTTCGGATGCCGAGGAAATCATGCGACCGGCACACTCGCCAAGATCGCGGTCCGGTCGATCATATCGGGCACTTACCGCGGTATCAGGCGATTCTGCTTTAGCGGCTCGGCGGCACGTCAGACCGCACCCGATGCGCGAAAGGCGCTATGCCCAAGTCCCCCTGTGCCGGTGGGCCATTGCGACGACCTCCATCACCGGCCTTGCGATGGCCGGCCGGAAAAGCCGGAACAGCATGCTGTTGGACAGGCCGTGAAAATCCTCGTACGCCTTACGGAAATCACGCTCGCTCGCGCGGTAGGACTCGAAAACGCGGTCCAACGTTGACGTGTCGATCGGGTCGTCCTGCGCGGCCTCGCGAAGCGCTTCGTAGACCGTGGAAATCCAGTCGGCACCGAAAAGATTCGCGACGGGGCCGCAGTGTCGCTGCCGGTGCAAGCCGGGGGTCAGGAACCCCTCGATGGCGTCCTCGTCCTTGGCATGCAATTCGATGGGCAACTCCGTGGAGATTCGCTTCATCTCTCGGCGCCAGTCCGTGAGAAGGTTCGCGTAGTCGACGAATATCCGCGGCACTCCGCGTGAATTGCGTTCGGCGAGGATGTTGCATTTCAGCCACAAGGCGCTCGCGAGTGCGGGAGAGACGTGCCAGGACTTCGCGATCGACGATATGACTTCCTGCGGATGACGTACCGCGATCACCGCGGCGACGTCGAACCCCGCCCCGCGTGCCGCCTCGAACCATAGGTCGGACAGTGTCGTGATCCTGGGTTCTTTGATCACCACGAGCGGCGCCGCCGGCAGCGTGGACAGATACTCCGCGACCTTGGCGACGCAGACCTTGTTTTCTTTGGTCGCCGCATCGTGGTCCAGAAAGCGTAACGAGGGGTCGTACCAATTGGTCCCCAGACGGCGCAGGATCGTTTCGTTGAGCGAGATGGCCGCTCGCGGTTCCCAATACCCGAGTGGATTGTTGGCGTCGGCGCCAAGCATCGCGGCCGGCAGCGTGCCACCGCACAGCGAGAGCACCCGGGTAAGCGCCGAGGTTCCCGACCGCTGAGGTCCCAGCACGAAAAGGGCGACCGGACGGTTTCCGGAGCGAAGCGGGTTGGAGGACGTGACAGCGTTTTCGACGGGCTTGGTCATCCGGGCCAATCTCATGGCGAATCCAGACCTTTCACTGATCGTGCACCTGAGCGACTTTCGAAGTTTGGTTGATATCCGGGGGTTGCCGATTCGGCACGCGCGCGGTCAGCGCGCAGCAATCGTTCGGAATCGACACCGTCGCGCACACAACGATGTCACAGAGATAAGTCCGGCCCGCTCAACAACTTTGGCAAAGAGAAGGCGACGTACCGCGCTCCTCACGCAGAGTCAGGCTTGACTTGTGACCGGCAACTTCTCCCCCCGGTGAGAACCATCGAATCATTGCGCCCGCTAAAGACTATAACCAGGCCCAGACGATCGCGGTGCCGCTTTTACGAAACTGTTTTGCTGACTTAATCTTTGGGGCGTTCTCCCTAGGCCCAGGCTCCCCTGCGCCGGTGAAGCATCGCTGCAACCTCGAGGATCCATTTCACGATAAACGGTCTGAACACCCGGCGGAGCATGCTGTTGGTGCGGACGTGGAAATCCGTGAACGCCACCCGGAAATCACGCTCACCGGCTTGATACGACTCGAAGACCCGATCCAGGGTTGCCACGTGCAGGGGGTAGTCCTGCGCGGCGCCGCGCAGTGCCTCATAGACGGCGGAGATCCAGTCCGCGCCGAAATGGTCCGCCACTGGGCCGACATATCGCTGACGACGAAGTTCGGCGGTGAGAAACTCCGCGATCGCGCTCTCGTCGGCGGTGTCCAGATCGATTTCCAGCGCGGCCGCAATGCGCTTCACCTCTCGATGCCAATCCTCGAGCAGGTTTCCGTAGTCGACGAACACACGCGGCATACCGCGCGTGTGCCGTTCGGCGAGCAGGTTGTATTTGAGCCACAATGCGCTCGACAGCTCCGGCGAAGTGTCCACGTACTTCGCCGCCGAAGCGACAACCTCTTGCGGGTGGCGCACCGCGATCACCGCGGCGAGATCGAACCCGACCTGGCGCGCCGCCTCGAACCACAGGCTCGACAGCGCCGTGATCCTCGGCTCCTTGATGACCACCAGCGGCGCCGCCGGCAGCGTGCCCAGATATGCCGCGATCTCCGCGATACAGGCCGCCTTTTCCTCGGCGCCGAAGGCGCACTCCTCCTGCAGACGCAGCGTCGGGTCGTACCAATTGCTGTCGTGGCGACGCAGGATCGTTTCGTTGAGCATGATTGCCGCGCGCGGCTCCCAATAACCACGCGGGTTGTTCCCGTCGGCCCCGCACATTCCGGCCGGGAGCGTGCTTCCGCACAGTGACAAAACCCGGGTAAGGGCGGACGTCCCGGACCGGGCCATTCCCAGCACGAACAACGCAACCGGACGAACGGCAGTCTCGGGGCGGGCGGATGGCTCGGGGAGATCGGCGGCTTGGCTCGCCCGGGCAGCTGTCATCGCGGACCCACACCTTTCCGTTGCGCGTCACGCGCGCGTCATGCGGCCCCCGGGATCACGGGTCATTATGCATGAGTTTGCAATTTCTGGGGCGAGTTCAATAGAACCCTTCAGCAATGCGGATTAGCAGGCGAAAGGCCGTCGATCTGAACGTCTTTTATCGCTCTAGCTAGAGGTGAGATCGAGGTTATGCGCCGGTTAGTCGCCCGAGGCGGTGTGCGCGGGCGGCCGCCCCTCAGCGACGGCATCGTCCCGCCCACGCACTTTGCGCTTGAAGCGGGATTTGAGCGCGAGTGCGCGCTTTTCCACCAGGAACCAGCTCAGTGCAGCTAATGGAAGAGTGGCGGTGGCAGCAACAACGGCGAACGCAAACGGCGGCAAGAAACCGAGCCCGCAGATCACCAATAACTGTTGCAGGGGCCAGGCATAGATGTACACGCCGTAGGAGAGGTCAGTGCGTAAACGCAAGCGCTGGTTGTGGATCAGCGCACCGGAAACAACGACGGCGTAGGCCAGCGGAATGGCCGCGAGTATGCGGTAATTGGGCACCAGCAAGCCGGCCGCCACCACGATGGCCGCGCTCATGGCGACGAGTGACCATCGAGCGGGAATCATGTCCTGAAATTGATGCAGCAGTGCTCCTGCGGCGAAGACGAGGGAGAAACGCGTGATCATCTGCGGGATCGTCTCCACCGCCCCCACGGGGTAAGACACTAGCGCCGCACCCACCAAGAACAGTGCGAACACCACCGGAGCGGGCCAGCGGCGGTTGAGGAGTCCGGACACGCCGGCAACGGCAACCGCGATGTAGCAAAGTAATTCGAATATCAGGGTCCACAGCACACCGTCCCAGACGCCCGGGAAGGGGACGTTTTTCGGTGTTCCATCGATACCGGTGTGATACACGTTCAGCACGGCGTTGTTCAACACGTACTCGAACGGCGCGGGAGACAGCAGAAGCTTGGCGGGCGAACCACCTTGGATCGCCACGCCGAGCGGCGCAATGACAAAGGCCACCACGACCAGGCAGACCCACAGCCCCGGAAAGATGCGAAGGGTCCGGGCGACGAAGTACTCGCGAAGCCGTGGGTTGCGCACCCAACTCGCCGTGATGAGGAAGCCCGATATCGCGAAAAACCCGTCGACCCAGACCTGAGTGAGCAACTGCTCAATCGGTGGGTAGATTTTGCGGCCGGTGAGCGACCAGGAGTGCTGCAGGATGACACCCGACGCCAGCACCAGTCGCCAGGCGTTCAGTGCGTTGTTTCGGGTATCGAATGCCTGGTCGAGCGTCGGACCCCCCGACCATCGTCGCTTTTGCCGGCGACTGACCGTTGCGTGGGGGCCAGAAACTGTCGGATTCGCGCTCATCTGAACGATTCTCGTCGCCCGGCGCCCTGCATTACTGCGCGGCGCTGTCGGGCAACGACGCGGGAATGCGCAGGAATGAACTGAGCAAACATCCGGTCAGAGTACAGCGCCCACAAAAACTGCACACGAGCAGTCGGACGCGGTCGTGGAATCCTCCGACCGATGTTGGAGCGCTCTTGTCAACTACACGCCCGTCGGTGGCGCACCGCGCAACGCGGTCGCACCGCCTCCCCGGATTGGCGTCAGCCGGCGACGGCCCCCGGTTCGCAGAACGGCGCCCCGAACTCGGTGACCGGTCGGAATCCGCGTTTGCGTACCTTCTCCGCGGCCCGGCGGATCAGCGCGTAGATTCCGACGAACGCCGCATGATCACTCATCACCAAGGGCGTCAGCAGCCGATTGTGCACCAACGAGAACGCCACGCCCGAGGCGGGGTCGGCCCATCCGACCGAGCCGCCCATCCCGACGTGGCCGAAGCCGGGCATCACGCCGCCGATCGGCAAACTGTGATAACCCAGGTGGAAAGCCAACGGCACGTAGATGTTTCGGTCCGGCCGCAGGCTGCGCTCACCCGTCAGGCTCGCCGTCAGGTCGCGGGAGAGGAATCGGATGCCCTCGACCTCGCCACCATTGGCGATGGCGCCGTACATCCGCGCCAGGCCACGCGCCGTGGCCACCCCGTTGGCCGCCGGGATCTCGGCGTCGAGCAGCGGGGTGTCGCCCTGCACCGCCGCGACCATGCCCGGGAAATAGATCGCCCTGAACCCGCCGGAGAGTTCGTTGGCGACCTTGCGCGAGACGTAGTTGACGAGCGAACTGCCCAGCAGGTTCTGCGGCGCGACGATCTCGGCGACCCGCGTTGGGCACCCGGCCGGCGGGCGGCCCAGGTACAGGCCGTCGACGCCCAGCGGCTCGGCGAGTTCCTCGCGAATCAGCGTGCGCATCCCTTTACCGGTCACCGCGCGGCCCAGGCCCGACATTAGCCAGCCGAAGGTCAGCGCGTGGTACGCGGATTTGCCCAGCAGACGCCCGGGAGCCGCCGCGGCCAGCCGCTCCTCCATCACTACGTGATCAAGGAGGTCTTCCTTGGTGGCGCCGCGCAGACCCGAGAGGCCGGCCTGGTGGCGCATCACCTGGCGAACGGTCATGTCGGCCTTGCCGTTGGCCGCGAACTCGGGCCAGTATTCGGCGACCGGGGCGTCGTAGTCGATCAGCCCCCGGTCCGCGAGCCGGTGAATGACGGTGGCGGCCATTCCCTTGGTCGCGGAGAACACCATCGGGGCGGTGTTCTCCGACCACGGCCGCTCGCCGCCCCGGTCGGCAAACCCCGTCCAGACGTCCACGACGGGCTGGCCGTCGACATAGACGGCCAACGCCCCGCCGCCGAACCGGCGGGCGGGAAACATGCTGGAAAAGCTACGAACGACGCACCCGAAGTGTGAGTCCGCCGCGCCGGACACACGGTGACCTGCGTCAAGGTCATCGTGGACACGGACCGCGCGGCGATTGACTCGGCTATCCACCGTCACACTTTGAATTTACTTGGATTACACAACCGGCAGGAGCGAAATCGAGGATTATTGACCTAACCGTTAACCCGACGCGGCCGTCAATATTTGCTGGGCGGCCAGCGCGGGAGTTAGCTCCCCCGCCTTGACCTTTCGCTCGACGTCGGCCCGGATCTTGCGCACCGCCGGGTTGGACGCCAACCGGTCCAACACCGTGTCGCGCACCATCTGCCAGGTCCAGTCCACCAGCTGGCCGCGGCGGCGCGCCTCGAACTCCCCCGCCTCGCTGAGCACCTGACGATGACGTTCGACGGTGTCCCACAGTTCGTCGAGGCCGGTCCCCTCGGCGGCGCTCATCGTGAGAACGGGTGGTCGCCACAGGGTTTCGCGCGGATAAATCAACCTGATCGCCCCGGACAGCTCGCGCGCCGCCGACCGCGCCTCGGGGAGGTGCTTCCCGTCGGCCTTGTTCACCACGACGATGTCGGCGAGCTCCAGCACGCCCTTCTTGATGCCCTGCAGCTGGTCGCCGCCGCGCGCCAGGGTCAGCAACACGAACGTGTCGACCATGTTGGCCACGGTCACCTCGGACTGCCCGACGCCGACGGTCTCGATCAGGACCACGTCGAAGCCGGCGGCCTCCAGCAGCACCGACGTTTCACGGGTGGCCTTGGCCACCCCGCCCAGGGTGCCCGACGTGGGCGACGGCCGAATGTATGCATCCGGGTGCATGGCCAGGCGCGCCATCCGGGTTTTGTCACCGAGGATCGAGCCGCCGGTGCGCGTCGACGACGGGTCGACGGCCAGCACCGCCACGCGATGGCCCCGTTCGATCAGACCCATGCCGAGGGCCTCGATGGTGGTGGACTTGCCCACCCCGGGAGTCCCGGTGATGCCCACCCGGTGCGCGTTGCCCGAGTCCGGCGTCAGCTCCAGCAGCAGCTGCTGCGCCTTCTGCTGGTGATCTTTGCGGGTGGACTCCAGCAGAGTGATGGCGCGTGGCAACGCCGCGCGGTCACCGCTGCGAACCGCCTTGGCCAGCTGCCCCACTGATTGCGCGCTCATCGGGCCGCCGACTGTAACGACGCTGCGAAAAACTGGGGCAAATGTCGCAGTGCCGTTACGCTCGCGAACACGGTTCCGGTCACTGGCCGAGGTCGTAACCCAGCCGCTCGGCGAGCTTGTGCAGCAAGCCGATCGCGGCGTCGGCGATCGCCGTGCCGGGCGGGAAGATCGCGGCGGCCCCGGCCTCGTAGAGCTCGTCGAAATCTCCGGGCGGGATGACGCCGCCGACGACGATCATGATGTCGGGGCGCCCCACCTCGGCCATCGCCTCGCGCAACGCCGGCACCAGCGTCAGGTGCCCGGCCGCCAGCGAGGACACCCCGACGACGTGCACGTCGTTGTCGGCGGCCTGGCGGGCCACCTCCTCGGGCGTGGAGAACAGCGATCCGACGTCGACGTCGAAGCCGATGTCGGCGAACGCCGTCGCGATCACCTTCTGGCCGCGGTCGTGGCCGTCCTGGCCCATCTTGGCCACCAGGATCCTGGGGCGGCGGCCGTCGGCCTCGGCGAACTTCTCGACGAGTTCGGTTGCGCTGGCCATGTTTCCGGCCTTTCCAGCTTCGTCGCGGTAGACGCCGGCGATGGTACGGATCTCCGCCTGGTGACGGCCATAGACCTTCTCCAGCGCGTCGGAGATCTCACCGACGGTGGCCTTGTGGCGGGCCGCGTCGATGGCCAGCGCCAGCAGGTTGTTGCCCAGCCCGTCCTCACCCGCGCGGCCCTGCGCGGCCGCCGCGCGCGACAACTCGGCCAGCGCGGCGTCGACGGCCTGCTGGTCGCGGCTTTCCCGCAGTCCCTTGAGCTTGGCCAGCTGCTCGGCACGCACCCGGCTGTTCTCGACCTTGAGGACCTCGACCTCCTGGTCCTCTTCCACCTGGTACTTGTTGATCCCGATCACCGGCTGGATCCCGGAGTCGATGCGGGCCTGCGTGCGCGCGGCCGCCTCCTCGATGCGCAGCTTGGGAATCCCGTCACTGATGGCCTGGGCCATGCCGCCGTGCTCGGTGACCTCGGCGATGTGGGCGCGGGCCTTCTGCGCGAGCTGATGGGTCAGCCATTCCACGTAGTACGAGCCCGCCCACGGGTCGATGGGCCGCGTGGTGCCCGACTCCTGCTGCAGCACCAGCTGGGTGTTGCGCGCGATGCGCGCGGAGAAGTCGGTGGGCAAGGCCAGCGCCTCGTCCAAGGCGTTGGTGTGCAGCGACTGCGTGTGCCCCTGGGTGGCGGCCATCGCCTCGATGCAGGTGCGGGCGACGTTGTTGAAGGCGTCCTGTGCGGTCAGCGACCAGCCCGAGGTCTGCGAATGTGTGCGCAGCGACAGCGATTTGGCGCTCTTCGGGTCGAACTGGGAGACCAGCTCGCTCCACAACAGCCGGCCCGCCCGCAGCTTGGCGACCTCCATGAAGAAGTTCATCCCGATGCCCCAGAAGAAGGACAACCGCGGTGCAAACTTGTCGATGTCCAGCTCGGCGTCCAGGCCGGCCTTGATGTAGTCGACCCCGTCGGCCAGGGTGTAGGCGAGCTCCAAATCCGCTGTGGCACCGGCTTCCTGGATGTGGTAGCCGGAGATCGAGATGGAGTTGAACTTCGGCATCTTGGCGCTGGTGTAGGCGAAGATGTCGGAGATGATGCGCATCGACGGTTTGGGCGGATAGATGTAGGTGTTGCGCACCATGAACTCTTTGAGGATGTCGTTCTGGATGGTGCCGGCCAGCTTCTCCGGCGGAACGCCCTGCTCCTCGGCGGCCACCACGTACAGCGCCAGGATCGGCAGCACCGCGCCGTTCATGGTCATCGACACCGACACCGTCGACAGATCGATGCCGTCGAACAGTTGCCGCATGTCGAGGATGGAATCGATTGCCACACCGGCCATTCCGACGTCGCCCTGCACTCGCGGGTGGTCGGAGTCGTAGCCGCGGTGGGTGGCCAGGTCGAAGGCCACCGACAGCCCCTTCTGGCCGGCCGCCAGGTTGCGGCGGTAGAAGGCGTTGGACTCGGCGGCCGTGGAGAAACCGGCGTACTGCCGGATCGTCCAGGGCTGGTTGACATACATCGTCGGGTAGGGCCCGCGGACGAACGGCGGTTCGCCGGGGAAGCTGTGCAGCGGATAGCCGTCGCCCTCGACGGCGGCGCGGTCGGCGGCGATGTAAACCGGTTTGACGTCGATGTCTTCCGGTGTGTGCCATTGCAGTTGGTCGGGCGTGTACCAGTGCGCGGCCGCGGCGGCGGCCACGTGTTCTTCGACTGCGGCTTCGGTGGCCGGCGCGATGGTCCGCTCGCTGTGCAGCGGCACATCGGCGAAGCTGCCGACAGCAGGTGCAGTGGTTGTCATCCTAACTACGCCCCCAGCCTCGTGAGCAGATCCGACAGTGCTTCGACCGCATTGATTTTCGCGGTCAGGAATTGGTCCGGTTGGTGCTCGGCGTCGGCCACGGCCTTCTCGGGACCGGCCAGATACACCCGGGAAATCCCGGCGCCGCGCGCCGCCTCCACGACGCCGGACGCCTCGTCCCCGTAACGCCTGTCGGTGCCGCAGATAACCGCCACCGTCGGCGTCCCTGCCTCGGCCACGGCCGCCGCGACACCGGCGGCGTCGACGGTTCCGGGGTTGACCGCCTCGATGCCGCCGGAGGCCAACAGGTTCGAGGCGAACGTCGCCCGAATGTTGTTCTCGGCCAACGGACCCAGGGGCAGCAACAGCGCCTGGGGCCGCGAGCCGGTGCGGGCCACGAAGGCGTCGGAGCGGTCACGCAGGGCTTCGAACTCCGCCGCGTACCGCACCAGCTTCCCGGCCGCCAGCGGCGAATACGACGAGTCGCTTTGCGGCAGCGGTGGTTCGGTGAGGTTCGGGAATTCGTTGACGCCCGTGATCGCCGTGCGTCGGTGCGCGATGTCGTCGCTGCGACGGGCCGCGATCTCGCCGATCTGACCGGCGATGAAGTCGACGGCCTCGGTGAATCCGCCGTGCGCCTCGATGGCCTGGAAATGCTGCCAGGCCTGCTCGGCCAGCCGGGCGGTGAGGTCCTCCACGAACCACGACCCGCCGGCCGGGTCAAGCACGCGGCCCACGTGTGACTCCTCGAGCAACAGCAGCTGGGTGTTGCGTGCGATGCGGCGCGCGAAACTCGTTGCGATGTCCGGAAATCCGCCGTCGATCGCCACATCGAACGGGAAGACCAGCAGCGAGTCGGCGCCGCCGACGCCGGCGCCGAAGGCGGCCAGGGTGCAGCGCAGCATGTTCACCCAGGGGTCGCGCTGGGTCATCATCGGCAGCGAGGTCTCGGCGTGGATGACGGCAGCACCGGCATCCGGCTCGCCGACGACCTCGGCGACTCGCGCCCACAAATTGCGCGCCGCGCGGAACTTGGCGATCGTCATGAACTGGTCGTCGTCGGCGGCGAACCGGAAGCTGATCTGCCGCAACGCCTGGCCGATGGGCATCCCCGCCTCGGTGAGCAGCCGCAGGTAACTCACCGCGGCCGCGACACCGGCGGCCAGCTCCCACGTCGCGTTGGCGCCGAGATTGTGGAACGCGGGCCCGTCAACGGTGATCGCCCGCACGCCGGTGTGCTCGGCGGCCCGCTTGGCGACGGTGACCACGTCGTCGATCTTCGGGGCGGCACGGTCACTGAGCGCCGCGGTCAGCGGGTCGCCGCCGAGGTCGATCGACACGGTGGCGCGCTGCTCGGGTTCCACCTCGTCGGCCAGTGCCAGCGCGACGTCGCCGGCCGCCGCGTAGTCGGCGCCGGCTTCCAGGATCAGCGGCGCCATGCTCAGGTAGACACCCTGCAGCGTGTCGGCCAGCTGCTCGGGCGCCACGCCGGACTCCCCGATGCGCAGCACCAGGGCACTGGCCCCGTTGCCCAGCGCGTCGAGCACAGCGGAGTTGACGTCCTTTGCCGCGACGCCCGGCACCGGGGTGGCCGGGAATGCCTCGGCGACCCGCCAGCCGGTCTTGACGTCGCGCAGCGCGTCGCCGCCGCGCACATAAGGCCACTCACCCGGGAGCGGCGGTTCGGGCAACTCGTCGAGCGCGGTGTAGAGCGCGCGAATCGCGACCCCGTCGTACGTCGGGGTTTCCAGCAGCCGCTCGGGCGCGTCCCCCAACTGCTCGGGGTCCTTCCGGGTGCTCTTGGCCAGCACTCCGGCGACCGCACTGCGCCAACGCCCGCGAACCTGTTCTAGGCCGGCGAGCTCGGGTACATCAATGGACACCGATTGCTCCCTTTTCCCAGCATTTGGGCTACAGCTTTGGGGATACCACTTAGCTATTGAGGCTAATTGATGGGAGCTCCCCGCTAAAAACCGCCAGGTGCCGCGAGCCGACCGGACTCACGACGAAACGCCAGCCATGGGCAACGCCCAATTCATCTGCGCCCCGTAACCTTGGATGCCGTGCCGGCTTCCGCCACCAGCAAAATCACCGCGACGCTTCGCGATCTCGGCTGCGCCATCCGCGCGGCCGGGCGCAGCGTCTCTCGGTCGCGGATCGTCTGGACAGTGGTGGGCATCACAGCGTTTCTGGTTCTGGCGTCGTTGCTTCCGCTGCCCTCACCGGTGCAGATGCGCGACTGGGCCCAGTCACTCGGGCCGTGGTTCCCGCTAGCGTTTCTGGTCGCGCACATCGTCGTGACGGTGGTGCCCATCCCGCGCACCGCGTTCACGCTGGCGGCCGGGTTGCTCTTCGGCCCGCTGCTGGGCGTTGCCATCGCGGTGGTCGCCAGCACGGCAAGCGCGATGATCGCCTTGCTGCTGGTGCGTGCGGCCGGGTGGCGATTGAACCGCTTGGTGCGCCACCGATCGATCGACACGGTGGAGGAGCGGCTGCGGCGACGGGGCTGGCTGGCCATCGTGTCGCTGCGATTGATTCCTGCGGTGCCGTTCTCGGCGCTCAACTACGCCGCCGGCGCGTCGAGCGTGCGGGTACTGCCCTACGCGTTGGCGACGCTGGCCGGACTGTTGCCCGGTACCACCGCCGTTGTCGTCCTGGGCGACGCGCTGGCCGGTCATCCCAGCTCGCTGCTGTATCTGGTGTCGGCGGTCACCAGCGCGCTGGGCCTGGCGGGCTTGATCATCGAGGTCCGCCACTTCCGTCGGCACCACCGCCGTGCACACCGTCACCTCGACGACGAGCTCTCCCCCGAGCCGGCCGCCGTCAGCTGATCCACCAACTCTGTCGAGAGCGCCGCGCGAGGCGGCAAAGATCGATCTAATAGAGGGCGTGTACGCGCTGGAGTTCACCAGCTGGGGGTCGCCATATTCGCCGGCTCGTACCGTCGCGCTCCCGCTCAGTGCCCTGGTGCTGGCGGTACTCGCCGTGTTGGGCTTCCTGCCCAGTCCGAGCCAGCGGCGACGCAGGCCGAAGACCCGTGCGTTCGTCCTGCCGCCGCGCGCCAAACTGCACACCACCCTGCTCGTCCTCGCGGCGGTGTGTAGCACCGCCGCCCTGGTCGCGGCCATCTGCCTGTTCCCCAAGGCCGCGACCCCGGCACAGCAGCCGCTCCCACCGCCGCCCACCCTGGCGCCGATCGATCTGCCCGCGGCCAGCGCGATCGGCCCGGGTGCCGGGATCTACGTCGACTATGCCGACGGCTCCGGCGGAATGGGTTGCACCGCAGGGTTTTTGGTGCATACCAGTGGCGGCCGGCCCGGGATACTCACCGCCGGTCATTGCAATCGCCCCGGTGCGCCGAGCAAGGTCACGATGAACCTGGGCGGGGTCCTGCCCTATACCCCGTTGGGCACCTTCACCCGGACGATCAGCGAAGGCGTCCACGACGAACAGCACGACATCGGCCTGATCACGCTGGACGGCGACCACGTTCCCCGGTCCTCGGCGGTCGCCGCGTCGCTGCCCGTCACCGGCGTGGCGACCAATCTTGAAGTCGGACAACAGTTGTGCAAGTTCGGCATGGGCTCGGGCGTGGACGCCTGTGGGCAGATCGTGGAGATCACCGCAAGCAAGGTCGTGTTTCTGGCGAGCGGGCAGTGCGGCGACTCGGGCGGCCCCGTGTACCTCTACGAACGCGACGGCACCGTCAGCGCCGTCGGCATTCTCATCCGCGGCGGTGACCCCTACATCCCCAAGGCCGGATGCGCCGCCCGCGCCAAATTCTCCGTCGCCGAGTTGGTGCGGCCGTGGCTGGACAAGTGGCGCCTGACCGCGATCACCGCTCCGTCGTCCCCGCCCTGACGGGCCCTTGCGCTCTGCCCCTCCGTCTTCAGGTCCACTTCAGGCTGACCTCCTACCGTCGTGACAAGCGGTGCGAGAAGGATGATTTCGCGCCGCCAGGTTAGGAAACGACGACTGGAAGGATGGATGGGTCGAGTGAAGTTCAAGCAACTCATCGCTGGTTCGTTGCTCGCGGGGGCCTTCGGGGCCGCGGTGGCCGGCATCGGTGCCGGAGTGGCGAGCGCGGATCCGCCGCCCCCGCCGCCGCCTCCGGGGCAGCCCGGACCGCCACCGCCGGGTGGGCCGTTCGGCGGACCACCGCCCGCGCCGGGCGGACCGCTGGGACCGCCGCCGCCGGGACACGGGCCGGGCGGACCCTTGCCGCCCCCACCAGGGTGGTGATCGCGGCGGTGCACTAGCCGTGTCGTGGTGTGGCCGTCTCGGGTGTCCGCGGCGGCCATCACCGTTTTCACCGCACGCCGCCTCCGCACAACGACCAAGTAGTTTGATAAAGGCGCGGTTTCGATAAAGGCCGCGGATTCGTCGCACGACCTCTGTCGAAAGTCGCAGGTGAGACCCGAGCATTCGTCGCCGCGTGGCCGTCCCACTACAGCGAGACCCAAACCGGTTGCAGCATCAATAAATTCGTGTAAACGGCCCACCGATACCGCACCGTCAGGATTAAGGCCGGCAACCCAAGCTCTGACCAGTGCCGGACCGCTACCTACCGATCTCCGCGATCTGCTTCGACGATGCGGCGACTGTCCCCCGCCATCTGCGGTACTCCGAAGGAGTCATTTCCTGCCCCCACGCGGTGCAGATCGGCACGTTTCGGTCCAGATACTCGGATTCTGCAGCTCTCCATGCCTTTACGTACAGGTAAAAGGGGATCCCAGTATGGATGTGATGAACTAGGTGATAGTTCTGATACATCAACAACGGACACAAAACACGCTCCCAGCCAACCCGAACCCGGGCGACCCGGAATCGGTCGCCCTTTGCCGTGAACAGGCCGTGATGAGGCAGCCAGTCAAACCACCACGCGAGGACGCCCACCCCGATCCGCTGTGGGATGAAATAGATGAGCACCAGCTCTTTCCCATAGCCGAGAACCAGGATGGCGGTTACGAAGGCGAGGGCCAGCGTGAGGTATATGGCAAATCCCAGGGCTTCCTTGTGCGGGCGCCGGCGCAGGCGCGTTAGGTAAAAGCGGCAGTACCAGGCATCGATTGTCAACCAGCGCAACGGCAGTTGCCAACGCGGGCCGGTGATACTCCACGCGTCCGGATCGTCGTGGATATTTTCGTTGGTGTTGCGGTGGTGCGCGAGATGCGTATACGCGAGCATTGGGAATGTTCCGAACAACGAGACGAACGGCATCGACAGGCGGCCGAAGACCTGGTTGATCCAGTTTGGCCGGCCGACGGTGTGGTGAATCGATTCGTGCGCCACGATGAACATGGAAACCGTCAGGAAACCCTGAACGACGATGGTGACCACCAACCACCAACGACTCACTCCGCAGAGAACCGCTGCCGTCGCCGCGCACCACGCAACGAGCGATCCAAGCCAGACGAGCACGGTCGGCACTGCAATGATCGGCCGCACAAACCTTGGAGGTGGGAAGCCTCGCCGGATTCCGGCCACCTCGGCGGCGCCGCGTGATCTTTGCTCGGTGACGGCAAGCATCTCGACTGCTGTCACCACGACCCCCTGCTGGGAACACGCCACCGATGCACTGTGTAGAAAGCCATGTGGCACCACCTTGTTTCGACCTTGCTTGTCATACTTATTTGCGTAATAAACTATTTGGCGATCTCGCCATGTGGGTGAACACAATAAAATTCGGTTATGCGTAGGCCGCATTCTCGACCTGCTCACAGCGCAACCCGATCGAGCCTCCCTCTTACCCTGGGAATTGCGATGTTGCAGAATGTTTGCCTGGATTAGACCTGGGTGTTCACCAGGATAAACATTAATGACCTAGTCGCTGAAAAGCACCGTTGTTACCGTCGGAAAGCAGCGTTCGTTGTTGATTTCCAGATGTTATTGTCTGGTGCTCCCCCTCGCCGTCGAAGTTATTAACCTTTCCTGTCCTAAAGCTGGTCACTTCGGACAGATGCGGCGTCCCCGCCTCTCGACAATCCGGGCACTCGGACGTTCAAGTATTTTGCATTACCTCCGATATCGCGGGTTCGGGGCTCCACGCATGCGCGAAGATTTTTCCGCCTTTCAATAGCGCGGTGAGCTCTCCGCCCAAATCGGCCGATACTGATCTGACGGTTGAAAGTCGAACATGATTCATGAGATTCGTCAGGGCATTCAGCTTATAGAGCGGTTCCAGCTGCGGACTTATCGAAGCGGGACATATTGCGATAGGTATCGTTTCGTGATACTTCATGCCCAGCACGAACGCTGTCTTGGAATCGGCGCTCAACATGAACGGTTCATCGCCTTTGTCGAGATTTCTGAGCATCAGAAGCGGAATATCGCTCACCCAAAGAGGCTCAACAGGCTTATCGCGATCCGTATGGGTTCCGATCGGATTTCTCGGATGAGTCCAAGCAATCGTCAGACCAGCAGCTATAAGCTCGAGTCTCATTTTCTGCCGCCACACTTCACCTTGGGCAGCGACCGCTTCCAAGAAGTTCTTGTCATTCTGATATGCCACGCCGACAACCAGATAACGATCAGAATGTCGAGCGTGAAATTCACGCAGCTCCATTATGGTTCGGTGAAATTCCTCCTCATCCAGGAGAAAATCGCTCGTATCATAGTAGAATTGACGCTTGACGAGCATCGTCCCGGTAAATGGACAATGAGCTTTTCGGCCGTCGCCGCGGACAAGAAAATCAAGGTATTGTTGTATTACCGGCACGCAGTCGTCCGTGTGATGGCTGAGCTCAGTGAAGACATAGTCCGATCGTCGGTACATTGACGCCCCTCCCAACGGCGAAACCCAACCCACGTCCTACCGGCGCCTGCGCTCACGTTGATCGCCCGAGATCAGGTGCATCGCTGGCGGTAAATCCCCCGAATCGAAGCGAAGTTTAACCGTGGTCCGGGCCATACGTTGGCAAAACCGCCGAGACGCGACGACGCTGTTACCTCCCGGCATGGTGGCAATCGTCACACCGATCTTGGGAAAGGCAGACGTGGGTCACGGCTCCCTGGGTGATGTGGTGCCCGGGTCCGGCCGGTCGACCAGCTGATCTGTTTGGCCATCATCTTGTGCTCGGGTCAGGAATCTTCTGCGGAACCGGTAGGCGCGTCGGTCCCGCTCCCAATTCGCCGGCTCCTCAACCGGATTCACACATCGCGGCGGCCGCGTGAGAACCTTGGCCAACGGAGCCGAAACTCTGACTGGCGTGCTCGAAGTAACCGTGCCTGCCCCCTTTTCCAGGTCGGGCAGCGCGCGCAGGCTCATGTACGGGTTCGCCGGTCCCAACCATCGGCGTCGGCAGGTGACCTACAAAGTGTCCGGAAGCCGACCGGGCGGGGTGCCTGCATCACATCGAACAGAATTGACCGGACATTCGGCCGAAATCCCGCGCGACAGGCTGGCGACGGGGCAGGATTTTGACCAGTAACCACTCAGGGCAAGGGGGCGAGTGGGTCGAGTTTTGGGGGAGTCGATGGCGCGTGATGACCGGGCGCTACCGCTGACACGCGGACAGCTAGACATCTGGCTCTCACAGCAATCGGGCTATGCGGGCACGGAGTGGCAACTCGGCTTATTGATAAAAATCGAGGGCACGATCAACCGTGATGTCCTCGGGCAGGCCATCCGCCAGACGATGGTGGAGGCTGAGCCAGTGAGGGTCTCGTTCTTTGAGATCGATGGTCGGGTGGCCCAAAAGCCGATCGATTGCCCGCGTGTCGAGCTCGAGTTTCATGACCTGACCGGCTCACCCGATCCCGTGCAGGATGTCCGCCGGAGGGCCTCCGCCGTCCAGCGCACGCCGATGGCGCTGGACGGCCAGTTATTCAAGTTCGTTCTGTTCCAGACACAGACCGAAGAATTCTATTTGTTCGGCTGCTGCCACCACATCGTCCTAGACGGACTCGGCATGGCGCTGGTATCCCGTCGGGTCGCAACCATCTATTCGGCAATGGTCGCTGGATCCCCCGTCCCTGACGCCTATTTCGCCTCGGCGCAGGACTTGGTTGATCTCGAGTCGGGGTATGAAGCGTCGACCGATTATCTGGACGATGAAGCGTACTGGCGCAAGAACCTTCCGCCGGACAGCGGAGCGGATTATCGGCCGCCTCAAACCAACGTCGACCGGGACCCGTATTCGCCGTCGGCGTCAGTTCAGTTGGATCCGTCCGCCGTCGGCAGCATCCAAGGGCTGTCCAAACTGCTGCGAATCCGTCGCTATGCGGTCACCACAGCGGCATGCGCGCTCTTGGTGCATGCATGGTCGGGAAGCGGTTCGGAGGTGGCGCTCGATTTCCCGGTCAGCCGGCGTGTGCGTCCCGAGTCGAAGACGCTCCCGGGGATGCTCGCCGGAGTTGTGCCACTGGTCTTGCAGACGTCACCGGAGACCACGGTCGCCGACTTTTGTCGGCACGTTGACGTACAGATACGAGAATTGCTGAAGCATCAGCGATTTCCGGTGCACTTGCTCGCCGATGAAGGTGGCTTTCGCGGCCTGAGACAGCCGGAGAACAGGGTAGGCATCAATTTCATCCCGTCCCGATTGACCCTGGAGCTTGGAGGCGCTCCGGCAACCGCGACATACACCAACAACGGCCCCGCCGGCCACTTCGGCCTGTTCTTCATTGGCGCCAGTGATCAGCTGTTTCTCAGCACGGCGGGCGTCGGACAGCCCTTTTCGAGCTTTGGCGTTCCCTACCTGGCGGCACGCCTGCAGCAGGTGCTGATGGAAATGACCGCCGATCCGGAGCGGCCGATCTCGTCGATCGAAATCCTCGATGAGGATGACAACGCCCGGCTCGATGAGTGGTCGCACCGCGCGGCGTTAACCCAGCCGGTAACCACGCCGGTGTCGATTCCGGTGGTGTTCGCCGAGCACGCCGAGCGTGCCCCCGCGGCGGTAGCGGTGACCTTCGACGGCCGCGTCATGACGTATCGGGGACTCGATGAGGGCGCGAACCGGTTGGCGCATCTTCTGGCCGGTCATGGGGTTGGCCCGGGGCAGTGTGTGGCGCTGCTTTTCCCCCGGTGCGCTGACGCGATCGTGGCGATGCTGGCGGTGCTCAAGACGGGCGCGGCGTATCTGCCGGTCGACCCGGGGCATGCGTCGGCGCGGATGAAGTTCGTTCTTGACGATGCCGCGCCCAGCGCGGTGATCACCACCGCGGACCTACGTTCGCGTCTGGACGGTTCCAATGTGCTGGTCGTCGATGCCCACGATCCCGCCATCGAGACCCAACCCGACACCCCACTTCCGATGCCCGCACCCGAAAACGTCGCCTACATCATCTACACCTCCGGCACCACCGGCACACCCAAAGGCGTAGCCATCACGCACCACAACGTCACTTGGCTGATCGAGGCCCTCGACGAGCGCCTGCCGCGAGGGGGGGTGTGGGCGCAGTGCTACTCCTCGGCCTTCGACTTATCGGTGTGGGATATCTGGGGTGCGTTGCTGCGGGGTAGGCGACTGCTGGTGGTGCCCGAGTCGGTGGCTGGCTCTCCGGAAGATCTCCACGCTTTGCTGGTCGCGGAGAAGGTCAGCGTGCTGGCTCAGATTCCGTCGTCAGTGGCGCTGCTGTCACCGGAAGGGTTGGAGTCGACGGCGTTGGTGGTGGGCGGGGAAGCCTGCCCGACAGACGTGGTGGAGCGGTGGGCGACACCCGGGCGGGTGATGATCAACGCCTACGGCCCGACCGAGGCGACTGTGTGCGCGTCGATGAGTACGCCGCTGATGCCGGGACAGGGCCTGGTGCCGATCGGGTCGCCGATACCGGGGGCGGCAATGTTCGTGCTCGACAAGTGGCTGCAGCCGGTGCCGGCCGGGGTGGTCGGTGATCTTTACCTGGCCGGGCGCGGCGTGGGCCTTGGATATGTGCGGCGGGCCGGTTTGACCGCGTCACGGTTTGTGGCGTGCCCGTTCGGGGCCCCGGGGACACGGATGTATCGCACCGGTGACTTGGTGTCCTGGGGTCCCGACGGGCAGCTGCGACACCTGGGCCGCGCCGACGAGCAGGTCAAGATCCGGGGGTACCGCATCGAGCTCGGTGAAATCCAGGTGGCCCTGGCCGCTTTGGATGGGGTGGACCAGGCGGCGGTCATCGCGCGCGAGGACCGTCCCGGCAACAAGCGGCTGGTGGGTTACATCACCGGCACCGCCAACCCGACCGACGTCCGCAACGCACTGGCTGATCGGCTCCCGGCCTACATGGTCCCCGCCGCGGTGGTGGTGTTGCCGGCAATTCCCTTGACAGTCAACGGGAAACTCGACAAGCGCGCCTTGCCCGCACCCGAATTCACCGCCGGTGAGTACCGGGCCCCGGCCGACGCGGTCGAGGAAATCCTTGCCGACATCTACGCCCAAGTCCTCGGGATGGAGCGGGTAGGTGTCGATGACTCGTTCTTCGATCTCGGCGGCGACAGCATCCTGTCGATGCAAGTCGTGGCCCGCGCGCGGGCGGCCGGCGTAATGTGCCGTCCGCGTGACGTTTTCGTCGAACAGACGGTGGCGCGACTTGCGCGGGTCGCAGCCGTGGCCGATGGCCAGGCCGGCGTCGTCGACGAGGGCATCGGCCCGGTGGCGGCCACCCCGATCATGCGCTGCCTGCACAGCGTCGAGGGCCCGATCGATGAGTTCAACCAGACCATGGTGGTGGATGCTCCCGCGGGCGTGACTGGGGCCGACGTGGCGGTCGTCCTGCAGGCGTTGCTCGATCGGCATGCCACGTTGCGGCTGCGCATCGACGATGACGGCGCAGAGGGCTGGTCGCTGGAGGCACCCGAAGCTGGGTCCGTGGACGCGGGCGGATGCCTGCATACCGTCGATGTGTTGTCGGATGAGGCGCTGGCACAGGCCCGGTCGCGGTTGAGCCCAGGGGCGGGACTGATGCTGAGCGCAGTGTGGGCGACCTCCACCGGCCAGCTGGCATTGATCATCCATCACCTGGCCGTGGACGGAGTTTCGTGGCGAATCCTGTTGGAAGACCTCAATATCGCCTGGGCGCAGCATCACAGTGGCCAGCCTGTCGCATTACCCGCCGGCGGGACGTCGTTCGTGCGGTGGTCGGCGCTGCTTGCCGAGCATGCGCGCCGCGCCGAGGTCGTGGCGCAGGCCGAGACATGGCGACAGGTGGCCGCAATACCGGCCGCGCTGCCGACGGTGCAACCCGAGGTGGACACCTACGAGTCCGCGGGCCAGCAGTCGGTGTCGCTAGATGTCGAGACAACCCGTCGGCTGCTGGGTGAGGTGCCGGCGGCGTTCCACGCCGGTGTCGGTGACATATTGCTGATCTCCTTCGGGCTGGCGTTCGCGGAGTTCCTCGGCACCGGCGCGGGTGTGCCGATCGGTGTCGACGTCGAGGGCCACGGGCGCCACGAGGAGCTGGCGCCCTCAGTGGACCTGTCTCGGACGGTGGGATGGTTCACCGCCAAGTATCCGGTCGCGTTGACGGTTGGCGGCCTGTCGTGGCCGCAGGTTGTCGCCGGTGAGGCCGCACTGGGCGCTCTGATCAAAGACGCCAAGGAGCAGCTGCGTGCCCTACCAGATCCGCTGACCTACGGTCTGCTGCGGTACCTGAACGCCGAGGTCGATCTCGGCGGGTCTGACCCGACGATCGGGTTCAACTACCTGGGCCGGCTCGGTGCGGGCACCGACCTGCCCGGTGAGTTGTGGCGGATCAACGAGGACAGCCTGTCGTTTGCGGGTGTGGCTACGGCGGTGCCCCTTACGTTGGCGCACACGGTGGAGCTCAATGCCGGCACCATCGACACCCAGGCCGGCCCGCAGCTGCGGGCCAACTGGACTTGGGCGCCCTCGGCGCTGGACGGTGAGCAGGTCAGCCGGCTGAGCCAGTTGTGGTTCGAGGCTCTTGACGGTATCTGCGCACACGTCAAAGCCGGTGGGGGCGGGCTCACCCCGTCCGATATCGCTCCTGCCCGCCTCAGCCAGCAGCAGATCGACGAACTCTGCTCGCAGGGCGACGTCTCAGACGTGCTGCCGCTGACCCCGGTGCAGCAGGGTCTGCTGTTCCACAGCAGCTTCGCGCCCGGTCTGGACGACCTGTACACCGTGCAGCTCGGTATCACCGTCAACGGTGCCCTCGATGCGCACCGCCTGCGCGAGGCTGTGCAGACGGTCGTCAACCGGCATCCCAACCTGGTGGCCCGGTTCTGCGAAGGCTTCGGTGAGCCAATGCAGGTTATCCCTGCCAAGCCGGTGATCGCGTGGCAGGACGTTGAACTGAACCCGGTGGGCGGGGACGCCGATCGGCAGATGGAACGACTGTGTGCTGCCGAGCGCGCCGCGGTATGCGACCTGGCTGACAAGCCGACATTCCGGGCGGCGTTGATCCGCACCGCAGAAGACCAACACCGCTTGGTGCTCACCATTCACCACATCGTGGCGGATGGCTGGTCGCTGCCAATCCTGATGAAGGAGATGTTCGGCAGCTACTACGGCGAACGGCTGCCCGCGGCTCCGTCGTACCGCAGCTTTGTCACCTGGCTGGATGGGCAGGATCGCACTGTCGCACAAGGGGCTTGGCGCGACGTGATGGCGGGTTTCGAGACCCCGACGTTGATGGGTACGCCCGGCCGGGTAGGGCGCCGTGACGTCGCATCCTTCCGGGTGTCCGCCGAGACCACAGCGGCCCTGACCGAGTTCGCCCGCTCATGCCACACCACCGTGAGCACCGTGTTGCAGGGTGCATGGGCGCAGCTGCTGATGTGGTTAACCGGTCAACATGATGTGGCGTTCGGCACCGCGGTCTCGGGTAGGCCGACCGAACTGCTCGGCTCGGAATCCATTGTGGGCCTGATGATCAACACAGTGCCGGTGCGCGCCAATGCCAGCACAGCGACCACAGTCGTCGATCTGCTGCAGCAGCTGCAGCGCGTCCACAACGACACCCTCGAGTATGAGTACCTCGCTCTCCCCGAGATCCACCGCGCCACCGGTCACGATCAGCTGTTCGACACGTTGTTCCTGTACGAGAATTATCCGATCGACGCCGGCGCCCTGTCGGGTGCCGATGACCTGGCCATCACCGACTTCACCAGCCGCGAGTACAACCACTACCCGCTGTCGGTAGTGGCGACGCCGGGCCACGAACTGAGCCTTCGCGTCGAATTCGACACGGACGCATTTGACCGTGCGGCCATCGACACGCTGATCGACCGGTTGCGGCAGGTGCTGGCGGCCATGATCGCCGATCCCGCCCGGCGATTGTCGTCGATCGATCTGCTCGACCGCCGTGAGCACGACCGCCTCGACGAATGGGGCAATCGGGCGATGCTGGTCGAGCCGGAGATGACCGCGATCTCGATCCCCGAATTGTTCGCCGCTCAGTTGGCGGTCCGCGCCCCGGAGGCGGTGGCGATCAGTTACGGGGATCGGTCGTGGACTTATCGCGAGGTGGAGGCGTCCGCTAATCGATTGGCGCACTTGCTGATTCCTCAGGGGGTCGGACCGGGTACGCGTGTGGCCCTGTTGCTTCCGCGTACCCCTGATGCGATAGTGGCGATGCTGGCGGTGCTCAAGACCGGTGCCGCGTATGTGCCGATCGATCCGACGGTGCCCGCGGCGCGGATCGAGTTCGTGTTGGGCGACTCCGCGCCTATCGCTGTGGTCACCAACGCGGACGGTCGGTCACGGCTGGAAGGGTCCGGCCTGCTGCTGATCGACATCGACGACCCGGCGGTGACGACCCAGTCCGAGGCCGCGTTACCGGCGGTTGGGGCCGAGAACATCGCCTACATCATTTACACCTCCGGCACGACTGGGACGCCCAAAGGTGTTGCAGTGCCTCACCACAACGTCACCCGGTTGCTGGATTCGCTGGATGCCCAGTTGACGTTGGGACAGGTGTGGACGCAGTGTCATTCGTTGGCGTTTGACTTCTCGGTGTGGGAGATCTTCGGTTCGCTGTTGCATGGCGGACGGTTGGTGATGGTGCCCGATTCGGTGGTGCGTTCGCCAGAAGAATTGCACGCCCTGCTGGTTCGTGAACAGGTCAATGTGTTGAGCCAGACGCCGTCGGCGTTTTACGTGCTGCAGACCGCTGACGGGCTCGCGTCGAGGTTGGGGCAGCAGCTGAAGTTGCAGTCCGTGGTGTTCGGCGGCGAGGCGCTCGAACCCCAGCGTCTGGAGACGTGGCTGAACCACCACCCCGGACTGCCGCGTCTGATCAATCTGTATGGCATCACCGAGACGACCGTGCACGCCTCGTTCCGCGAGATCGTCGACGGCGACGTCGACAGTGATGCCAGCCCCATCGGGGTGCCGTTGACCCACCTCGCCTTCTTCGTACTCGACGGGTGGTTGCGTCGGGTGCCCGCCGGGGTGGTCGGCGAGCTGTATGTGGCCGGTGCCGGGCTGGCCGCCGGGTATATAGGCAGGGCGGGGTTGAGCTCGACCCGGTTTGTGGCGTGCCCGTTCGGGGCGCCCGGGTCGCGCATGTACCGCACCGGGGATCTAGTGTCGTGGGGCGCCGATGGTCAGCTGTGTTACATCGGGCGTGCCGATGAGCAGGTCAAGATCCGCGGCTATCGCATCGAGCTTGGCGAGATCCAAGCGGCCCTCGCCTGTTTGGCCGGGGTCGATCATGTGGCGGTGATCGCCCGCGAAGACCGTCCCGGCGACAAGCGACTGGTGGGCTACATCACCGGAGCCGCCGACCCGGCTGAGATCCGTAGTCAATTGGGTGAACGGTTGCCGGCCTACATGGTGCCGGGCGCGATCGTCGTGCTCGAGACGCTGCCATTGACGGTCAACGGCAAACTCGACGTCCGCGCCCTGCCGGCACCCGAATACTCCGATGTCGACCACTACCGGGCTCCATCCAGCGCGGTCGAGGAAATCCTGGCCGGCATTTATGCCCAGGTATTGGGTATGCAGCGGGTCGGTATCGATGACTCGTTCTTCGATCTGGGCGGTGACAGCATCCTGTCGATGCAAGTCGTCGCCCGCGCCCGAGCGGCCGGCGTAATGTGCCGTCCGCGTGACGTTTTCGTCGAACAGACGGTGGCGCGGCTCGCGCATATCGCCACGCTGGTCGCTGGCGACGAGAGTGACGTGGTTGACGAAGGCACCGGGCCGGTGGTGACCACCCCGATCATGCGCTGGCTGCACGGCGTCGACGGTCCGGTCGAGCAGTTCAACCAGACGATGGTGGTGCAAGCTCCCGCGGGTGTCGCGCATGCCGATGTGGTGGTGGTCCTGCAGTCGTTGCTGGACCGGCATGCCACGCTGCGGCTGCGCGTCGACGACGACGGCGCCGGCGGCTGGCTGTTGTGGGTGTCTGAAGCCGGGACGGTAGATGCCGCCGGCTGCGTGGACACCGTCGACGCGTTGTCGGCTGAGGTGTTGGTGGCGGCCCGGTCACGCCTGGACCCGGGCACCGGGACAATGCTGCGCGCTGTGTGGGCCGAGTCGACGAACCAGTTGGCGTTGATCATTCACCACCTGTCCGTCGATGCCGTGTCGTGGCGAATCCTGTTGGAAGACCTCAACATTGCGTGGGTCCAGCATCACAGTGGCCAGCCGGTGGCGCTGCCTGCGCCTGGGACGTCGTTTGCCCGGTGGTCGTCGCTGTTGAACGAGTACGCTCAGAGCGCAGAGGTAATGGCCCAGGCCGAGGCGTGGCGTCAGGTGGCGGCAATCCCGGCCGCGTTACCGGCGGTGCAGCCGGCAGACACCTACGTCAGCGCCGGTCAATGGTCGGTGTCGCTGGATGTCAAGACGACCCGCCAGCTGCTTGGTGAGGCCCCGGCGGCGTTTCATGCCGGGGTTCAAGACATCTTGCTGATCGCGTTCGGCCTGGCGTGGACGCAATTCTTGAGCACCAGCACCCCGATCGGCATCGATGTGGAGGGCCACGGCCGCCGGGAGGAGCTGGCCCCGCATGTCGACTTGTCGCGCACGGTGGGCTGGTTCACCACCAAGTACCCGGTGGCCCTGAAATTCGCGGGGTCGGGCGGCGGCCTGCCCTGGGGACAGGTGGTGGCGGGTGAGGATGCACTGGGCGCTCTGATCAAGGACGCCAAGGAACAGCTGCGCGCCCTGCCCGACGGTCTGACCTACGGGCTGCTGCGCTACCTCGCCCCTGAGTTTGATCTGGGTGGGTGCGACCCCGCGATCGGCTTCAACTACCTAGGCCGTCTGGGTGGCGCGGTCGAGCTCTCCGGTGAGTTGTGGCGGCTCAGCGAGAACAGTTTCTCGCTGGGCGGCGCCGCGGGTGCAGTGGAGATGCCGCTGGCGCATACCGTGGAGCTCAATGCCGGCACCATGGACACCGAGGCCGGCCCGCAGCTTCAGGCCAACTGGACCTGGGCGCGCTCGGCGCTCGGCGAGAAGCAAGTCAGCCGGCTCAGCGAGCTGTGGTTCGACGCGCTGACCGGCATCTGCGCGCACGTGCGCGGCGGTGGGGGCGGCTTGACCCCATCCGACATCGCGCCGGCCCGTCTCACCCAGCAAGACATCGACAAGCTGGGGCAGCAGTACCGGATCGGCGATGTGTTGCCGCTGACCCCGCTGCAGCAGGGCCTGCTGTACTACACCGGCAGCGGGCAGGGCAGTGACGACTTGTATGCGGTGCAGCTCGATATCACCGTGAGTGGTGCCCTTGACCCGCAGCGTTTGCGCGAGGCGGTGCACTCCGTCGTCACCCGGCACCCGAACGTGGTGGCCAGTTTCTGCGAAGACTTGGGCGAACCGGTACAGGTGATGCCCGCCGATCCGGAGCTGGCCTGGCAGTACGTCGAGCTGAGCTCGGCAGATGCTGATGTCGAAGAACAGGTACAGCAGCTGTGTACCGCCGAACGCGTCGCGGTCTGCGATCTTGCCGGCCAGCCGCCCTTCCGCGCTGCCTTGATCCGCACCGCAGACGATCTGTATAGGTTTGTGCTCACCAACCACCACATCGTCCTCGACGGTTGGTCGAAGCCGATCCTGCTGCAGGAAATCTTCGCCAGCTATTACGGCGTGCGGTTGCCGGCTGCCCCGTCGTATCGCAGCTTTGTCACCTGGCTATCCGAACAAGATCGAGGTGCGGCTCAAACAGCATGGCGTGAGGTCCTCAGCGGGTTCGACACTCCCAGCCTGGTCGGACCCCTTGGGCGCCCAGCGCTCGGTCTGCGCGGTACGGAGTCGTTCCAGGTGTCCGCGGAGACCACGAAGGCGTTGGGCGAGCTGGCGCGCTCGTACCGCACTACGGTCAGCACCGTCTTGCAGGCGGCGTGGGCGCTCCTGCTGACGTGGCTGACCGGCCAGCACGACGTAGTGTTCGGCACAGCGGTCTCGGGGCGGCCGAGCGACTTGGCCGGCGCGGAATCGATGGTCGGCCTGCTGATCAACACGGTCCCGGTCCGGGCGACCATCGGCGCGGAGACGACCACCGCCAACCTGCTTGACCAGCTGCAAAGCACCTACACCAAGACCCTTGACCACCAGCACCTGGCCCTGAGCGAAATCCACCGTGTAACGGGGCACGACCAGTTATTCGACACAATGTTCGTCTACGAGAACTATCCGATGGACACCGCCGCGTTATCGGCCATCGACGAGTTGAACATCAAGAGCTTCACCAGCCGCGAATACAACCACTACCCGCTTTCGGTGCAAGCCGTGCCAGGCCACGAACTGGGTCTACGCGTCGAATTCGACATTGACGTGTTCACCGCGGCCAGAATCGAAAAGCTGGTCGAACAGTTCCGGCGCGTGCTGGTAGCCATGACCGCAGACGTGGAGGAGCAATCATGACCGTCCGTGTCGGACGGCCGATTGTTGTCGATGTCCCGGTCAACCGAGGCGGGGGCCAACCAGCTACCCCGATCGCCGGGCGTTGCTCGGCAGGCTGAGCCGGAACTGCGCGCCGTCCTTGTGCGGCAGGCACACCAGATCGCCGCCGTGCGCGCGGGCCAGCGCCCGCGCGATCGCCAGCCCCAGCCCAGCACCGCCGTGGTCGCGGGCGCGCCCGGCGTCCAGGCGCACCAGCCGCTCGAAGACGCGATCCCGCTCCTCCTCCGGGATGCCCGGGCCGGTGTCGGTGATGGTTACCTCCGCGGCGTCGTCGTCGGCGCGAAGGTCGACCGTGATGGCGCCGCCAGCCGGCGTGTACCGGCGGGCGTTGTCGAGCAGGTTGGACACGATCTGCGACAGGCGAGTCGCGTCAACTTGAAGCGTCAGTGACGGTAATCCGGTGCGGCACAGCGTAATCTGCGGCGCCAGCATGGCGGCTCTGTCGACTTCGCCATCGAGGACCGCGGCCACGTCGACGTCCTCGCGCTCGAGCGCGAGCCCGGCGTCGATGCGGCTGAGGTCCAGCATGTCGGCCACGAGGCGTCCGGCGCGGCGCGCATCGGAGAACAACAGCGCCGCCCGGCGATACTGGCCGTCGTGGTGTTCGGAGGCGCTGTTGGCGAGTTGCTCGGCGGCCACCTGCATGCCGGCGATCGGGGTGCGCAGCTCGTGGGCGGCGTCGACGAGGAATCGCCGGGTCGCCGTCTCCGCGCGCTGTGCGGTGTCGGCCGCGTGTCGAGCTCGCTGCTCGGAGGTTTCCAAGGCGTCCAGCATCCCGTCGAAAGCGCTTGCGGCGCGGCCGAGTTCGGTGTCGGTGCGCTCGGGATGCAGGCGACGGCCGCGGTCCCCGGTGGTGATGGCGGTGGCCAGTGCGGTGAGCCGATCCAGCGGACGTAGCGCCGCCCGGCTCACCGCGATCAGCAGCAGCGCCGCGATCAGCAGGGTGACCAGGCCCGCCGCGATCAACAGCCCTCGCAGTTGGTGAGTGACCTGCGTCGTCTGCGTGGTGTCGGCGACGAGGATCACCCGGGAACCGTCGGGCAGCGGGTGCACCACGGCGGTCGCGGTGGCATCCGGCGAAGGGCCCGGCCCCGGCGGCGGAAACCCGTAGGGCGGTGGCGGATAGGGCGGCGGATACGGAGGGGGCGGCGGTGGCGGAAAGGGCGGTGGCGGCGGGTAGAAGGGTGGCGGCTCGACGGGCCCGGCAGTCAGCTCGGGGCTGATCCCGCGGTCCCCGTAGGCGGTGCCGTCGGCCGTGACGACGAGCGCGCGAATCCCGCCGCCGTTGAGTTCGGCGGCGATCCGATCGGGTGAGGTGTGCGCGGCGCTCAGCGCGTCGGCGCGCGATGTCGCGGCGAGCAGCCGGTCGTGCAGATTGTGGCGGGCGAGGACGCCCATCGTGACGTCGATGGTCACCCCGAGCACCATCAGCAGGACGGCCAGCAACGCCAGCACCACCAGCGTCACGCGCCGTTGCAGCGACGGAGTCGGCGTCGTCGATGCGCCCGTCATGAACGCTCGGGTTGCAGCCGGTAGCCGATGCCTCGCACGGTGTGCAGGATCCGCGGCCCGTGCGCCTCGAGCTTGCGCCGCAATCCGCTGACGTGCACCTGCACCAGGTTGGGGTCGTAGGCGTCGTAGCCCCATACCCCGTTCAGGATCTGGGCGGCGCTGACGATCCGGCCGCGCTGCTCCACGAGAAACGCGAGCACGCGCAGCTCGGTGGCGGTCAGATCGAGTCGGCGGCCGTCGCGCGCGGCGACTCCGGCGCCGAGGTCCAGCGTGACGTCGCCCACCTGAACCGCCTGCGGCAGCCGCCCGCGCCGGCGCAGCACCGCGCCGACCCGCGAGACCAGCTCAGCCAGCTCGAACGGCTTGATGACGTAGTCGTCGGCCCCGCCGTCGAGGCCGCGCAACCGGTCGGGCAGCCCGTCGCGAGCCGTGATCAAGACGATGCCGATGTCACCCCAGTCGCGGATGACGTCGATGAGCGTGAAGCCGTCGCGGCCGGGCAGCATCACGTCGAGCACCACCAGGTCGGGCCGCATGCCGTCGAGCACCTCTTCCAGGCCGTCCCCGTGGCAGCGGGCATCGGTGTGATAGCCGACATCGGTCAGCGCCTCGCGGACCATCTCCCGGATGGTCTCGGAGTCCTCGACGACCAGCACCCGCGGGGTGCCGACGCTGAACTGGCCGCCACGGCCGGCGGCCGGGCGGGGAAGATCCGTCATGGCCTCCATTGTCGGTGCCGGTGCTGAAACCAACCTGAAGGTGGGGGCCTGGAGACTTCCGCCGCGGCAGCCTCGTCCGTCACGGGAGGTGGGCACAACGCCGCTTCCTTCCGCTGGTGACGGCGATGGCGGATGGGACTCGTCGGACGGCCGGTTTCTTCAGATCCGCTTCAGCTCCGACTCCTACCGTCCGTGGCATGACCACGAACGACGACATCGACACCAGTCCGCCGGCCAATCCGCCGCCCGCCCACCGACCGCCCGAGCGGCGCCGTCACTCCACCGGAGTGGTGATCGGCGCCGGCGTGGCGGGCGCGTTGGTGGGTGCGGTCGGCACCGTCGCGGCGATCGGCTTCGCCTGGATCGTCAGCGTCGGCCCGCCCGGCCCGCCGCCGCCTCCGGGGCCGCCGCCAATGCTGTTCCACGGGCCGCCACCGCCGCCGATGGCTGGTCCGGGCGGTTTCGGATTCGCGCCGCCGCCCGGGCCGCCCGGCCCGCCGGGGCCACCGCATGGGGCCTGGCCGGCGCCGCCGAACGAGGGCTTGCCGACACCACCCTCACCGCCGCCCGCTCCGCGTCCTTAGCCCGCCGTCACCGAGCCCGCCGCCGTCACGATGCCCGAAATCGTGACGGCGGCGGCCGTTGGGCCAGTACCGTCTCGGTATTCACCTCCGACGACCGTGGAGAGCGCCATGACATCGGACACCACCGGGACCCGCCGCTTTCCCGCCGGCGTCGCCGCCCTCGCCGGAGTAGCCGGACTGATCCTGGGCGCGCTGGCCACCTTCGCCATCACCGGTCTCGTCTGGACGGTGCGCGTCGAGTTGCCGCCGCCGCCATATCCACCGCCGCTGTCCCAGACGGCCGCGCCCGGATGTGTGTACCCGCCGTCACCGTCGCCATCGCCCGCGCAGGCGCCCGCTCCCGGCGGCGTGCCGCCCCTGCCGCTGCCCCCGCGTCCCTGAGTGCAGGATGGGGAGGGTGACACGAGATCACTCCTCGCCGCTTCCCGCCAGACTCGCCGCGCGGCTGCTGCGGTCGCGTCGACTGATGCGCGCACCGATCTGGATCTACAAGCTTCGTGCGGGCGCGGTGTTCGGTTCGCGCATCCTGTTGCTCGAACACATCGGCCGCAAATCCGGGGCGCCGCGCTACGCGGTGCTGGAGGTCGTCGACCATCCATCACCCGACACGTACGTCGTCGCCTCCGGATTTGGGCGAAAAGCCCAGTGGTTCCGCAACATTGAGGCCAACCCGCGGGTGCGGGTGTACGCCGGCAGCCACGGGCCCAGACCCGGCGCCGCGCGCGTCCTCGATCAACGCGAGGCCGACCGCACGATGGCCGACTACCGGGCCCGTCATCCCAAAGCGTGGGAGCGCATGCGCCCGGTCCTCGAGGACACGCTCGGCGCGCCGATCACCGACACCGACACCCCGCTGCCGCTGGTCGAGTTCAAGCTGGACTAACCCTGATCCGGGCCCTTGACCGTCATCGCGGCGAACAGGGCCAAGAACAACGCGGCCGGAAGGCCGTTGACGACCTTGTCGCGCACCCGCACGTGGGCGCCGACCGCCAGCACGAAGTACAGCGTCAGCATCGCCGTCGTCACCCTGGCCAGGACGGGGAACCGGGTGACCGACAGCAGGCCGACCGCGGCGGCCGCCTTCACCACCGGCAGCACGGGCCGCACGTTGTCCGGGACGCCCACGTCGTCCAGCGTCTTCCTGATGGGAGCGACCTGCACGCCGCATGCCACCGCGTCGACGGCGTGGAACGCGGCGAGCGCCGCATAGGTCTTTGGTGAAGTCAACGCACTCATACGGCAATCCTATTGAGTCAGCTCGCCAGGGCCCTCCGCCGGCTGACGGGCGATCGCCTCCGCCTTGGCCACCGCCTGAGCGATCGCGGGGTCGGTCTCGGTGGAGAACCAGTCCGCGACGTCGGCGTCGTCGTCGGCGCTGTGCTTGGGCGCGTCCTCGACGGGTGAGGGCTGGAAGCGGAACACCCCGTCCTGGTCCGGGGTGCCCAGGAGTTTGGTGAATCCCTGCAACGCCGCGCTGAAGTCGCTGGGCACCACCCACACCTTGTTGGCGTCGCCGCGGGCCATCTCCGGCAGCGTCTGCAGGTACTGGTAGGCCAGCATCTCCGGGGTGGGCCGGCCCGCCTTGATCGCCGCGAAGGTCTTCTCGATGGCCTTGGCCTGCCCCTGCGCCTGCAGGTAGGCGGCGGCCCGTTCACCCTGGGCGCGCAGCATCCGGGACTGCCGATCGGCCTCGGCGCCCAGGATCGCCGCCTGCTTGGCGCCCTCGGCGGCCAGGATCTGTGCCTGCTTTTGGCCCTCGGCCTCCTTGATCGCCGCCTCACGCATACCTTCGGCGGTCAGGATCATCGCCCGCTTCTCGCGGTCGGCCTTCATCTGCTTTTCCATCGACGCCTGGATCGACGGCGGCGGGTCGATGCTGCGCAACTCGACCCGGGCGACCCGCAAGCCCCAGCGGTTGGTGGCTTCGTCGAGCACGCCGCGCAGCTGCCCGTTGATCTGGTCGCGCGACGTCAGCGTCTGCTCCAGCGTCATGCCGCCGACCACGTTACGCAGCGTGGTGGTGGTGAGCTGCTCGACGCCGACGATGTAGTTGCTGATCTCGTAGACGGCCGCCTGGGGAACGGTGACCTGGAAGTAGACGACGGTGTCGATGTTGAGGGTCAGGTTGTCCTCGGTGATCACCGGCTGCGGCGGGAACGACACCACCCGCTCCCGCAGATCCACCCGCGCCCGGATGCGGTCGATGAACGGCACCAGCAGTGTCAGTTGCCCGCTGACCGTGCGGCTGTAGCGGCCCAGCCGCTCGATCACCGCGGCCTCGGCCTGCGGTATCAGCGCCACCGACTTGGCCACCACGACGATGGCAAAAATCACCAGCACCGCCAGCAGCACCAGACCAGCAACCGCACCTTGCATCGGAGTTCCTTTCTTTCGCAGCCGTTCTCGCGGCCCTACAGACCGGCCTTGAAGACCACTGCGGTGGCGCCGTCGATCTGCATCACGGTGACGGGCTCGCCGGGTTCGTAGACGTCGTTCTCGTCGAGCGGACGCGCCGTCCACACCTGGCCGTCGAGCTTCACCTGACCGTTGTCCCGGGCGACACGCTCGAGCACCAGCGCGGTTTTGCCCTCCAGCGCCTCGATTCCCAAGCGCGGCACGTTCGGCGTCAGCCGTCGCCGCAGCGGCGGACGCACCACTACCAACAGCAGCACCGAGACGACCAAAAACACCGCGCCGTCCACCCACACCGGAGAATCCAGCAACCAACTGGTGAGCGCCGCGGCCAGCGCGCCCCCACCGAGCATCACCAAAAACATATGACCGGTGAGGGCCTCCGCACCGGCCAGCACCAGCGCGAATATTAGCCAAAGCAGCGCGGCGTGCATGCGGCAAGGATACGCGTGATCGGCCTTTGCGGGGCAAAACAACTACACTGCGTCTCGTGTGGTGTCCCAGTGTTTCGCTGTCCCTGTGGGCCAATGCCTGGCTCGCGGGAAAGGCCGCGCCCGACGACGTCCTGGACGCGTTATCTGTTTGGGCGCCAAAGCAATCGGTGACCGCGTATGATGCTGTCGCGGCGGGCCATACCGGGCTGCCGTGGCCCGACGTGAACGACGCCGGCACGGTCACGCTGCTGCAGACGCTGCGCGCCGCGGTGGGCCGCCCGACGGTGGCCTCGGGGGCGCCTCCGCTGATGCGCGGGACCATCAACGTGGTTTTGCCGGTACCCGGAGATGTGCGCGGGCTGGCGCCGGGAACACAGTTCGAGCGGGACGCGCTGGCCGCCGGCGAGGCGATCATCATCACCAACCCCCACAGCCCCGCAACCGCCGTCGGCCTCGTCCCCGAATTCTCCTATCAAGATGACGACGACACGCCCGACGACTACGAGACGGGCCTGGCCGAACTGTGCGCGCTGACGTGGACGGTGTACTCGCTGCCCGGCGCGCCGATACTCGACCACTACGAGCTGGGCGACGCCGAATACACGCTGCGGTCCGCCGTGCGCTCGGCCGCCGACGCGCTCGGCGCCATCGGGCTGGGATCGGCCGCGGCCGACGTCGACGATCCACGGGGACTGGTCGAGCAGTTGCTGGAATCCGCACGGCAACACCGCATTCCGGACCACGCGCCGTCGCGCGCGTTGCGGGTGCTGGAGAACGCCGCGCACGTCGACGCCATCATCGCGGTCAGCGCGGGGCTGAGCCGGTCCGACTCACCGGACCGTTTCGCCGCGCCCATCGCGGCCGGCCTCGAACCGGTCGGCACGCAGTCGTCGTCGGAGGCCCGCATCGCCAGCGACGCGCTGCGGCCGCTGACCGCGGTGGTGCGTTCGGCACGGATGGCCGCCGTGACCGCGATCCTGCATTCGGCCTGGGCCGACTAGTCCTGATAGCGGGCCGCGCAGTGCGGCGGCCCGCACGGCACGCCGTCGACGCTGGCGAGGCACCCGGGTACCGGGTCGGGAGCGCTCACCCGTTCCGGCGCCCGGCCGTAACGCAATTCGTCGATCAAATCGACGGCCAGTTGCGCAAAACGGGGGTGGGCGTTGGGCGTTGACGCCCGCACCATGGTGATCCCCGCCGCCTCGGCCTGCAACGCCAACTCATGGTCGAGGTCCCATACCACCTCGATGTGGTCGGCCACAAACCCGATCGGGCAGACGACGACGGCCGTCGTGCCCGCCTCCGCCAGGGTTGCCAGGTGGTCGGCGACGTCGGGCTGAAGCCACGGAACCTGGGGCGGCCCCGACCGCGACTGCCACACCAGATCGTAGTCGGCGTATCCGGCGGCGGCCGCCACAAGGCTTGCGGCGTAGGCGACTTGGCGGCTGTAGAGCCGCGGGCCCAGCCGCTCGTCGGCCGCGACCGGGATCGAATGCGCGGTGAACACCAGACGCGCGCCCGCAACCTTTTCGGTCGCGTCGGCGATTGCCCCGGCGAACATCTCGACGAAAAGCGGATGGTCGAAATATGGCCGCAGCTTGACCAATTCGGGCGCGTCCGACCCGGCGGCCCGGCGCGCCCGGGCAATGTCCTCGACGTACTGGGTGCAGCTGGAATAGCCGCTCCACGCCGACGTGGTGAACACCGCTGCCCGGCGAATCCCGTTGTCGCGCATGGTCGCGACGGTGCCTTCGACGTAGGGCTCCCAGTTGCGGTTGCCGAAATAGACCGGGATGTCCAGGCCGCGGTCGGCCAGCTCGGCGCGCAACTGGTCGACCAGCGCCAGGTTGATCCTGTTGATCGGTGACACCCCACCGAAATGCAGGTAGTGCTCGGCGACATCGTCGAGGCGTTCCGGTGGCACGTTGCGGCCCCGGGTGACGTTCTCCAAGAACGGCCGAACCTGCTCGGGACCTTCCGGCCCACCGAAGGACAGCAGCAGGACGGCGTCGAATTCCATTAGGCTTTAAAGCAATTGGGTGCTTGCGCCACCGTCGGCGAAAATGATGGTCCCCGTCGTCGCCGGCAGCCAGTCCGACAGCAGCGCGCACACCGTCTTGGCGACCGGTGTGGGGTCCTTCATGTTCCAGCCGATCGGCGCGCGCTGGTCCCAGCCTTCCTCGAGCAGCTGCATCTGGGCGCCGGCCTCCTCGCCGAGCGCGCCGCCGACGATCGCGCTCATTGCCAGCGTCCGGATCGGGCCCGCAGCAACGAGATTGGAGCGAACCCCGAACTTGCCCGCCTCACGCGCCACGAACCGGTTGACCGATTCCAGCGCGCTCTTGGCGACCGTCATCCAGTTGTAGGCCGGCATCGCGCGGCTCGGGTCGAAGTCCATGCCCACGATGGAACCGCCGGGGTTCATGATCGGCAGCGCCGCCTTGGCCAGCGAGGCGTACGAATACGCCGAGATGTGAATGCCTTTGGAGACGTCCTCGTACGGCGCGTCGAAGAACGGGTTGACGCCCATTCCCGTCTGCGGCATGAAACCGATCGAGTGCACCACGCCGTCGAGCTTGTTGCCGTCGCCGATTTCGGCCGTCACCCGATCGGCGAGCGAATTCAGGTGCTCCTCGTTCTGCACGTCGAGCTCGATCAGCGGCGCCTTCTCGGGCAGCCGGTCGGCGATGCGCTGAATCAGGCGCAACCGGTCAAAACCGGTCAGCACCAACTGCGCCCCGGCCTCCTGGGCCGCCTTGGCGATGTGAAACGCAATCGACGAGTCGGTGATGATCCCCGAGATCAGGATCCGTTTGCCGTCGAGCAGTCCTGCCATGTCCGTCCTTAAAGTCGTTGTGTCGTCGTTGAACTCAGTGGCCCATACCCATGCCGCCGTCCACCGGGATGACCGCACCGGCGATGTAGCTGGCGTCCTCGGACGCCAGGAAGCTGACCACCCCGGCGACCTCGGCGGCGGTGCCCACGCGCTTGGCCGGGATGAATTCCAGTGCGCCCGCCTGGATCCGCTCGTCCAGCGCGCGAGTCATCTCGGTGTCGATGTAGCCCGGCGCCACCACATTCGCGGTCACCCCGGCCTTGGACAGCTCGCGGGAGATCGAGCGGGCCATGCCGATCAGGCCGGCTTTGGCGGCCGCGTAGTTGGACTGGTTGCCGATGCCCCAGCTGCCGGAGACCGAGCCGATGTAGATGATTCGGCCGAACCGCTTTTTCTGCATGCTGCGCGCGGCTCGCTGGGTCACCCGGAACGCCCCGGTGAGGTTGGCGTTGATGACCTCCTCGAACCGCTCCTCGGTCATCCGGATGAGGAAGGCGTCCTTGGAGATGCCGGCGTTGGACACCAACACCTCGACCGGGCCCTGGTGCTCCTCGACCGCTTTGAAGGCGCGATCGATGGCGTCGTTGTCGGTGACGTCGCACTCGACGCCGAACAGCCCCTCGGGCGCCCCGGATCCGCGGTGCGTGACGGCCACCTTGTGGCCGTCGGCGGCCAGCCGCTGGGCGATCGCCAGACCGATCCCCCGGTTTCCTCCGGTAACCAGGACCGAACGGGCTACGAATGCGGGTCTGCCGTAGTCGGCAGCACTTTCGGTGGTGTTGTCGGTGGCCGTGTCAGTCACCCCGTCAACCTATCGCTTCGGCTCACGTTGGCCGAAACCTCCCCCTTTTCCCACCTCCCCCCTTTTCCCACCTCCCCCCTTTTCCCACCTCCCCCCTTTTCCCACCGGACGTAACGCCAGGGCGGAGAATCGCGCGGAATTCCGCCGTGGCGTTACGTCCGCGGTCCGGTGTCGGTGTGACTCAGCACACTCTCGTCATGACCGACCCGTTCCTGGGCAGCGAAGCCCTGGCCGCGCGACTGATGTCGCGGCATGAGCTGCGAAGCCGTTACGTCGCCCTGCATCGCGATGTGTACCTGCCGAGGGATGCCGAACTGACGGCGCTGCTGCGGGCCAAGGCGTGCTGGCTGCGATCGCGCCGACGGGGCATCCTGGCGGGCTTTTCCGCCTCCGCCGTGCACGGCGCTCGGTGGATCGACCCGTCTCGACCCGCCGAGATCATCGATACCAATCGACGTCCGGCCTCGGGCGTGCACGTCTGGGAGGAACGCATCGAACCAGACGAGATCACCGTCGTCGATCAGATGCGCATCACCGCGCCGGCGCGCACCGCGCTTGACTTGGCACGCCGTCATCCCAGAGCCATCGCCGTCGCCGCGATCGATGCGCTGGTGCAAGCGACCGAGCTGAAGATGGCCGACGTCGAGATGCTCACGGACCGCTACCGCGGCCGTCACGGCATGAGGGCCGCCAAGGCGGTTCTCGAACTGGTCGACGGCGGGGCGCAGTCCCCGAAGGAGACGTGGCTGCGTCTGTTGTTGATAGATGCCGGCTTCCCGCGGCCGCAGACACAGATCGCCGTACGCAACGAATGGGGTTGGGCCGAAGCGTATTTGGACATGGGCTGGGAGGACATCAAGGTGGCCGTCGAGTACGACGGCGACCATCATCGGTCTCTTCGCACGCAATACGCCAAGGACATCGGCCGGTTCGAGATGCTCGAACGTTACGGGTGGATCGTCGTCCGCGTCATCGCCGAGCACCATCCCTCCGACATCATTCGCCGGGTGCGCGACGCCCGAGCCCGCCGCTTGTAACGCCAGGGCGAAGAATCGAGCGGATTTCCGCCGTGGCGTTACGGGCGCCGGGTTGACGGCGCCGGCTGGAGGCCCGCGAACGAGCCTAAGTCGGCAGGCGGCGGTTGATGAGCAACGCCGCCAGCGCCGCCAACGCCAAGACCAGCGCGCCGAGCCGCACCCAGCCCACGCTCGCGTCGCCCTTGATCGTCTCGTAGCCGATCTGCTGCTGCAGGGTCGCGTAAACGGCCTTCAGCTCCTGCAAAGACGCCGCGTTGTAGGCGTTCCCGCCCGAGAGCTGCGCCACCTTCTTGAGCGTCTCGTCGTCGACCGGCACCGGCTGGCGCTGGTCGTTGATCTCGACGAAGCCGTAGGGGGTGCCGAACGAGATCGTCGAGATCGGCACGCCCTGGTCCTTGGCGGTGCGCGCGGCGGTGAAGGCGCCCTTCGGGTTGTCCGGGTTGGTCGGCATCGTCTCCTTGCCGTCGGAGAACAACACGATGCGCGCCGGGGGCGGTTTGTCGCCGCCGCCGATCACCGCCCCGACCGTCGCGATGGCCTGCAGTGCGGTGAAGATGCCCTCCCCGGTGGCCGTGCGGTCGGCGAACTGCAGCTTGTCCAGCGCCCTCTTCGTCGAGTCCCGGTTGGTCGTCGGCGACACCAACACCGTCGCGGTCCCCGCGTAGGCGATCAGCCCAAGGTTGATGCCCGGGGTCAGCTCGTCGGCGAACTGCTTGGCCGCCTCCTGGGCGGCCGCCATCCGGTTTGGCGAAACGTCGGTGGCGCGCATCGACTGCGACACGTCGATCACCAGCATCACCACCGCGCGGTTGCGGGGGATGCGGACGTCGTTCGTCGGGCCCGCCATCGCGACGGTGAACAGCACCAGCGACGCGACGAGCAGGATCGCCGGCACGTGCCGCCAAGTCGACGGCCGTTTGGGCGCAACGCTTTCCAGCAGTTCCATGTTGGCGAACCGCAGCATGCGCCGCTGCCGCGCCAACTGCATCAGGATGTAGAGCGCGGCCAGCCCGAAGACAACCAAGAAGAACAGGAAGAACCACGAATGTTCGAAGCCCGACAACGACATCGGGCCGAGCAGCGGCAGGCTCATATCCGAGTCACTGCCGCCCCGCCAATGCCCCGCGCCGGCGCGATTCCACGAACCGCACGATGTCGGCGATCCAGTCGCGGTCGGTGCGCAGCGTCAGGATCGGGGCCCCGCAGCTGCGGATGGTGCGCGCGACGTCGGCGCGGTGCGCCGCGGCGGCCTTGGCGAAGTCGTCGCGCAACTGCGCGTCGATGGTGAACTCGCGGGTGACCCCGGACTCGGCGTCCTGCAGCACCACGTCGCCGATGTCGGGCAGTTCGACGTCGCGGGGGTCGAGCACCTCGATGGCCAGCACCTCGTGCCGGGCGGCGACCGCCCGCAACGGGCGCATCCAGTTGATCGGACCCAGGAAATCGCTGATGATCACCGCCATGCCGCGCCGGCGTTCCGGGCGGCGCAGGGCGTCGATCGCCGTCGCCAGATCGCCGCGCACCCCGACCGGCGCGCGGGGCGTGGTGGCGATGGTGCGCAACAGCGTCTGTTCATGCTGGCGCCCGGAGCGGGCGGGCACCCGGGTGATGTTCGCGCCGGTGGAGACGATCGCGCCGAGCCGGTTGCCGCCCCCGCTGTTGAGGAAGGTGATCGCGGCCGCGGCCGCCACCGCCAGGTCCCGCTTCTCGCACACGGTAGTGCCGAAGTCCAGGCTGGCCGACATGTCCACCACCAACCAGGTTTCCAGCTCGCGGTCGGCGATCATCTGCCGGACGTGGGGATGCGTGGTGCGCGCGGTGACGGCCCAGTCCATCCGGCGGACGTCGTCGCCGGGCTGGTACTCGCGCGACTCCCCCGGCTCCGAGCCCGGCCCCGGGATCAGACCGAGGTGATCGCCGTGCAGCACACCGTCGAGCTTGCGTTTGACGGTGAGCTCGAGGGTGCGCAGCGCCGCCGACAGCTTGGGGTCGTCGATCTGCCCCCGCTGCATCGACGGGGGATGCACAGCCGACGGCCTGGTGGGCTCGGTCACCGACCGCTGGCCGCGCCGGCGGGTTGCATCACCGGAGGAACCGAATGCCCTTGCTGCGGAACGGCATTCACCTGAGGCAGGGCAACCGTCTGCAGCACCCGGTTGATGACGATCTCCGGCGAGATCTCGTCGGCCAGCGCGTCGTAGGTGAGCACCAGCCGGTGCCGCAGGACGTCGGGAATGACGTCCACGACGTCTTGCGGAATCACGTAGTCGCGGCCGCGGACCAGCGCCAGCGATCGGGACGCGGCGATGATGCCCAGCGAGGCGCGCGGCGACGCACCGAAGGAGATCCAGGTCTTGACGTCGTTCATGCCGAGCTGTTCGGGATGACGGGTGGCGGTCACCACGCGCACCACGTAGTCCACCAGCGCGTGGTGCACGAAGACGTTGGCCGCGATGTCCTGCAGCCGCAACAGGTCGCCGGTGTTGAGGATCTGCTTGGGCTCAGGCGGGCGCACGCCCATCCGGTAGATGATCTCGCGCTCCTCTTCCGGCGACGGGTAGCCGACGTTGATCTTGAACAGGAAGCGGTCGCGCTGCGCCTCGGGCAGCGGGTACACGCCCTCGTGCTCGATCGGGTTCTGGGTGGCCATCACCAGGAACGGGTTGGGCAGCGGGAACGTCTTGCCGCCGATCGACACGTGGCGTTCCTGCATGACCTCCAGCAGCGCCGACTGCACCTTGGCGGGCGCGCGGTTGATCTCGTCGGCGAGCAGGAAGTTGACCACCACGGGGCCGAGTTCGGTGTCGAACTCCTCCTTGCCCTGCCGGTAGATGCGCGTACCGATGATGTCGGTGGGCACCAGGTCGGGAGTGAACTGGATGCGGGCGAATGTCCCGCCGACGACCCGCGCGAACGTCTCGACGGCCAGCGTCTTGGCGACGCCCGGCACACCCTCGAGCAGCACGTGGCCCCTGGACAGGAGGCCGACGAGCATCCGCTCGACGAGCTGGTCCTGGCCGACGATGATGCGCTTGACCTCAAAGATGGCGCGCTCCAAGGTCTGGACCTCGGCGGCCAGTCCGTTGCCCCCGCCCGTCGGCGCTTCGTGAGCCGGCGAACCTGATTGCCCGCCCGGGCCCGAGTAACCACTGGCGCCTGGCGGCGGCCCACCTGCTGCTGTCATCAAGAACCCTCCACGCTCAATCGGACACGACTGCCGGGCAGCGACGTGCCCTCGTCCAACTATTCCAGGCCCGCCGGTCTCCGTCGACGCTCGCCCGGCCGATGGGTCGCCGGACCCCGGGATCAGTACTCGATGATCCTGGTCAGGAACGGCGTCATACCGGGCTTGCGCACCGGGCTGACCGTAACCTTTCCGGCGCTGCCGGAGGCCTCCAGCATCTGGCCGTTGCCCAGGTACATGGTGACGTGTTGACCGCCGTTCGGCCCGTAGAAGATCAGGTCGCCGCGCCTGGCCTGATCCGGCGGGATGTGGCGCCCGGCGTTGTATTGGTCACCGGAAAACCGCGGGATCAGCACGCCGACCCCGGCGAAGCCGTAGCGCATCAACCCCGAGCAGTCGAAGCCGGTGATGTTGGCGCCGTCTCCGACGCCCTTGCTGGGGCCGTCCAGCGAGCCGCCGCCCCACGAGTAGGGCACGCCCATTTGCGACCCCATCCGCTTGATGACGTACTCGATGGCCTGGCGGCCGTAGACCCGCGGGATCTTGCCGCCGGGGTTGGTGGGGGTCGCCGCGGTGGGAGCGGGATCGCCGCCGATGTTGATCCCGAGCCCGCCGAGGAACTGCTTGCCCAGGTTGAAGGTGGTCTGGGTGGCCTGGGCGGTGGCCTGCAGCGAGGCGTTGGCGACGGCGAGCGGGTCGCCCGGGGCGCCGGCGCTGATCTGGGCCGGCAGGGTGGGGTCCCACCCGCCGGGATCGGCGACGGCCACCGGAGCCGGGGCGGCCACCGAAAGCATCAGCCCGGTCACCACAGTGGTGATCCAGGCGAAGGTGGTGAGACGAAACCGCTTGTGGCGCATGGCTCCTCGTTCAGTACTCGATGTAACGGACCACGTAGGGCGTCATGCCACTGGTGCGCACCGGGGCGACGCGGACCTTCAACCCGATGTCGGGAGCCTCGAGCATCTGGCCGTTACCGAGGTAGATCGTCACGTGCTGGCTGCCGCCCGGGCCGTAGAAGATGACGTCGCCGCGGCGCATCTGCGAGGACGGGATCTTGCGGCCCAGGTTGTACTGCGAACCCGAGTAGTGCGGCAGCTTGATGCCCACCCCGGCGAACGAGTACAGGACCAGACCCGAACAGTCGAAGCCGGTGATGCCCGCCCCGGAGTCGATGCCCTTACTCGGGCCGGCCGCGTTCCCGCCGCCCCAGGAGTAGGGCACGCCGATCTGCGACATGCCGCGCCGGATCACGTATTCGGAGGCCTGCCGCCCGTAGACGCGAGGAATGCGCCCCCCGACCCCGCCCGGCGACGCGTTGGTGATGCCGGTGTCGTCGGGCTTGAGGATGCCCATCTGTTGCAGGAAGTTGCGGCCGAGACCGGCGGTGACCTGTGTCGAGGTGGCCGAGATGCCCAGCACCTGGTTGATCACCGCGATCGGGTCGCCGGGGATGTTGGCGCTCGGGATCATCGGCAGCGTGGGGTCCCAGGCGCCGTCCCACTGGCGTCCGGCCGACGGTGCCGCGCCGCCGGGCGCTCCCGTCTCCCACCGATCGCCCGACCCCGCGGACCCTTGCCGGGCGGCGGCCTCGCGCTTGGCGGCCTCGAGCTTGGCCTGCGCCTGGTTCCGCTCGGCGGCCAGCCGCATCATGTCCTCGCGCTGCTCGTCGAACTTCTGCCGGGAATTGATCAGCGCCGCCACGGCGGCGTCCTGGCTGGACTTGGCGCCGGCGGCGGCCTTGTCGGCGTTCTGCTTGGCCAGCCGCGCGGCCGATTCCTTGTTCAGCTGCTCGGTGCGGGCCTGCTGCAGCTTGGCCATCACGGTCTGCGAACTGGCGGTCAGGTTCTTGGCGGCGGCCTCGGTGGCGATGATGTCGTCGGGGCTGCTGGCCGTCAGGTAGCTGCTCGACGGTCCGTTCATATAGGCGGCGGCGGCGAAGGTGTTGAAGCGCTGCTGGGCCCCGGCGATCGCGGCGTTGGCGTCCTTGACCGCCTGTTGGCTGGTCTCCAGGTCGTGTTGGGCGGTGGCCACGTTGTCCCGGGCGGTCTCGACGTCGACGAGGGCCTTGTTGACGCTTTCCTGCTCGGTCTGAATTTCCGCACTCAGGTTCTGCAGGCGCTGGTTGGCCTTGGCGACGTTCGCGATCAGCGCGGCCAGACTGTCGGCGCCGGGGTCGCCCTGCGCCAGTCCCGGGGTGCACACCAAGAGGGCCAGGCTCAACACCGATGGCACGACGGGCCGCACGAGTCTTGCGGCCGGTCGCGCGGAAGACCCCCAGCGTGTGCGTCTCATTCGACTAGGTCTCCTACGGCTCGACGCGACGGGTGGCGCCGGCCACAGCATTCTCGTAAGGCGCCAAAGACAACACCAGCATCATTTGCACCGTACGTCACATGGGTGGGCGTGCAAACGCTCCACCGAAATCGCACTCTCTACGTGCGTTTAATGTGACCGAACGGTGACCTGGCCCGTTTGCCGAATTTGCGGCGAGGCGTCAGGCCCCGGTGTTGGCCTCGGCATCCTGAGGCGTCGCGGTGTCCTCCGAGGTTGCTGGGCGCGTGCCGCGCGTCTGCAGCAGTCGGGTGCCCACGGCCGCGGCGAGGACCGCGATCAACAGGAAGATCGTCAGGCCGGTCCAGGGAAACTCGGGCGTGTCGAGCTCGTGCAGGAAATGCTGCGCCGAGACGACCGGGTTGCCCGTCTTGGCGATGTCCTCGCCGGCCTCGAGGGTGACGCGCGGGAACTGCGTGCTGTAGCTGCCGACGTAACTCGGGCTCAGCGTCAGCACCGTGGCGTCGTGGTAATCGGCGCCGACCACCGTCGAGATGTCGCGCAGCGGGGTGTCGTTCGGGGGGTTGTGGTCGAGCAGCACGATCTTGAGGTTGATGCCGTCGGCGTGCGCCTGGTTGACCACCTCGAGCAGTCCGGGCATGGCCGCCGGCGGCGCGCTGACTCCGGTGGCGGCGACCTGGGTCTTGATCATCGTCATGTCGACGTCCACCGGAATGTAGGTGGGGAGGACCGGAACCGTTTGCGGCAGCGGTCCGATGAAATCTTGCCCGGTCATCTGCGCCTCCTGCGTAGTGCTAGAGGCACCGTACGCGACGCCGCGGCGGCGCAGCGCGCCCGTCGGCGGTCGCCTCGCGTTCTGCGCCGACGAGATTGGGGCGCACGCGGAGGTTTAAACCGGTGGCCGCCGCGATAAGACTGCAATCAGGACTGCCGTCGTAATGCAGGACAAGCGTACTGTTAAAGTTGGCAGCGATCCGCCGACACCAGCCCGTCGCCGGGAGAACTAAATCCTTGGGAGTTGAAGTGACTGATTCTGTGAACTCATTCGGAGCCCGCAACACCCTCGAGGTCGGCGACAAGAGTTACCAGATCTATCGCCTCGACGCCGTCCCCAATACCGAGAAGCTCCCCTACAGCCTCAAAGTGCTGGCCGAGAACCTGCTGCGCAACGAGGACGGCAGCAACATCACCAAGGACCACATCGAGGCCATCGCGAACTGGGATCCCAAGGCGGAGCCCAGCATTGAGATCCAGTACACCCCCGCCCGCGTCGTGATGCAGGACTTCACCGGCGTGCCGTGCATCGTCGACCTGGCCACCATGCGCGAGGCGATCGGCGAGCTCGGCGGCGACGCGGAGAAGGTCAACCCGCTCGCCCCGGCCGATCTGGTGATCGACCACTCCGTGATCGCCGACCTGTTCGGCACCGCCGACTCGTTCGAGCGCAACGTCGAGATCGAGTACCAGCGCAACGGCGAGCGTTACCAGTTCCTGCGCTGGGGGCAGGGCGCATTCCAGGACTTCAAGGTGGTGCCCCCCGGCACCGGCATCGTGCACCAGGTCAATATCGAATACCTGGCCAGCGTCGTGATGGAGCGGGACGGGGTGGCCTACCCCGACACCTGCGTGGGGACCGACTCGCACACCACGATGGTCAACGGCCTCGGCGTGCTCGGCTGGGGCGTGGGCGGTATCGAGGCCGAGGCCGCGATGCTCGGCCAGCCCGTGTCGATGCTGATCCCCCGCGTGGTCGGCTTCAAGCTGACCGGCGAGATCCAGGCCGGCGTGACGGCGACCGATGTGGTGCTGACCGTGACCGAGATGCTGCGCAAGCACGGAGTGGTCGGCAAGTTCGTCGAGTTCTACGGCGAGGGCGTGGCCGAGGTGCCGCTGGCCAACCGCGCCACCTTGGGCAACATGAGCCCCGAATTCGGTTCCACCGCAGCCATTTTCCCTGTCGACGAGGAGACCATCTCCTACCTGCGCTTCACCGGGCGCAAGGAAGAACAGCTGGCGCTGGTCGAGGCCTACGCCAAGGAACAGGGCATGTGGCACGACCCGAAGCACGAGCCCGAGTACTCCGAATACATCGAGCTCGACCTGTCCGACGTCGTGCCGTCGATCGCCGGGCCCAAGCGCCCGCAGGACCGAATCGTGTTGTCGGAAGCCAAGTCCACGTTCCGGGAGCAGATCCCCAACTACGTCGGCGACCAGGACGGCCAGCAGGGCTACTCGAAGCTGGACGAGGTGGTCGAGGAGACGTTCCCGGCCAGTGACCCGGGATCCCCGACGAACGGCCACGCCGACGACGTGCCCGAGGCGCAGTCGGCCGCCGCGCACGCCAACGGGCGCCCGAGCAACCCGGTGACGGTCAAATCCGACGAGCTCGGCGAGTTCGTGCTCGACCACGGCGCGGTCGTCATCGCCGCGGTCACGTCGTGCACCAACACCTCCAACCCCGAGGTGATGTTGGGCGCCGCGCTGCTGGCGCGCAACGCCGTCGAGAAGGGGCTGGCGTCCAAGCCGTGGGTCAAGACCACCATGGCGCCGGGCTCGCAGGTGGTCAACGACTACTACGACAAGGCCGGCCTGTGGCCGTATCTGGAGAAGCTCGGCTTCTATCTGGTCGGCTACGGATGCACCACCTGCATCGGTAACTCCGGCCCGCTGCCCGAGGAAATCTCGAAGGCCATCAACGACAACGACCTTTCGGTGTCCGCGGTCCTCTCGGGTAACCGCAACTTCGAGGGCCGCATCAACCCGGACGTGAAGATGAACTACCTGGCGTCGCCGCCGCTGGTGGTGGCCTACGCGCTGGCCGGCACCATGGACTTCGACTTCGACGAGGAGCCCCTGGGCCAGGACAAGGAAGGCAATGACGTCTTCCTCAAAGACATCTGGCCGTCGCAGCAGGACGTCTCCGACACCATCGCCTCGGCGATCAACTCCGAGATGTTCACCAAGAACTACGCCGACGTGTTCAAGGGCGACGAGCGCTGGCGCAACCTGCCCACCCCGAGCGGCAACACCTTTGAGTGGGACTCGGATTCGACGTACGTGCGTAAGCCCCCGTACTTCGAGGGCATGCCCGCCGAGCCCGAGCCGGTCGCCGACATCACCGGCGCGCGTGTCCTGGCGCTGCTGGGCGATTCGGTGACCACCGACCACATCTCGCCCGCCAGCAGCATCAAGCCGGGCACCCCGGCGGCGCAGTACCTCGACGAGCACGGCGTGGAGCGCAAGGACTACAACTCCTTCGGCTCGCGGCGCGGCAACCACGAGGTGATGATCCGCGGCACGTTCGCCAACATCAGGCTGCGCAACCTGCTGCTCGACGACGTGTCCGGCGGCTACACCCGCGACTTCACCCAAGACGACGCGCCGCAGGCGTTCATCTACGACGCGGCGCAAAACTATGCGGTACAAGACATTCCGCTGGTAGTGCTGGGTGGCAAGGAGTACGGGTCGGGCTCGTCGCGTGACTGGGCGGCCAAGGGCACCCGGCTGCTCGGTGTGCGCGCGGTGATCGCCGAGTCCTTCGAGCGGATCCACCGGTCCAACCTGATCGGCATGGGTGTGATCCCGTTGCAGTTCCCGGACGGCAAGTCGGCCGAGGATCTGGGGCTGGACGGCACCGAGGTCTTCGACATCACCGGCATCGAGGCGCTCAACGACGGCACGACGCCGAAGACGGTGAAGGTCAAGGCAAGTAAGGATGGCAACGACGTCGAGTTCGACGCGGTGGTGCGCATCGACACCCCCGGCGAAGCCGATTACTACCGCAACGGCGGCATCCTGCAGTACGTGCTGCGCAACATGCTCAAGTCGGGCCAGAAGTCAGACTAGCGCGAGCCGGCCCAGCCAGTCGTGCCCAAGGTCAGCGAGGATCATCTGGCGGCCCGCCGCCGCCAGATCCTCGACGGCGCCCGCCGCTGCTTCGCCGAATTCGGCTACGACAAGGCCACGGTGCGCCGGCTGGAGAAGGCGATCGGGATGTCGCGCGGCGCAATCTTCCACCATTTCCGGGACAAGGACGCGCTGTTTTTCGCCCTCGCCCACGAGGACGCCGAGCGGATGGCCGATGTCGCCTCCCGCGCCGGACTGATCCAGGTGATGCGGGACATGCTGGCCGCGCCCGACCAGTTCGACTGGCTGGCCACCAGATTGGAGATCGCCCGCAAGCTGCGCAACGATCCCGCGTTCAGCCGCGGCTGGGCGGAGCGATCGGCCGAACTGGCGGCGGCGACCACCGATCGGTTGCGCCGGCAGACCGAGGCGCACCGGGTGCGCGACGACGTGCCCGGCGATGTACTGCAGTGCTATCTGGAGTTGGTGCTCGACGGCCTGGTGGCCCGGTTGGCGTCCGGCGAGGATCCGCAGCGCCTGTCCTCCGTGCTCGACCTGGTGGAAAACTCGGTGCGGCGCAGCGATTTTGGCGGTTCTCGACGCGAGAGTGGCGACACTGCGAGCAAGGGGACGTGATCCCGCAGTGACGCTATACCCGCGCGGCCTTCGCGGTCCGGTTGGGGCCGCCACGGCTGCGCATCGTGGTACCCGACTCCCGCAGCAGGCTGTGGATCGACCCGTACGACCTGCCGGTCGTGGCAACCAGACTCCGGATGCTGGCCCCGCCTTCGTAGGCGTGGCGAAGCTCGTCCAACAACTGGTCGCGCGCCTTGGCCGACCTTTGCACTGTTCTTCTCATGGCTCCTCCGACGCCGGGACACGACCGCAAGCACTTAGAGTAAGAAGCCGTTGTCGGCCGCGGGCGGATTTCGCCAAATCGCCTGCGGCCACGAGCCACCAGCGTCAAATCAGGCGAGCTCGATGAGATCCCGGTATTCGTCGGACCAGTAGTCCTCGGTGCCGTCGGGCAGCAACACCACCCGTTGCGGGTCGAGGGCCTCGGCGGCGCCGGGATCGTGCGTCACCAGGACCACCGCCCCCTGGTAACTGCGCAGCGCGTCGAGCACCTGCTCGCGCGACGCGGGGTCGAGGTTGTTCGTCGGCTCGTCGAGCAACAAGACGTTGGCGGTCGAGGCCACCAAACCGGCCAGCGCGAGCCGGGTTTTCTCACCGCCGGACAGGGTGCCCGCGAATTGGTCGAGCTGCGGGCCGCTGAACATGAACGCGCCCAGCAGGCCGCGCAGGTCCTGCTCGCCCGAATCCGGCGCGGCGTGCCGGATGTTCTCCCAGACGCTCGCATCGTTGTCGAGGGTGTCGTGCTCCTGCGCGAAGTAGCCGATCCGCAGGCCGTGCCCGGGCTCGAGGCCTCCGGTGTCGGGAACCTCGGTGCCGGCCAGCAGCCTCAGCAGCGTGGTCTTGCCGGCGCCGTTGAGTCCCAGCACCACCACCCGCGAGCCGCGGTCGATCGCGAGATCGACGCCGGTGAACACCTCCAGCGATCCGTAGGACTTGCTCAGCCCCTTGGCGACCAACGGCGTGCGCCCGCACGCGGCCGGCGTCGGGAACTTGATGCGGGCCACCTTGTCGGCGACGCGCTCCTCGTCGAGGGCCGCCATCATCCGGTCGGCGCGGCGCAACATGTTTTGGGCGGCAACGGCTTTGGTGGCTTTGGCGCCGAGCTTCGCGGCCTGGGTCCGCAGCGCGGCGGCCTTGCGTTCGGCGTTGGCGCGCTCCCGGCGGCGGCGCTGCTCGTCGGTCGCGCGGGCGTCGAGGTACTTCTGCCAGCCCATGTTGTAGACGTCGGCCTCGCCGCGCACGGCGTCCAAAAACCACACCCGGTTGACGACGTCGGCGAGCAATTCGACGTTGTGGCTGATGATCACCAGCCCGCCGGTGTGGGCCCGCAGGAAATCCCGCAACCAGCCGATGGAATCCGCATCCAGGTGGTTGGTGGGCTCGTCGAGCAACAGCGTGGTCTCCGAGCCCGACGTTCCCGCGCCGCCCTCGGAGGCGGCGAACAGGATGCGCGCCAGTTCCACCCGGCGTCGCTGCCCGCCGGACAGGGTGCGCAGCTGCTGGGTCAGCACCCGTTCCGGCAGACCGAGACTGGCGCAGATGCGGCTGGCTTCGCTCTCCGCGCCGTACCCGCCCAAGGCCACGAAACGCTCCTCGAGCTGCCCGTAGCGGCGGATCGCGCGGTCGCGGGCGTCGTCGTCGGCGACCTCGGCCATCAACGCCTGCTGCTTTTCCAGGTCGGTGAGCAACACGTCGAGCCCGCGGGCCGACAGGACCCGGTCGCGGGCCAGCACATCGAGGTCGCCCTCTTTGGGATCCTGTGGCAGATAACCGATTTCGCCAGTCCGGGTAATCGACCCGGCGTACGGCTCGGTCTCGCCCGCCAGGATGCGCAGGGTGGTGGTCTTGCCCGCGCCGTTGCGGCCGACCAGGCCGATGCGGTCGCCGGGCTGGATCCGCAGGTCGGGGCCGTCGGGTGAGAGCAGGATGCGCGCGCCAGCGCGGACCTCCAGGTCCGTGGCCGTGATCACGATCGCTCTCCTGAGTTGAAAAGACGCCTATTTGTCGTCGGTGAATACCGCTGGTCGTCGTTCTGCGCGTGCGGCAACCGCTTCTTCGAAGTTGGCGGTGAGCAGGCGGACGAAAAGCTGTCCCAAGCCTTCGGCTTGCATGTGCCCTTCCAGGCTACCGGCGTCCAGTCCACTCCACAGCGTGCGCTTGGTCAACTCGACGCCCGGGCGCGAGAACGCCGCGATTCTGGCGGCGATCGCGTAGCAGGTGTCCAGCAGCTGCTTGTCGGGCACCTGGCAGGACACCAGCCCGATGCGCTCGGCTTCCTCGGCGGTGATGTCGCGGCCGGTCAGCATGATCTCGAACGCCCGCGACGACCCGATCGCCCGCGGCAGCAGATACGACAGCCCCAGCTCGCTGGCCGTCAGCCCGTTGTTGATGCCGGCGGCGCGGAAGTACGCGCTGGTGGAGGCCACCCGGATGTCGGCGGCCAGCGCCAAACACAGGCCCCCGCCGATGGCGGGCCCGTTGACCGCGGCGATCACCGGTTGGTGCAGCCGGCGCAACCCCAGGATGACCTCGTCGAGGATCTCCATGGAGCGCAGCGCGTAGGTGGGGCGGGTCAGCCCCTCGACGTGGGGCACCGAGCCCGCGGACTTGTGGTCAGCGCCCGAGGAAAAGCCCCGGCCGGCGCCGGTGAGCACGACCACGCGCACCGAGTTGTCGTGCCTGACCTTCTCCAAGGCCTCCTTGAGCGGCACCATGACGTCGAAGGCCATGGAGTTCATCCGCTCGGGCCGGTTGAGGGTTATCAGCGCGACGCCGGGCCTCGGGTGGTCTACCAGTACCAAACTCACCCATGCAACCTAGCGCGTGGCCGACGGCGACGCGGTCGCTCCTACTCGGCCGAACCGGCCTCGGCGGCGTCGATGTCGAACGCCCGGACCTGTTGGACCAGGTCCTCCAGTGCCGCCGGTGGCAGCGCCCCGGGCTGGTTGAACAGCAGTTTGCCCTTCTTGAAGGCCATCAGCGTGGGGATGGACCGGATCTGGGCAGCCGCGGCCAGCTGTTGCTCGGCCTCGGTGTCGACCTTGGCGTGCACGATGTCGGGATGTTTCTCCGACGAGGCCTGGAAAGTGGGGCCGAACTGGCGGCACGGACCACACCAGGACGCCCAGAAGTCGACGAGCACGATGTCGTTGCCCTCGATGGTTTCGTTGAACTTCTCAGCGGTGAGATCAAGTGTTGTCACATTTGCCGTAACGCCCGGCGCCGACGTGGTGTTCCCGCCCCGCGACACCGCCCCCGCTCTGGTTACGGTTGCGTACGTTTTCCCGCGTCCGACAGACTGTGCCTGACCATCCGCCGCCTCAATGAACCAGTGAGGGAATCGCGTTGGGCCACTACATCGCAAACGTCCGTGATCTCGAGTTCAACCTCTTCGAAGTCCTCGACATCGGCGCCGTCCTGGGCACCGGGGACTACAGCGAACTCGACGAGGAGACGGTCCGCACGATCTTGGCCGAGGCCGCCCGCCTCGCCGAGGGCCCGGTCGCCGAATCCTTCGCCTTCGCCGACCGCAATCCACCGGAATTCGACCCGGCCGAGCACACCATCAGCGTGCCCGACGAGCTGGCCAAGACGGTGCAGGCCATCAAGGATGCCGGGTGGTGGCGGCTGATGCTGGCCGAGGAGATCGGCGGCATGGCGGCTCCCCCGCCGCTGGCGTGGGGGGTCAACGAAATGATCATCTGCGCCAACCCGTCGGCGAACTTCTTCTGCCTCGGCCCCTTGATGGCCCAGGCCCTCTACATCGAGGGCAACGAGCAGCAGCGGCACTGGGCCGCCGAGGGCGTCGAGCGCGGCTGGGCGGCCACCATGGTGCTCACCGAACCCGACGCGGGTTCCGACGTCGGCGCCGGACGCGCCAAGGCGTTCGAACAACCCGACGGCACCTGGCACATCGAGGGCGTCAAGCGATTCATCTCCGGCGGCGACGTGGGCGACACCGCCGAGAACATCTTCCACCTGGTGCTGGCCCGCCCCGAGGGCGCGGGGCCGGGCACCAAGGGCCTGAGCCTGTTCTATGTGCCCAACTATCTGTTTGACCCGGACACCTTGGAACTCGGTTCGCGCAACGGGGTTTTCGTCACCGGCCTGGAACACAAGATGGGCATCAAGTCCTCCCCCACGTGCGAATTGACCTTCGGCGCAACGGATGTGCCCGCCGTCGGTTACCTGGTCGGCGACGTGCACCGGGGTATCGCGCAGATGTTCACCGTGATCGAGCACGCGCGCATGACGATCGGCGTCAAGGCCGCCGGCACGCTGTCCACCGGTTACCTGAACGCGCTGGCCTTCGCCAAAGAGCGGGTGCAAGGCGCGGACCTGACGCAGATGTCCGACAAGACCGCGCCGCGGGTCACCATCATCCACCACCCCGACGTGCGCCGCAGTCTGATGACCCAGAAGGCCTACGCCGAGGGGCTGCGGGCGCTCTACATGTATGCCGCCGCGCACCAGGATGACGCGGTGGCCCAACGTGTTTCGGGCGCCGATCACGACATGGCGCACCGGATCGACGACCTGCTGCTGCCCATTGTCAAGGGGGTGAGCTCGGAGCGGGCCTACGAGGTGCTGACCGAGTCGCTGCAAACGCTGGGCGGTTCGGGGTTCCTGGCCGACTATCCGCTCGAGCAGTACATCCGCGATTCCAAGATCGACTCGCTCTACGAGGGCACCACGGCCATCCAGGCGCTCGACTTCTTCTTCCGCAAGATCGTGCGCGATCGGGGCGAGGCCCTGCAGTTTTTGACGACTCAGATCGTGGCGTCCATCGACGACTGCGACGAGGCCCTCAAGCCGGTGGCCCAAATGCTGCAGACCGCCTACGACGACGTGACGGCGATGACGGGTGCATTGACCGGGTACCTGATGTCGGCCGCCCAAGAGCCCACCGACATCTACAAGGTGGGGCTGGCGTCGGTGCGGTTCCTGCTTGCGGTGGGTGATCTGCTGATCGGCTGGAGATTGCTGGTGCAGGCCGGCGTCGCGCACCGCGCGCTGGCCGACGGCGCGGCGGGACACGACGAACCGTTCTATCAGGGCAAAGTCGCGACCGCGACGTTCTTCGCCAAGAACATGTTGCCGAGGCTGACGGCCCTGCGCGCCGTCGTCGAGGCCATCGACGACGAGATCATGAAGGTGCCCGAAGAGGCCTTCTGACGGCTCACAGGTTAGGCACAGCTCGAGTGGGTAAACCATGACGTTCGCTCTCACCGACGAATGGAGAAACGTTGATGTCTGCCAGCTGTGCCGTGCCCCGGCTCACGCGCTTCGCGGTATTCGCGGTCGCGGGGGCCACCGCCCTGTCCCTGTCCGCCTGCGGCTCTTCGAATAAATCCAGCTCCACCTCGACCTCAACCTCGACGTCGACGTCGACCGTGACCTCGGCGGCGCCCTCGTCCACACCGAACGCCGAAGCTAAGGTCCACGGCCTGATCGCGTCGGTGGCGGGCAACTCGATCCAGGTCACCAAGGAAGACAACGCCACCGCCGCGGTGAACTTCACCTCGACCACGAAGATCACCGAGGCCGTTCCGGCAGGCTTGCCCGACGTCACCCAGGGCAGCTGCGTCAGCGTGAAGCCCACCGAGGGATCGGCGCCCGGGCAGCCGGTCACGGCCGCGAAGGTCAAGATCAGCGAGTCCGTCAACGGCGTCTGCCCCAAACCGCACGAGTCGGCCCCCGGCGGGTCCAGCAGCACGCCGCCGCCCGGTTCGCCGTCGCCGGCGCCCGCCAAGCCGGCCTGGGTGCGGGGTTCGGTGGCGTCGGTTTCGGGCAACACCATCAACCTGACCGGCACGGATGCCAGTGGGAACACGACGCAATCCACGGTGACGGTCGACGACAAGACCAAGTACACCAAGCAGACGACCGCGAACACCGAGGCGATCGCGCCGGGCAAATGCCTGTCCGCGCGCGGAACCATGGAGAACGGCGGCGCGCTGCAGGCGACGAGCATCAAGCTACGACAAGCCGTCGACGGCAAATGCGGCAAGCCCAAGCAGCCCGGCCAGGGTGGCTGACCCCGGCCCGAGCCAGCTGAGATTGCCGTCACCCCCGGCGGGCGCGGAGAAGAAAACCGCGGCCGCCGGGGGTGATTGGCCACGACGGCGCAACATGTGATGGAGAAGAGTCTGTGCGTGCCGCTTCACTGAAACCCCGGCCGACGCAGATCGCGATCGGCGCGGTGATCGCTTTCATCGCGTTGTGCGTGGCCATGTGCGACTCCCCGCGCGACACGTCGGGCAGCAGCGCCCCACCCACCGTCACGGCCGTCCCGCCCAGCGCCGCACCGAGCGCGGTGCCGCCGCCGGCGCCACCCCCTCAGCCGCCGGTCGGCAAGGATTACGTCGAGGGCATGGTCCAATCGGTGACGGGTGGCACGATCGCACTGCGGACGCGAACCGGCTCCGCGACTGTGGATTACACGCCCGAGACGCGGGTCGTGCAGGTCACCCCGGCGAAGCTGGCCGATGTGACACCCGGCAGCTGCGTGAACGTGCGCGCCACCCCCCAGAGCGCGCCTACCCCCGGGGCGATCACCGCCCAATCGGTGACGGTCACCGCGTCCGCGGAGGGCAAGTGCCCGCCGCCGGCCGGGTTCTACGGGACGGTTGCGTCGGTGTCGGGCAACACCATCGCCGTCACCGGCCTGGGTCCCGGCGGCCCGGGCGCCCCCACCACCGTGACCGTCACTGACTCGACCTCATATCTTCGGCAGACGCCGTCGGATGCCCAGGCGATCACCAATGGTAAATGCCTGGGGGCCAACGGAACTCAAGACGGCGGCGTGCTGCACGCGGCGATGATCAGCTTGGAGACGTGCCCGCCCATGGGGCACCCGCACCACCATCTGCATCTGCCCCACCTGCCGCACATCCACCTTTAGCGGCGATAGCCAGCGCGGCGCAGCCGGTCAACCGGTGACGCGCAGTCCCTTTCGCGCCTCGAGTTCCTCTTCGGTAACCCATTCACGCAATGGTTTACCGGGCGCACACAGCAGGGTGAGGACGAAGCTACACGGAATGTCGGTGCGGTTGTTCGCGTCCTGATAGTGGATCACATCGCCGCCGGGCCCCCAGAACGCGTCCCCTGCACGGAGGACGCGGGGTGCTTCACCCTCGAGCTCGAACACCATCTCACCGGCGAGCATGTACCCGAATCCCGGACCGCCGGGAAGGCGATGCGGTGGGTATCCGTGGGTGTCCGGCGGATGGTTGATGAGGACGGTCATCACCTGGGCACCGGCAGGAATCGACGGCGACCGCACTTCCTGCAGCACTTTTATCGTTGATTTCGGTTCGGAGTCGCCTGTACCCAACAACATTCGCTATCCCAGCTTCGGGGTTACGACGCGGGACGCGCGTCGATCCAGTCGGAGTAACGAGTGCTGAAGATGGTGGCGTTCTCGTCGGGCGCGAGGGTGCCATCGTCGATCACCGCGCCGAAGTACGGCGCCCGGGCGTCGGTCACCACCCGACGATGATCACCGCTGGCGGCAAGGCCCGCGCGGACAAAGTCGTCCATTCCCATTGCTTCGGGCCCGGCGATCTCCGTCACTCCGTTGCTCGGGGCCCCGACCGCCGCGCGGGCCACGGCGGTGGCGACGTCGTCGGCGGCGATGGGACGGAACAACGCGTGCGGCAACCTCACAACTTCCCCGTCCGTGGCGGAATCGCCCAGGCCAAGCGCGAATTCGTAAAAGGGCGTTGCCCGCACGATCGAATAAGGCCGGCCCGAAGCCTTGATCAGGTTTTCCTGAGCTGCTTTCGCGGTGTTGTAGCCGCTGTCCGGCATGCTCTGCGCGCCCACCACGGACAACGCGACATGATGTTTGACTCCCGCTTCCTGTTCAGCGGAGAGAAGATTCGCGGTCGCGGTCGTGAAGAAGTGCATCACCGGTTCATCGTCGAACACCGGCGAATCGGCGACGTCGACCAGGACGTCGGCGCCGGCGACGGCGTTGGCGAGGCCTTCACCGGTGAGTGCATCAACACCTGATCGGCGTGAGGCGATGACCACGTCGTGTCCTAGCGCGCCGAGCTTGCTCACCACTTTCGAGCCGATAAGCCCACGGCCGCCGATGACCACGATCTTCATAATGAACCTTTCAAGGTTGCGCTTGACCGAATCGGTCTAGTTGCTGCCGAATCCGGCGATGGCGACGACCTCGATCTCGACGCGCTGGCCGGGCAGTGCGAGGGCCTCGACGCCCAGCGCGGTCCACAGCGGCTGCCGTTCACCGAGCCGCTTGCGGAACTGGTCCACCATCAACGACATGTGTTGACTGCCAATGGAATCGTCGGCGGTGGGGACATGGTACGAGTGTACGTTCACCACGTCGCCCCAGGTGGCGCCCGCCTCAGCGAGGGTTTTTTCGATGTTGTCGCACGCCTTGTCGATCTCGTCCTCTAGGGAGGTGACCGACAACGCGAAATTCGCATCCCAGCCGCCCTGGCCGGAGATCTCGATGCGATCGCCGATGCGCAGAGCTTGGCGGTAGTGGTTGCGGGTGCGGGCAATCTCGCCGTACCCGGGCGTATCGAAGAATTCGGGTTTGGACATGCGGGGGTTCCCTCTCATCAAATGGGCTCACCGGGGAATTTCACGCCGAAGCGTTTGCAGAGTTCGGGCACACTGTCGACATCCATCTCCAGCTCGTAGCGTGCACAGAGTTCGTCTAGGCTCTCCGTCGATATCTTGTCCACACCGCCGAGGTCGGTGAGCTCGTCGAAGAACTGCTCAAATCCTGCGGGGGAAATGATCTCGAGGATGCGGGCAGGCTCGTCGCCCGCATTCCAGAACGTATGCCATTGGCCCCGCGGCTTGAAGATGAAGTCGGCGGGCCCGCCATAGAGCACTTCATCGCCGAGCAAAGCGCCTACACGGCCCTCGATGATCCAGCTGTACTCATCTTCGTTGTGGTGACGATGAAGCGGTGCGCCCAGCGCTCGCGGTGACATCGGATGCTCGAGAACCGAGAACCGCCCTTCCGCATCAAGCTTGTCGAGGATGTGCCGGACACCGATCGTGCCCTGAAACACCGACTTGCCTTCGCTGCGCCCCACAGACCTAGCGGGTGGCCCGCCCGGCCTCAAGATGTCAGTTGCCACGGCCGTTTCTCCTTCCCAACTCTTCCCGTCGTCACCGAAACAACGATCACCTTGTGGCCTCACAATGCATGATCGAGGTCAGCTCCAGGTTTTCCGTGACGGCTCATCGCCGTCCTCGGTATCGACGGCGCTTAACAAGCTCGGCTCGGACGCCCCCAAATCGGGGACCATCCTGCCCGGTCCTGCTCTCAGTGAAACTGCAACCCCGCCGGGTGAGCTGTCATCACCCCGACCACCAATTCACCCGGGTGAGTAGCGCTCGCCGAGAACCGAGCGTGGATGGATGAGCCTGCGTTCGCGGGCATCGGCTGGTCGCGGGACAGGTCGAACGCGTCCGCACTATGACTGTGGACTTGCCTCCCATGCCGGGGCATCCTATCTTCCGAAACTCAACGCACACAGCAGGATACGCTGACTAACGCGGCACCTACACCGATGTCGTCGCCGTATCCGGTGCCAGTACACGGATTTTCGTCTCCGCAATCCCCATCTCGGCGAAGACGACGCCCGCATCCCAGACGATCACCCCATGGGCCACGACGGTCAGTCATCCACTCACCCGGGTGAATATGCGCCGAAGGTGACGACATTTCACCCGGTCCGGCGGCATAGTTGGTGGCCGAAGCGTCGTCGACTCCGTCTGCATCACTCGCGAAAACCGTGGCCGGACCACAACCATTGCCGACGACCGGAGGGCCAGCCCGCGATCACCTTCGGGGCACCACGCAGCCGCTGAACCGGGAGGGCAAGAAGTGATATCACATAATTCGCACGGGACGGTGGCCTCTGTGGTGATCGTGGGAAGCGGTTTCACCGGATTCACCTGCGCCCGCCATCTGGCCCAGATCCTGCGCCGGCGGCACGCTCGCGTGAACATCACCATCATTTCTCCGGTCGACTACATGCTCTACACACCGTTGCTGCCCGACGTGGCGGGCGGAGTGCTCGATGCCCGCTTTGTCGCTGTGCCCCTGGCCAATTCGTTGCGGGGCGTGCACGCGGTGCGCGGCCGCGTCGACGGCGTCAACTTTCAGCAACAGACGCTGACGTATTGCGATCCCGAAGAACGCAGCCATTCGATGTCCTGGGACCGGCTGGTGCTCACACCGGGTTCGGTGACGCGCCTGTTCGACGTCCCCGGGCTCGCGAAGCATGCGCGCGGGCTGAAGACCACCGCCGAGGCCCTCTACCTGCGCGACCACTTCGTCGAACAGCTGGAGCTGGCCAACATCGAAGACGACCCCCGCGTGGCCGCGGCCCGGCGCACCGTCGTGGTGGTCGGCGCCTCGTATTCGGGCACCGAACTGGTGGTGCAGCTGCGGGCCCTGGCCGACGCGGCGGCCAAACAGATGGACTTCAACCCCGCCGAAGTGCGCTTCCTGCTTCTCGACCTGGCCGAGCAGGTGATGCCCGAAGTGGGCAAGAAACTCGGCGAGGCGGCGATGAAGGTGTTGCGGCGCCGCGGTATCGACGTCCGACTCGGCATCACGCTCAAGGAAGCCCACGCGGATCACGTTGTCCTCAGCGATGATTCGCGTGTCGACACCCGCACGATCGCCTGGGTGACGGGCGTGACCGGCGCGCCCCTGGTCGAACACCTGGGATTGCCGACCGAGAAGGGCCGGATCACGGTGCAACCCGATCTACAGGTGCCCGATCACCCCGACGTGTTCGCCGCCGGCGACGCGGCCGCAGTACCCGACCTGACCCAGCCCGGCAAGATCACGCCGCCGACCGCCCAGCACGCCACCCGGCAGGGCAAAGCCCTGGCCCGCAACGTCGCCGCCAGCCTCGGCTACGGCAACCCCAAGCAATACAAGCACCGCAACCTGGGCTTGGTGGTCGATCTGGGACCGCGCTACGCGGTGGCCAACCCGCTCAACATCCACCTGTCCGGGCTGCCGGCCAAGCTGGTGACCAGGTCTTACCACCTGTACGCGATTCCCCGCGGCGTCAACCGCTGGGCGGTCTCGCTGGCCTACCTGACCGACCTGCTGTTCACCCGCTCCGTGGTCTCCATCGGGCTGTCCTCCGAGGACGACGCCGAATTCACGGCCAGCGAGGGCATCCCGATGCCCAAGACCGGCTGACGGGCGACCGGCTACAGCACAGGGCCCGACCGGGCCCCGGGCGATTAGGGGCTGTCCGGAGCGGGCCGCGACACCGGGCGGAGCAATCCCTGATATTGGTCGGCCACCAGATCCCGGTATTCGGGATGGCGCAGGATGTAGTCGGCCGTGATCTTGCACCGTGGAATGACCGTATGTCCGGCCCCGCGGATCAGGGTGAGCACACCATTGATCATTGCCGAGGAGACACCCCGATCACGCCATTGCGCATCGACTTCGGTGGCCATCAACACGATGTGCGCGCGGTAGCGGCGGTAGGGCTGCCGACCGATCACCTGGCCGTCGACAGCGGCCTCGAACCGATTGTCTTGGGCGTTGTCGGTGATGATTGTCTGCAGTCCATCGTGGGCGCTGCGTTCGATACTGCCCATCGACGTTGCCGATTCACTCACAATCAGCTCTCCCTTCCATGTCATCACAGGTGAAACCCGCACTGCGCCACGCCAGGGCGCCGAAAACTACACGGCATCAGGGTTTTCCACCACCACCGCCACGCCTTGGCCCGAGCCGATGCAGACCCCGATCACGCCATAGCGTGCGCCACGTTCCCGTAGCTCAATGGACAACGTCAACAGGTATCGCGCCCCGGTCGCGCCAAACGGATGCCCGATCGCCACCGCACCACCGTTGGGCGTGAGCTTGTCATCGGGCACGACAAAGCCGTCGAGCTGATTGGGCAGCTCCCGCAACACCCCCAAGGCTTGCGCGCTGAACGCCTCGTGGATCTCCCAGACGTCGATCTGTTGCGGGGTCAGGCCGGCGTGCCGGATCGCCGCCGGCATCGCCCACGCGGGAGCTATCCCCATGACCAGCGGATCGATCCCATAGACGGCGCTAGACACCATCCTGGCCAACGGCTGGACGCCCAAGTCGGCCGCGCGCTCCTTCGAACCGATGAGTACCGCGCTCGCACCGTCACTCAGGGGCGAGGAGTTGGCCGCCGTCATCTGCGTGGTGCCCGGCTGGACCGGAAGTGCGGCCAACGCCTCCGCCGTGGTGTCGTCACGGATGAACTCATCATGCTCAACCATGCGCGCCGCCGTCTTCTTGGTCGCCGCGATGGGCACCGCCATGATCTCTTTGGCCAGCCTCCCTCGGTCGCGAGCGGCTTTGGCATGGCGCTGCGAGCGCAGCGCGAACGCGTCAATCTCCCGACGGCTCAGCGAATAACGGTCCGCGACATTCTGCGCCGTCTCGATCATGCTGAGATAGGCGTTGCGCGCCAGCAACACTGGATTCGGCGGCCCGCCCGCACCACTCCACATGGTGTCGAGCATCAACACCGGACCACGCGGGTTGAACGCCGCGTCGCCCTTCATCAGCGCCCAGCCCGAGCGCGACATCGATTCGACCCCGCACGCGATGCCTAGGCCCAGATCGCCGGCCTTGATGGCATGGCTGATGCTCACCGCCGCACTCAACGACGAGCCGCAGAACCGATTCACGGTCACGCCCGCGACGCTGTCGGGAAATCCCGCCGCAAGTGCGGCCCATCGCGCAATATCACCCATCCCCTCATGGGCGGGGTTGACGCACCCGGCGTGGACATCTTCGACGGCTCCCAGGGGAACGCCCACCCGTTCGCATGCGCCCTTGAGCGTCATTCCCAACAGGTCGTCGGCCCGGATCGCCGATAGCGCACCCCCGTAGCGGGCAAATGGCGTACGCACTCCGCCGAGGACATATGCCTCACTCATCGGGGTCCCTGTCCGTCAAGGCCGGCATTGGTGATCCCCTTCCCCGGTTGCGTTCATCGGCCGAGTCGGCCGAGAGTTCGGTCTGGAGCGCGAGGCGATTGAGCAACACCGGATCGGCTTCTCGGTAGCGCACGTTCGATCAGTTGCGGCCGGCCATGACGCCGCCGTCGACGTTGAGGATTGCGCCGGTGACCCAGCCGGCCTGGTCGGAGAGCAGATACGTGACGGCGTTCGCGACGTCGGCGGGGGCGCCGACTCGACCCAATGGATGAAACGGCGCGAAGCTGTCGAGCGTGGCGTCGATCTCGTCCTTCGGGACCCATCGCTCCAGAGCGGGGGTTTTCACGGCCGCCGGTGCCACCGCGTTGACGCGAATCTTGTGCTGGGCAAGCTCGATAGCCAGATTGTGGGTGAGCGCGTGCAGACCCGCCTTTTGCATGGAGTGCCCAGCGGATGGGGTCCGGCCGATCGCTTGATGTGCCCACATGCTGCCGATGTTGACGATGGACCCACCCTCGCCGCCGGAGATCATGCCCGCAACGACCGTCTGTGTCAGAAAGAACAGGGCGTAGTTGAGCTCCATGTAGGAGTCGTAGAACCGCGCGTCGTACTCGAGAAATGGCTTGGGGATGAAGAATCCGGCCGCGTTGACGAGCAAGGTCGCGTCGCTGTGCTGTTCCGACAGCGCGCGCTGCACCTCCGCGACGGCAGCGCGATCCGTCAGGTCAGCGGCAATGCCCCAGGCCTGTCCAGGCCGGCTCGTCAGCTCGGCAACGGTGTCATCGACCCGGGCTTGCGAGTGTGCGACGATCACCGCGCTGCCGCCATGGTCGACGACATCGAGAGCGACCTGCCGGCCCATGCCGGCGCTGCCCCCGACAACGACGACCTTCTTGCCCTCAAAATGCATATTCGGCGTCCCTTCCACGTTCTCCCGACGGCTTCTACGGGACCGTCGGTACCCGGGTCGAGGACACGTGACGCATGAGGATCGGGCGCCCCGACGACGGGTGGCAATCCCCCGGTTCTGCTGCTCGCACCGAGACTGAGACTGCAGCCAGGAAGGGCGAGCTGTCATCACCCCAACCACCTATTCACCCGGGTGAGTAATGCGCCGCGGTAAACCGGACCGTGAATGGATAGGCGCCTGCGAGCGACCGTCAACTGTTTGCGCGCCGCGTCGATCGCGTCCGCTGGCGGCCCGCAGCGTAAAGGCGGGCTGAATTGCGCGCCACCTGTTTCTCGGAACGTAGATTTGTGCGCCGTCGAGGTGAAACCAGCACCGATTTAAGACCATGGCGCGTACCCTGACCAGTATGGTCAAGACCAAGACCTGCGTGCATTGCGGCCACACGTTCGACCCGAACGCCCGGCCGCGTGACCTCTCCGATCCGGAATGGCTTCCCGCCGCATCGATCTATTGTTCGCATGAATGCAGCGACCGCTTCCATTGCGAAATTGGGCATTGCTGCTCCGCCCACGCGAAAGAGAAGGCGCGGCGCGAAGCGGCCATGACGACGCAGCACGCAACCTAGACCGACCGCCGCGCCGGATGACTACGGCTGCGGCTCCCGCGGGGCCGCGTGCCGCGGCTGATGCAGCAGCGCACGAACCAGCGGGCGAGGCCCGACGGACCGCAGCATCTCGCTGGCCGGGCGGACCCGTACCCGCTTGGGCCACCAGAACCATCGTCCCATCACCGTCATGATCGACGGCGTGATGAGCGATCGGACGACGAAGGTGTCGAACAACAGGCCGATGCCGATCGTCGTGCCGAATTGGCCGATCGCCCGGAGATCGCTGGAGATCATCGCGCCCATGGTGACGGCGAACACCACACCGGCGGCAGTCACCACCGGACCCGTCACACCCATGCCGCGGATGAGCCCCGTTTTCAGGCCGGCTCCGATCTCCTCCTCGATTCGCGACACCAGCATCAGGTTGTAATCGGATCCCACCGCCAAGAGCACGATCAACGCGAATTCGGTTGCCACCCAGTGCAACTGGAAATTGCCAAGGTGCTGCCAGATCAGTGTCGAGAACCCGAAGGCGGCCCCGAGCGACATCACGATGGTGCCGACGATGACGCCGGCAGCGACCAACGCGCGGGTGACGATCACCATGATGATGAAGATGAGCACGATCGAGGCCACGCCGGCGATCATCAGGTCGTACTTGGCGCCGTTGGCGATGTCGTAAAACGTTGCGGCCGTACCCCCGAGGTAAATGTCGGCGTTCTCCAGCGAGGTGAGTTTCAGCGCCTCCTTGGCGGCTTGGCGCTCCTGGTCGACAGACGCGATTCCCTGTTTCGTCGCCGGATCCACGGTGTGAGTGATGATGAAGCGCGCGGCCTTGCCGTCCGGCGACACCATCAAGCTCAACCCCAGCAAAAAGTCTGGGTTCTGGAAGATCTCGGGCGGCAAGTAGAACAGGCTCTCCACCTGGGCGTCGTTGAACGACTTGCCCATCACGGCGTTCGTGTCGGTCAGCCGGTCGAACTGATCGATCAAGCTGTCGAACGTGCTGTAGATGGTCAGCGTCGTATCCCGAATCGACTTCGAGACAGCGATGTTCTCGGGAATGATCGCCAGCAACTCGCGCGTGGCCTTGGCCGTGTCGGTGAGGTCGCTGGTAAGGGCGTGGAACTTATCGGCGAGTTGATCGAAGCCGTCCAGCGCGTCGAAGAGCGATCGTAGCGACCAGCAGATCGGGATGTCGTAGCAGTGCTTCTCCCAGTAGAAGTAACTGCGAATCGGTCTCCAGAAATCGTCGAAATCGGCGATGTGATCCCGGATTTGGTCCGTGATGGCCGCCGTCTCCCCCGTGGTTTTCGAACTGTCGTCCGCTGCGTTCGCGAGCTTCTGGGTCACCGCGTACTGGCGCTCCAACAGTGCGATCTGAGTGTCGAGGAAACCGGTGATCTTCTTGATGTCGCCGACGCGGTCCTTCAGGTAGTTCAGGTTGCTGCGGATCGGCGCGCTTTGCACACTGAGCTGGAACGGAATGGATCCGTCTTGAATCGGCGGGCCAAGAGGTCTGGTGATGCTCTGCACCCGTTCGATGCCCGGCACCCGGAAGATCGCGCCGGCGATCTTGTCCAGGACCAGCATGTCTCTGGGATTGCGCAAATCGTGGTCCGATTCGATCATCAGCAGGTCCGGGTTCAGACGGGCCTGGGTGAAGTGTTGATCGGCCGCGGTGTACGCCTTCACTGACGACGCGCTCTGCGGCAGGTAGTACAGGTCGTTGTAGCGAGGAGTGAAGCCCATCAAGCCAATTGCGCCGACGATCGCCAGGATCACGGAGGTGGCGAGGATGGGCGCCGGCCACCGCACGATGGCCGTCGCCAGACGGCGCCACCGGGTGTAGTTGAACTCGCGCTTCGGGTCGAACAAGCCGAAGCCGCTTGCGAAGGCGATCAGCGCCGGCGTCAGCGTGACCCCGGCGACCACCACCACCAGCAGACCCACGGCGCACGGAAACGCCAGCGAACTGAAGTACGGCAGCCGGGTGAATTTCAGACAGGCCAGCGCCCCGACGATCGTCAAACCCGAGCCGAGCACCACCTTGGTGACACCGGCGAAGGTGTCGTAGTAGGCGGCCTCGCGGTCCAGTCCCCGTTCGCGGCCCTCCTGGTAGCGGCCGACCATGAATATCGCGTAGTCGGTACCCGCCGCGATGGCCAGCGCCGTCAGCAAATTGACGGCGAAGGTCGACAACCCCATGATGCCGGTTTCGCCCAACAGCGCTACGACGCCGCGGCCGGTGGCCAGTCCGACGAACAGGATGACCATCGTCAGCAGCACCGTGCCGATGGATCGATAGACGAACATCAGCATGATCGCGATCATGATGATCGTGATGATCGTCATCTTGGCCAGGCTCGCGTCGCCGACGACGATCGTGTCGGCGGTCAGGGCTCCCTGGCCCGCGACGTAGGCCTTCACCCCCGCCGGCGGCTTCGAGTCCGCGACGATTTTGCGAACCGCGGCAACCGATTTGTCGCCGATGGCTCCGCCCTGGTCTCCGCGCAGGTTGACCTGAACATAGGCGGCCTTGTGGTCGTAGCTCTCGACACCCGAGGACGTGAATCGCTGTCCCCAGAAATTCAGCGCATGCTCGACGTGCTCGTGGTCCTGCTGCAGCTTTCTGACCAGATCGTCGTAAAAGTGGTGAGCGTCCTCCCCGAGCGGCTTGTCACCGACCAGGGTCACCAGCACGAGGTTGTCGGAGTCGTACTCCTTGAATTTCTCCCCGATGTGCTTCATCCCGGTCACCGACGGTGCGTCGGACGGCGAGAGCGGCACCGAGACCTCCTCGGCAACCTTCTCCAACTGCGGGACGAAGACGTTAACCCCGACCGCGATCAGCAGCCAGATCACGATGATCGGCAGCGCCAGCACGCGGATGGTGCGGGCCAGACGTGGTTTGCGCTCGACCGAGGTGCGCTGCGCGACGGGGATTTCGTCCGTGTCGGCAGCGTCACCGCTATTGCTGCTCACGCGGACTTGTCCAAGCAGGAAACCTGAGCGTTCCGGGTGCTCGCCTGTTGTTGATCGACCAACTTGCCGTCGACGGTAATGCGGCAGCCGATGAAGGGACTGTCACCTTGGGCGACGACGTAAGCGAAGATGCCGGGCATCTCGGCGACGATCGTCGTCGACCACGGCAACGTGGTGAAATTGGCCTTCTGCGGAATTGACTCCGCATCCATCCAGTTGACGACACCGGTCGTCCCGGGCGGCCCCAGGATTTCGTAGATGGCGGTCTTGGCCGCATACGGCGGGGTCGCATCCCGGGGATCGGGCTTGGGTAGGCCGGGTCCTGGGAAAACACCATTGAGTCGGATGACCGCAATGCCGCCGATGATCAGCGCCACGGTCACAACCAGCGGAACCCACGCCCGCTTGAGCAGCGTCAACACCGTGCCCCCCGATCAGGAATGCTCGACGGGCTGATATTAAGACATCTCTGCGCGTGCGCCACGGCTAGGCGAACGCAACAGCGGTCGACTTGATTCCCGCGGTGGTCTAATTCGCTGGGATGCCCAGTTCATATCCCGACGGTCTCTATGACGGCGAACTGCCCTGCCTGGCCGACGGTCGTGCGGCGAAGTCCGGTGGCGGCGAACAGCGCGTCGAACTCGGCGATGTCGCGCTCCTTGCCACCAGTCATGACCAACATGTTCATGTCCATCATTGTCGGTAGCCCGGGATCTCCGAATTCTCCGACGAGATAATCGATGACGACGAGGCGGCCACCCTCTTGCAGGGCGGCACGGCAGTTTGTCAAGATCCGTACGCAGTTCTGGTCGTCCCAGTCGTGCAGGATATATTTGAGCACGTACAGATCTGAGGGCGGCACCGACTCGAAGAAGTCCCCTCCCACTGCGCTAAGCCGTTCCTGCAGACCATCTTTGCGAGCCGCCGCCGCGGCGTCGGGCACGACGTGCGGCAGGTCGAAGACGCCGCCGCGCAGGTCGGGGTTGGCCCGCATCATCGCCCGAAGAACCTCGCCGTTCGCTCCCCCAACGTCGAGCGCATAGTTGACGCCTCGGGTATCGACCAGCTTCGCGATCTCGATCGCCGCGGCCGCACTGAGGTTCGACATGGCTTCCGTGAAATGACTCGCCTCGTCGGGATGAGCGGCCAAGTAGTCGAAGATCGTGCCGGGCGTACCGTGTGCGGCCTCCATCTGACTGGTGCCGCTGCGAACAGCATCCGGGAAGCATCCCCAGGTCAACCAATGACCAGGTGCGGCTTGCGCAAGGACCATGCCACGCAACGAATTCGGGTCGTCTCTGAGCAGCGTGCTGAGCAAGGAGGTGCCGCTGAGCCGCACGCCATCGGCCGACGTCACGAGACCCAGCGAGGCGCAGGCACGGATCAGCCTCCGAGTGGCGCCCGGATCGATGGACTCCTCCACGGCGATCGCTTCAGCCGTGTCGACGCCGGCCGCGAGATGGTCCGCCACGTTGAAAGCCGCTGCAGCACGCACGATCTGGGTGACCCAGAAACCCATCAGCATGGCCATCATGCGCTCGCGGTCTTGGGCTCCGGACGGTGCGGGTCGTGCTGTCATCTTACCTCCAATACTTGCTGTGCCACGTGGTCTTTTCTGCGCGTCAACGATCACTGCGGCGGGGACGGCTGCGTTGCGGTAGACGGGCGGCTGGCCAGCGCCGGTTGTGCACCGGGCCGGTCGCGGCACAACGCCGCGATGTCGCATGGGACAGGTCCGCACCCGGCGGGAGGATTGGTTATCAACAGCGCGGCACACAACGCGCCCAGTGCGAATAGCGCGGCGCTCACCTCCAACACGTGGGCGAATCCGGCGGCGCTCGCCGTGCCGGCGGTGATCAGGCCCATGGACCCGATCGACATGAGCGCGGCCAGCCGCGAGACGGCGTTGTTGATCGCCGACGCCAAGCCGCTATGTTCGGTCGGCACCGATGCCAGCATCACCGAGGTCAGCGGTGTGATCGTCGCGACCAGCCCGATGCTCAGCACGGTCATTCCGGGCAGCAGATCGGTGATCGCGTGGAATTCAACAGGTTTCGGGCGGATCAGCAGCAGCCCGATCCCCGCCAAGGTGGGGCCGACGATCAGGAAGGCGCGTGGTCCCACCCGCGCGGCGACGCGGCCGACATGACGGGCGAACACGAACGACAGCGCCGGGATCGGCAGGGTGGCGAGTCCAGCCGCGGTGGCCGAGTACCCGCCGATTTCTTGGGTGTAGAGGGCGACGGCCAGCGAGCCCAGCGTCAGCGCACCGTAAACGAAGGCGGTGACGAGGTTGGCGGCAGCGAAGTTGCGAAAGGTGAACAGCGACAACGGAAGCATCGGGGTCCTACTGCGGTGCTGCCAGCGTGCGAAGCCGGCCAGGGCGGCAATCCCGAACACCAAAAGTGTGATGACCATCGGGTCGGTCCAGCCGTCACGTTGCGCTTCGATCAACGCGTACACGGTCGCTGCCAGCCCGCCCGCCGACAGGACCACTCCTGCGATGTCGACACGGGCGCCGTCGACCCGCCCCGACATCGGGCACAGCCAGAACGTCAGCGCATAACCGACCGCCATGGGGATTGCCGACAGCACGAAAATCCAACGCCAGCCCAGGAAATCGACGCACAATCCACCCAGCAGGGGGCCCAACGCAAAGGCGGTCCCCGTCCACCCGGTCCAGACGCCGATCGCGGTGGACCGGCGTGCTTTGTCGAAGACCGTGTTGATCAGCGCCAGCGAGCCCGGCACGAGAAACGCCGCCCCCAGGCCTTGGATGAGGCGCGCGGTGATGAGCGTTGCCGGTGAGGTGGCGACCGCCGCCAGGACCGAGCCCGCCCCGAACGCCGACAGCCCGAACCGCATCACCGGAACGCGCCCGAACAGATCCGAGATGGATCCGCCGGGCAGAATCGCGGCCGCCATCGCCAACAGGTAGCCGTCGATGATCCATTGCTGCGCCGCCAGGCCACCGCCGAGGTCGTGCTCGACCGCCGGCAGCGCCAGGTTGATCACGGTGGAGTCGAGGAACGCGACCATCGACACCGTCACCGCCACCACCATCGCGCGGCTGGTCGGTGCCGCGTCGCGCAACGTCACTGCAGGCGCCGAAGATCGTCGTGATCGCAGTTCATCGTTGTCCTCCTTCATATTTCGCTCCCGCACTGGTGACCGGCCCGCCGGTTGGCTGCGGTGGGCCGCTCACCACCGGTCGAAATGCAGCACCTCATCGAGCGGAATCCGTCTGGCGCGGCGGAAGGTCGTGCCGCTGTAGTAGGCGGTGGGGATCGTCGTGGCGTGATAGACGTTGCCGGGCAGTCCGAGGATGGCCCGCATCTCGCCGTCGGCCATGATGGTCACCCCGGTCCACGTGGTTCCCAGCCCCCGCGAACGCGCGGCGAGCATGTAGCTCCACGTCGCCGGCATCACCGAACTCCAATATTGGTTGGCGTTTTCGCCCGTCAGCGTGCCGTCGCCGTCGATGACCTCGACGCACGGGATCATCAAGACGGGGACCTCGCCGATGTGCTCGGCGAGATATGCCGCACTGTCGGACACTTTGCGCTGCTCGAGATTGCGCGCGGGATCGTCCTTGAACCGATCGGCGACTGCGTAAGGGGACGCGACAATCGAGTCCCAGGTGCGCCGGTATACCTCGGCGATCGCGTGACGCTGTTCGGCATCGGTGACCACGATGAAGCTCCAGTTCTGTACATTGGCCGACGTAGGCGCCTGCACCGCGATCTCCAGGCACTCCCGGATCAGGCCGATAGGAACGGGTTTGGTCAAATCGAGACGTTTGCGCACCGAGCGGGTCGTGGTCAGCAGTTCGTCAGTGGACAGGTCGACGATCGGGTAATCGCTCATGCCGGCAGGATGGCGGTGACTTCGACTTCCACGCGGATGTTGGGCCACACCAGCCCGTCGATGATGCTGAACATGGCGGCGGGTCGGTGCTGGATGATCTCTTTGCTCACCGCCAGGTAGGCGGAAGCATTGTCACGGCTGGTGACCCATTGGCGCATGTAGACGATGTCGGTGAGCTTGGCGCCGGCCTTGGCGAGCGCGGCTTCGACGTTGGCCCAGCACTGGCGGGCTTCGTCGGTGAAGTCCTCAGGCAGGGTGCCGTCTTCGCGTACCCCGGGTGTGCCGGAGACGAAAATCTGTGTGCCGCCACCGGATACGGCGACAGCGTCGGCATAGTGTCCGATGTGGGCGGCCACTCCGGTGAGGATCGGGGTAATCGTGGTCATCGAGACTCCTTGGTGGTGTGAGCTTTTTTCGGCTGACTTCGTGAGATGTCTGTCGTGATGACGACTCCGCTGGCCTCGTGGCCTGCGACGACATGTGCGAGGGCGGCGGCGGCTTGGTCCAGGCCGCAGGCACGCGGGGTCGGCATGCTCAACCGACGGGAGGCGAGTAGCGCGGTGAGGCGGTCGAGTTGGGCCCCGTCGGAACGGACGTAAACCGCGCTGACGCGGATCCCGCGGGTAGATGCGGGTGGGTCCGGGGTGATGGTGGCCAGCCGGCCGCCGTCGGAGAGCGCGGTCATCGCCGCAGCCGCACCGCCCGGGGCGGCGTTGGCGACCGCGTCAATGGAGTCGTTCGCCAACGCCCTTGCGTGTTGGGGCCATAGCGGATCGCGGTAGTCGATCACTTCGCGGGCGCCGTGCCCGTGGACCCGGTCGGCGCTGCGCGGGCCGGCGGTGGCGAGCACATCGACACCACGCAGGGCGGCAAGCTGGACGATGAGCCCGCCGGTGATTCCACCCGCGCCATGAACGAGCAATGTTTCTCCACCGCGCAGGGCCAATGCCTCGGCGACCACCTGCTCGGCGGTCAAGGCCGGTACCGGAAAGATCGCTGCCGTCTCCCACGCAAGCTCGGGCGGCTTGCGGGCGAGCGATGCGACGGGTGCGATCACAGACGGCGCCCACGTGCCCTGGTCGCGTAGGGGCACGGGGTGGCACAGCACTTCATCGCCCACATTGAATCCGCTGGGCTGGGCACCGATGGCCTTGATGACCCCGGCGGCCTCGACGCCGAGCGCCAGTGGCGGCCCCGTGCCCACGTCCCAACCGCCGTAACGAACGATGTTGTCCCAGTTGCCAACCCCGGCGCCACGAATGTCGATGAGGACCTCGTCGGCCGCCAACGGTCGCGGGTCCTCCAGTTCAATGATCTCCACTTTGCCGCCGAGCGTGCGAACCCCCGCTACCAGCGTGGTCACGGTGAGACGACCGTCCGCTCGTGGGTCATCGTGGTTCCTCTCATGGATGTGATTCGCTCATGCGCTCTTCTGGGCTTGCTGCGACTCGCTTTTCAGTAACGGGGCGAGTTCGGACTCTTGGGCGACGAGCAGATCCCAGACTTGATTGACCGTCGGGTGCGGCGCGACAGCGTGGCGTAGGAGACTGACCGGAACCTTCGCGACGATGGCCAGGGTGGCTGCTTGAACCAGTTCCGAGAATTCGGGGCCGACGAACGTCGCTCCGAGCACCGTGTTGGTCTCGGCGTTGATGACCAATTTCGCCCATCCGTAAAAGCCCTCCCTGAACAGGGCCAGGAATGACAGTGTGCCCGGATAACGGGCCGTTCGTGTCCGTACCGCGAACCCTTCTGCGCGGGCTCGACTTTCCGTGCGCCCGACCCAGGCCACTTGCGGCTCAGTGAAGATGACCTGTGCAAGGCTGCCGGCATCATGGGCAGTCAACTCGTTCTCGGACAGTTCTCGCCCCGCCGCCCGGGCCGCGATGATGTCGGCCACGAGGCGCCCATGGTAGGTCGAGATATGAGACAGCCGAGCCCGCCCGGTGGTATCTCCCAGGGCATAGAGCCAGTCGCCTGCGACACCGACCGCCTGGAGATGGTCGTTCACGGCAACGAACCCGCCGCTGGGCAGGCCGAGGGTTTCCAGTCCGATGTTGTCGGTATTGGTGCGCCGTCCGGCAGCCAGGATGAGCTCGTCTACCTCGATGGTCTGGCCGTGGAACGTTGCGGCGACGGGCCCGCCCGCCGCGGGACGCGCTACCGCCGACAACTCTGTCTCAAAGTGAATCGTGACGCCCTGGCTTCGCAGCGCCTGCGCGATCAGCTCGCGAGCCTCGGGTTCGCAGCTTGGCAGAAGGGTGCTCCCACGCACCAGAAGCGTTACCGCAGAGCCCAATCCGGTCAGGATGGTCGCGAACTCGACACCGACGGGACCGCCGCCCACCACCAGCGCGCGAGGTGGCACCTCTGTCATGGTCGTCACGTCCCGATTGGTCCACGGGCGTGCCTGCGCCAACCCGGGTATCTGTGGCACGTTCGGACGGGTCCCGGTGGCCAGCACCACCGCGTGGCGCGCGGTCAAGACCGCTTCGGTGGTATCTCCCAGGGCGTAGGCCACCCGCACTGTTCGTTCGCCGCTCAACCGGCCGTACCCATGAAAAACCGTTACACCGGCTTCGCGCAGTGACGCTGTTCGGTCTTGGTCCGAGAGATTCTCAATGATCGCGTCGCGTTTCGCGAATATCGCCGCAATGTCCAATCCGTTGCCCGAAATAGCCTCTCGCACACCAGGGACCGCTTTCGCGAGGTTGAACACCTCGATCGGGCGAAGCAGCGTTTTGCTCGGGTTGCAACCCCAGTAATGGCACTCCCCACCGACCAAGCGATCCTCAACGAGCGCCACTGAAAGGCCCACGGACGCAAGCTTTCGCACTGCCGCCACACCGCCCACGCCGCCACCAACGACGATCACGTCGAAGTCTTTGCCGGCTTTCATCTACCCTCGTATCCGAGATTTGGTACGCCCAGCCGCCGTGTGTGGGCGCGAGACTCACCCGTCACAACGAGCCGGCTCGCGACGGTTGAAAATTTCCGGACCGAATGAGTGCCAGTGGTGTGTGACGACGATGGCGTGCCGAGTATCGCGTAGGCCGCGGCCGCACTCGCCGCGGAGAAGACGCTGTAGCTCAGCGGCGATTCGACCCCGAGGGATACAGCCATCGCCGTTCCAAAGAGGATGAGCACCAAGCAGGTCGCCGCCCCAACGAGTTTTGGCCGCCAGCCCGAGATAAGGAGGACGCCCAGGGTTGCTTCGGTGGCGGTGGCAACCCACACGATGACGGTCAATAACCATCCGGAAGCAAACGGGACAAGCTGGTGGGTGTAGTCGGCGAAGCGGGCCATGCTCCCCCAGCTTCCCTGCCCGAACGGTTTCCACCAACCGAATCGGTCGGCAACAGCGGACAGAAAGGCCGCCGCCAGCGAGAATCGCAATGCCATCCGGACGATTCGGGTCGGATCAGGGGTGCGCATGGACTTCTCCCGGAAATCGGAATGGCGTCAAATCGTGTATGTCGAACGGTGCGAACATTTTCCGTCGTTGACGCGCTGCCTCATCTTCTCGCGTTGTCGTCCGTGGTGAGTGGCCCGTCTCCGGTATCGAGCAGGAAGACCGCCAGCAATTCAGCGGGTTCAGTGGCGCTGGCATTTTCACTGATCGTGTGGTGCGCGCCGGGGGCTTCACTCCACGTCTCGCCGGGATGATAGACGCGCACCGGCTCACCTTCGACTTGACTGCGGATCGCTCCGGAGATCACGTAGGCCATGATGAACGCCGATTTCGCGTGGTGGTGAGCTCCGCTCTTGGCCCCGGGCGGATAGCTGACGGTCACTGCCTCGAGTGATTTGCCCGGAACATTGGTTGATTGATTGAAAACGGGGCGGACCACCGGGATTTGATCCGAATGCTCCGGCGTCGGCTCGGCGTATGCCCCAGGCGCGAACATCACCGCGACGGTCAGTGCGGCGAGCGCTACTTTCAGGGCCATTTTTGGCCGCCTTCCCTCGGGATGTCTGGACGACTGGCTGACGTGATCGCACGATGTGGGGTGACCGGTGCGGGTGCCGAGTCTCGTTTTCAGTCCTCGGCGACCCGCAGGATCGTCTTGCCGGGGATACGCTTGCCGGGGGCGAACGCGGTGGCAGCTTCGGCGAGCGGCAGCACGGCACCCACCACCGGTTTGAGGCGTCCGTCGCGCACTCGCGCGGCGAGGTCGGCGAGCTGAGCGCGGTCGGCCTCGACAAGGAAGAAAATCGCCCGTCCGTCGTGCGGCTGGGTCTTCGGCGGCTCGGCGATGGTGACGAGCGTCCCGCCAGCCCGCACCAGCGCGGCCGATCGGGCGAGAATTTCTCCGCCGATCACGTCAAACACCACGTCGACTTCGCCTGCGTCCTCGAGCTTTTCGGTCTCCAGGTCGAGGAAGGTGTGGACGCCGAGCTCGCCGGCCCGGTCTCGGTCTGCGGTCCGACCGGTACCGATGACGCGCGCACCGACTTCACGGGCGAGCTGCACCGCGATCGAGCCGACCCCACCGGCAGCGCCGTGGATCAGAACCGTTTGTCCGGCGGCGAGGCGGCCGTGGTCGAACAGGCCCTGCCAGGCGGCCAATCCAGAGATCGGGAGCGCCGCGGCAACAGTGTGGTCGATGTCCATCGGCAGCGGTGCGAGATTGCGGGCTTCCACCGCGGTGTACTCCGCCAGGGAGCCGTTGCGGGCCCAGTCGGCGAGTCCGAACACCCGTTGACCGACACTCAAAAGGGTGGTGCCGTAACCTAACTCAACCACGACGCCCGATAGCTCGTGGCCGGGCACGCTCGGTGTGCGGTCATGACCCGAGCGGTCGATCCAGGTGTGCGGCCAGTCGAGCTCCCCGGTGGTGAAACCGGCGGCGTGTACCCGCACGACGACATCGTTGTCGGCCGCCTCAGGGTAGGGCAGGTCCGTTAGCGACAGGCCGGCGACACCAGCGTCACGATCTGAAACAGTGATGGCTCGCATTACAGGTCCTTCCTGATGGGGGTTAATGTCTCAGGGTCAGCCGTGAGCTGCGGTTGTACGCTGACGAGCTCAAGGCCTAGGTCACGGACCCGGTCGAGAAGCCCGTAAAGCTGTGACTGGTCGCGGATTTCACCGGTGAACACGGTGTCGTTCGCACCGGCCTCGAGGCGCATCCCTTCAAGTGCGGACCCGAGCCGCTCGGTCACGCGGCCTCGAATGCAGATCTGGTAAATCGTCGACTGCACTTGCCCTCCGCTCGCCAGCTGTTGAGCCAGCATTCATCGATCCGGGGTGAGTCGTCATCACCCGGCGGACAAATTCACCCGGGTGAGCGCCAAGCCATGACTGGGCGACTCGGAAGGCATTCGAGGCGGGCGGTTGGTCCGAGTCTCTTCCGCCGCCGGCACGCAGTCAACGCCCGATTTCGCTATCCGGTGGGTGCTGCGTGACGGTGATGGTGATCCTGGGCCGGCCTCGCGGGGCATTACCGGTGATGCCGCGTACCGCCATGCCCGCCAGAACCATTTCGTTGAGCAGGTTTTCTGGGATCGCCGCCAGGACCGTCGGAACAGTCTCGGACAGAGTGTCCGGTCCCGCTACCGAGATGCGCCTGATCGGCGGGGCGGTTGCGGTCCAATTCGGCGGCACCGATAGCGCGCCAACCGAGCAGGCCCGGCCTAAACCCGCCGATGATGCGGGCGCCGCATCGCCGCCTGCCCTCAGGTCTGCCGAACCCAATGACATTGACGCGCTTGGCCCGAAGGCTTCCGGAGCCGCCCCCAAACGCTGCAGTATGGCGTCCATTTTGCTGGCACCGTCTGCGTCGTAGTGCGCCGCATATCCCAGGCCGGCGTACGAACCGGCCGTCCCCGTCGACGTGATGGCTGTCGCCACCGACGAGACGGCCAGATTCACCGGGCTCAGTAAGCTCAGCAATTCGAAGAACGATGGAAGTGGTGCCGCGGCCGATAGCGGTAAGCCAAGTCCTTCAAGCGCGTTGGGCATTGCGGAGAGCAGCCGCGAGCCCGTCGATATGACGGTCTGGGTGGCCGTGCCCGCAGACATGGCGCCGGCGTTCGCTGCTGCGGCTCCCTGGGCGGCGACGCCCGCTGGGTTCGAGGTGGGCGCGGGCGAGGTGAACGGCGGTAACGCCGAAGCGGCAGCGGACAGGCCGGCATATTCGTACATTGCCCCGGCGTCTTGGGCCCACATTTCGCCGTACTCGGCTTCGGTGGCCGCGATCGCCGGTGTGTTTTGGCCGAGGATGTTTGTCGCGATCAGCAACATCAGTTGCGCGCGGTTGGCCGCCACCACCGGTGGGGGCACCGTCATCCCAAACGCGGCCTCGTAGGCGGCCGCCGCGCCCCTGGCCCCGGCAGCGGCCTGCTCACACAGGACAGCCGTCGTCGTGAGCCACGAGATGTAGGGTGCGGCGGCGGCCGCCATCGCCACCGACGCGGAACCCCGCCATGCCGCGCTGGTCAGGTCCGAGATCACCGTCCCATAGGAGCCGGCTGCCGAATGCAGGTCGGCCGCCAACCCGTCCCACGCCGCCGAGGCAGCCAGCATCGACCCGCAGCCGGGACCGGAATACATGCGGCCGGAGTTGATTTCTGGTGGCAGCGCCCCGAAATCCATCGTCGAAAACCTCAGATTCCTCTGGCTATCCAGTCGCCTCGCGGATGTAGTGGCCGATCTGACGCAGCGAGCGGGTGGCTTCGGGGATCATCGGCGCGGCGAGTTGGAAGACGTGGATTTGGCCCGGCCACACCTGCACTTCGACTGGCACGCCGGCGGTGGCCAGTCGTTGAGCCGCCAGCTGCGCGTCGTGGAGCAACACCTCGCGACCGGACACATGGATCAACATGGGCGGCAAGCCCGGTCGGATGTGGTCGAGTGGCTCGTAGAGCGCGTCGGAATGCCCGGTGGCGGCGGGGTGTGCTGCGGCGCGGGTGATCAAGGCGTGGAAGGCCTCGAAAGCTCTGGGCGGAAACATCGCGTCCGAGCCGATGTTGGGGTGAGCCGTTTTGGGTTGGGTGGCCAGTTGCAGCAGAGGTGACATGGCCACCATCGCTGCCGGCCGCTCACCGCACGCGAGGAGGCGTTGGGCCAGCGTCAGCGCCAGATAACCGCCGGCGGAATCGCCGGCCAGCACGATCTGGTCGGGCTCGTAACCCTGTCGGCGCAGCCACGAGTAGCCGTCGTAGCAGTCGTCGATCGCCTCGCCGATCGAATGTTTGGGAATCTTGCGGTAATTGGGCACCAGGACGGGGCTGTCGGCGAAGCTGGACAGCATGCTGACCAGCCGACCGTGCGAGTGGGCGCCGCAAGTGAGGAAGGCTCCGCCGTGCAGGTACAGGACGGCCCGGTGGATGCCGTCGGCCGGTAGCACTCCGGCGGCGCGGACCAGCTGCGCGGTGCAGTGCGCCAGCCCGACGCCCGTGCGCACCGTGCCCGGTGGCGGCGTGATGGCGCGGGCGGCGATCTCGACGGCGCCCCATGGCCACGGCGCCGAGGGCAGGTGGCTGCCCACGCTCAATGCCGGGCGGATCATCAGTCGGGCACTCAGCGAGGCGATGCGCCCAGCCATGCTCGGACCGTCCTGGAGAACGTCAACGACGACGTCCGCGCGGAACGCGGACCGCCGCGCTTTTCGTGCCCTGGGTGCTCCTAGACCGGGGCGCGGTGAACCCGGCATCGCGGCGGGTGCGGTCATGTCAACGCTTCCACGCCGGGGTCATCGGTTGCCCTACGCCCCAACCGATTTCACGTGACGTTTGCGCCGAGAGCGGCCACGGGCTCGTCGTGCCGGCCGCCTGCCGATCACGACGCTGCCAGACAGCAGCACGTCCCCGCGCGATCGCTTGGCGGCGTCGCCTGCTGCCGTAGGCGATCAGGCCCGCCGCTGCCGAGGAGCCCGCGCAGATGGCGGCGGTGACGCCGAAATCGATCAGTCGACCATTGATCAACATGAGGAGCGCGTAATCACCGGCCACCACCGCGACAAACAGGGAGGCAACGCGTAGCCCGGTCATCATGACAATCCCTCGGGCCCGATCGGACGCACAGCGAAGACGCTGCGCAGGTACCCAGTGGAACGACCGCAGGTCGCGCACACCGGGCGGGTGCCGCAGCGGGACGCCATCTCGCGCTTGTCGCCCACGTACGTCGCCATCGCCCATCGCACAGTGGCCAGGCAGTCTTGACAGAGCGTTTCGACGACGTCGCCGTCCGGGCTCAGCCCCATTTGGTCACAGCCGTCAATGGCGTGTATCTCGGCGACCGCCACCGCAGGGGCACCGCATGTGGTGCCGGTCGCCAGCCCCTGGGCACTGCAGATGGGCTGCAACGCGTGAAGTTGGTCCTCGATCGCCGGGATGACGTCCAGCCCGGCGATTCCGTTGCGGCGCGCCCAGTGCCGGGCAGATGCAGCGGCGTCCCGTAGCCGATGCAGCAGCCATGGTGTTCGCGCGGCGCCGGAGCCGTAAGCGGCAGGCGATCGTTGAAATTGGCGAGGCTTCATCTGTCTTTCTCCACTTCGTGGCGATGGCGTTCCGCGGTGATCGATACACCCGGGCCGTCCACCTTCATCACGACCCGTTGCTCGCTCATGCGGCCCGAACACCGATCCCAGAAAACGTGGTGGGCTCCACGTACCGTCCGCCCGCCAGTTGTTAGGCCAGCATTAACCGACGTGGGATGAGTGGGCATCGCCCGGCGAACTGATTCACCCGGGTGATTTGCCGCGTATTGCGGGCGTCACGAGCGGCCAAGCGAAACGACGCTTCGAGGTAGGTATTCGCGACCTCCTGCCGCCGTGCATGGGCGAGCAGCCATTTGCCCAGAGGATGCGCGATGGGAATCGGGCGGCGGTCACCCGCTCATCGTGTTGCCACAGGCCCAGGGACGCCGGGCTTCCCGATGATGATTGTGGGCCAATGATTTTCGGCCGACGAGCGCAAGAACGTTAGGCGATGCCGTAGTCGTTGATCTTGCGGTAGATGGTCGCGCGGGACATTCCCAGGGCGCGTGCCGCCTCTTGTTTGTTGCCGCCGTTGTCCTGAAGGCTGCGGACGATCGCATCGCGCTCCAGAGCTTCCATCGGAGTCAGCTTGCGACGTGTGACGGACCGGCACTCCGGTGGCAACTTGTCGACGTTGATGACGCCGGATCGTTGGCGGGCAACGGTGTCCGTCAGGACCCGACGCAGCTGCGAGACGTTGCCCGGCCACGGCAACCTGCTCAGTTGCCGCATGGCCTCGGGCGCCAGCACCACATCGGCGCCCCGGGTGATCTCGCGCAGCAGCAGCGGCACGAGGTTCCTCGAGGTCGTCAATCCGGTGTCGCAACGCGGGCACGGTGACGGTGTGGGTGAACAGCGGCAGTAGCTGTTTGATCGGTGCGGAAACAGCCGCGGAACTTGTGGTGGCTGCGATCCACCCGTGACCTGAGCGCGCGGCCAGCATCGACGCGATCGCTTCGAGTATGTCCGTGTCGATGTCATCCACGTCGGCGATCACCACCGCGAAGTCCTCATCGGCGGCCACTGTCGCCAGTTCGGCGACGAAAGACGCGGCGCTCGCGAAGGTTTCGGAGCGCATCACGCGGATCGTTCGGTCCGGCTTCACATACTGTCCGACCGCCTGCGCCAGCTTTGCGCGGCCGGATCCCTTCTCTCCCTCGATCATCACCCACTCTCGGTCGCGGCAACACTGCCGTACCTGCTGGCAGCAGTGCAGCCAGGCGCTATTGCGACCCGCCAGGCCAGGGATGTAGGTGGGCGCCAAGCGGCCTGTTTGACGCGATCGTGAGCCGTCCTCGCCGGAAAGATCAACGCGGAAAACGACATTGGGGCAGCCGGCGCGGGTCGTCGACCGGTCGGCGGCAGTGATTTTGGCGACGTGTCCCCTCGGCAGAACAACCAGCGCGGTGCCCGACAGCGTGGAGGTGACCAGATCCGACGCGTGTTCCAGCAGCGCGGTCTGCTCGTTCCCGTCGAGCGTGCGACGCAGGTAGGCGTTCATCAACACCACATCGCCGCCGATCGCCAACACGCCGCCCGAATATCGCCGTGCCTGTTGCAGATAGGCTGCCAGAAGTGCCGTCTCGCTCTCATGAGCCACCGCGCGCATGCGATCCTCAATGTGGCGACTGGTGCTGGTAGCCAGCGCGAGCAGCAGCGGATCGGATCGGTCGGCGAGACAGCTCAGATTGACGGCGCCGATGAGTCTGCCCGTCAGCGGATCACGGATCGGTGACCCCGCGCATGCGAAACCGGTGAACATCGCGACGTAGTGCTCGCTGCCTCCGATGAACGTGGGCTGTCCGGTTTCCAGGGTCGTGCCTATCCCGTTGGTGCCGGCCACCTCTTCAGCCAAGCTATAGCCCGGTGCGAGGCTCACCGTGTCCAACGCGTCGAGGATGGACACTGCCGCAGCGGTCCGATCCACGACCACACCGTCAGCTGAGGTCAGGACGACGCTGACATCTTGCGCGGCCAGGTCAACAGTGACGCGCTGCAGCACCGGCGCAGCCGCGCGCGCCAGGCGCGAACCCCTGTCGGGTTCGCGCACATAGGGCAGCTCGACCTGGTCGGGGTGAACTTGCAGGGCCTGGGACCGACGCCACGAATCGAGGACGCTGGGCCGCAGAATGTCCTCATCGAGCGAGCGCATAACGTCAAGGGATTCCACGGGCAGGAAAGTTTCCCTGGCCTGCTCGAGTTCGGCCGTGCGGCGCGCCTGTGCACCCATCCCCAACTACCTCGACTCCGGGTCACCGTCGCGAAGCGGCGGGCTGGCACCCGTCGACCGTGAGCGGAGACTTGGTGTCCCTTCGCTGCAGCAGCAAACTTTTATCTGCTTCGGCGATTACCCTACGCGCGCGACGGTGGCGTTGCTCAGACGAACCGACACATCCGCCCGGAGCCGAGCGGAAAGACCACGACGGACCGTCCACCGCCGTCTCACTTTGAGACACCCGTTCACCTCATGTTGAGACGCTCATCATCCGCGTTCGGCGATGTCATGAGTTGGCAGGAGCCGATACATCGATCCAAAGAGGAGAAATACGGTGAGCGGGCACAGCATGAGCGCGGATCACGAGAAAATCATGAGGTCCTTGGGGCTAGGGCCCGCCAGCAAAAGCGGGCGTGCATCGGGTGTAATTGCTGAGAACACTGATTCAGTCGGACGCGACGCACAGCGCGCGGGCCGGCGGGACACGCCTACACTGACTGCCAGCGCTAACGGTGGCGAGAACTGTGGATTACATAACGTGGATGTCCACCGCCCGCCTACATCACGTCGGTGGGGGGCGGTTCGTGTGAGTACCGCGAGTGCGTCGGGGCAGGTGCGCACACCGCCGATTCGGGGGCGGGCGGGCGAGCTGAAGGCGATCGATGCGCTCATCGCGGCGCTCGCTCAAGGGCGCGGGGGCGTACTGGTCATCGAGGGGCCACCGGGCATCGGAAAGAGCCGCTTGTTGACCGAGGTCTTGGCGCGCGCCGAGAAGGCCGGCGTCCGGGCGCTATTCGGCGAGGCCTTCGAGTACCAGCAGACGGTACCATTCTTCTCGCTGTTCATGGCGACCTTGCGCGCGGATCCACCCGTCGGTGATGCGGAGGCCTTGCGCCGCTTGGGCACTTCGGCCGATCTGCGCTACTGGGTGGTGCGCGATTTGCAAGCCGCCATACACGCGGCCGCGTCCCGAACGCCCTTGGCGATCCTGCTCGAGGACATCCATTGGGCCGACAACGCCACCCTGATGGCACTGCGGTCGTTGGCCGCGACACGGCCGGATGTGCCGGTGCTGTGGGTGTTTACCGCGCGAACCGGTGCCGGCGGGCCGGTCGCTCGCGAAACGCTGACCGCGCTGGAACGCGAGGATGCCGAGTTTCTGCGGTTGACGGCCATGCCACCGAGCGCGGTCGCCGACATTGTGCAAGACGCCGTGCGAGCCAACGCGGATGCGTCACTCTTGAGTCTGGCCGACAAGGCGCACGGCAACCCGTTCCTGCTCACGGAGCTGCTGCGCGGACTGGACGAGGAGGGCCGACTCGCGGTCAGCGGCGGCCGCGCCGGTGCCACCGGGGAGACGTTGCCACGACGGCTCAGCGACACCATGCAGCAACGACTCGAGCAGCTCTCCCCCGTTGCGAGCCAAGTCGTGCGCGTCGCCGCGGTGCTGCCCGACCGGTTCTCGGCCCGGCTGCTCGCCGCGATGCTGGAACGCCGTCCGGCCGCCCTGATATCGGCGGTCGAAGAAGCGGTCCGCGCCGACCTGCTCATCGAAGACGGTGAACAGATGAGGTTTCGCCACGACCTGCTGCGCGAAGCGACGCGGCAGTCTTTGCCGCAGTCGCTGCGCCGAGCAATGGAGCGGCAATCCGCGAGCGTCATGCTGGACATGGGGGCGGCGCCCGAGGAGGTCGCAACCCAGCTCGCCCGCAGCGCGGAGGTGGGCGATCAGGCCGCGATCGCCGCGCTCCGCGAAGCCGCGCAGTCGGTGGCCAACAGCGACCCGGGCGCCGCATCGGATTTGAGCGGGCGCGCGTTGGATCTCCAGCCGCCCCAAGACCCGGGACGCGGGCCGCTCGTGGCAGAAACGATCGTCCTGCTCAATCGGGCCACCCGCTACGAGGAGGCGGAAAGGTTGGCCGGCACCACCCTGTCCGCCGCGCTGGCGCCCGAAGAAGAGGCCGAGATTCTTCTCCGGCTCCGGACGCCGATCACCGACACGACGACGCGGCACATCGAAGACAACCGCCGCGCCCTTCAGTTGCCTCAGCTCACCGACGTCACCCGGGCACGACATCAGGCGTGGCTGGCGTACAACCTGGCGATGTACGGCCTCCACGGACAGGACAGCGCGGCAGCCGACGAGGCGGCGGCGGCCGCGGCAACCACCGGCGATCTCGAGTCGAGAATGTTGTCCGGGGTGGCACTCGCCTGCCTCGACTGCGCAAACGGGTACGCGGGTCGCGCCCTGCGCCGCGTCGAGGAGATGCAAACCCTGCCGCCCGCGGGCGACATGACCGCCCACAACCTCGCCGCATGCCACCTGGCAAATCTGCTTGCCGTGGTGGGACGGCTGGAAGACGCCACAATGCTGGTCGCGAGCCGCACGGAGAAATCCCAGCACGAACACGACGGCATGGCGCTGCACATCTGGGCGCTGACGGCGGGGGTGGTGCAGGTGGCCGCGGGCCGGTTGTCGGCTGCCCGCACCACCACCGAGCGGCTGCCCACGCCCGAGCGGACGGGATCGACCTTCGTCACGGCGATGCGCATGTTCACCCTGGCCGAGATCGCGGCCCGCACCGACGACCGAACGTTGTTGGCAGCGACGATGGGCGAGGCGCGCGATGCGTACATCACCGGTTCACCGGCCGTACGTCGCGGGGCGGCGTGCGCGCTGGGGCTGGCGGCGTGGCAGCGCGACGACGTCCATGAAGCCCTGCGCTGGCTCGGCGGCGATATCTCGCTGGTCGTGACACCGTTCTTGCCGACGGTGTTGGATCAGCTGACCTTGACCGCGCGGGTGGCGTCGGCGGCCGGCGATGCCGGTCTGCGCGCGCGTCTCCTGGACGCCGTTGACCTGCTCGAACGCGAGCGGCCGCCGGTTCGGTTGTTCGCCACGGTCGCGCAACACATTCGCGGGATTCTCGAACGTGATGCCCAGGCGCTGGTGGTTGCCGCGGAGTCGCTTCGCTCATCGCAGCGACCGCTTCTCTACGCCAGCGCGGCCGAGGACGCCGGCGCCGAACTGGCTCGCGCACAGCACAACGCCGAAGCACTCGACCACCTCAACGCCGCATTCGACACCTACATCGAGTGCGGGGCCACCGCCGACGCCCGCCGAGTCGGCCGCGCACTACGCCGGCTAGGCGTGGAACGCCGCATCGTCACCCACCCCAGGGCAAAAACGGGCTGGGACAGCCTCACCGAATCCGAACTCACCGTCGTCAACCTCATCGCCGAAGGCGCCACCAACCGCTCCGTCGCCCAACAACTGCAAATCTCCCCCCACACCGTGAAGACCCACGTGCGCCATGCGTTCACCAAACTCGGCATCACCTCCCGCGCCCAATTGACCCAGCTCATGCGCGGCTCGGATTGACCCGTAGCAAATCGCTCGGCGGCCAGGCACGGCCTACAATGACGTGCACTGCAACGGCAGTCCGCTAACTAAACCGTAGACAGGACACCCGATGGGTCCTTCAGCCGGCCTGTTCGACGTCGGCGGCCAGCGCGTGGTCACTCCGCCGATTCGCGGGCGGACGGACGAGCTGAAAATGATTGCCGAGCTCGTGAGCGCGCTGACCCAGGGGCGCGGGGGCGTGCTGGTGATCGAAGGCCCGCCGGGCATCGGAAAAAGCCGGTTGCTGACCGAGGTCCTGGCGCTGTCCGACAAGTGCGGGGTGCGCGCCTTGTTCGGTGAGGCGTTCGAGTATCAGCAGACGGTGCCGTTCTTCTCGCTGTTCATGGCCACGCTCAACGCCGATCCCCCGGTGGGTGACGCCGAGGCGTTGCGCCAACTCGGCGGCTCGGCCGATCTGCGCTATTGGGTGGTGCACGATTTAGCCGATGCGATTCACGCCGCGGCCGCGCAGGCCCCGCTGGTGATCGTGCTGGAGGACATTCACTGGGCCGACAACGGCACGCTGTTGGCGCTGCGGTCGCTGGCCACCGCGCGGCCGGATGCGGCGGTGTTGTGGATATTGACCGCCCGCACCGGGGCCGGCGGGCCGGCGGTGCACGAGACCTTGTCGATGCTGCAACGCGCGAATGCCACCTTCTTGCGATTAGGGGCCATGACGCCGGATGCGGTCGCGGACATGGTCAGCGACGCCGTGCGGGCGAAAGCCGATGTGTCACTGCTGAATCTGGCTGCCAAAGCGCACGGAAACCCGTTTTTGGTCAGCGAGCTTGTCCGGGGGCTGGGCGAGGAGGACCGACTGAGCGTTACCGGTGGACGCGCGGTGGCCACCGGCCATGAGCTGCCGCGGCGGCTGGGCGCCAGCATGCACCAACGGCTCGACCTGCTCTCCGAAAGCGCTTCAGAGGTGGTCCGGGTCGCTGCGGTACTGCCGGACCGGTTCTCGGCCGGCTTGCTGGCCGCAATGCTGGAGCGATCGCCGACATCGTTGCTGTCGGCGCTCGAGGAGGCGGTGCGCGCGGATCTTTTCATCGAAGACGGCGAGCAGTTGCGGTTTCGGCACGACTTGCTGCGTGAGGCAACCCGGCAGTCCTTGCCGCAGTCGCTGCGCCGGGCGATGGAGCGCCAGTCCGCGTCGGCCATGCTGGGCTTGGGCGCGGCCCCCGCCGAGGTGGCCGCCCAGCTGGCGCGCAGCGCCGAGCCGGGAGACCGGGAGGCCATCGACGCGTTGCGCCGAGCCGCGCAATCGGTTGGCCGCGGCGATTCGAGCGCGGCCGCGGACTTGAGCAAGCGCGCCTTGGAGCTGTTGCCCGCCAACGACGCTGAGCAAGGGTCACTGGTCGCGGAAACGGTGGCGTGGCTCAACCGGGCCAGTCGCTACGGCGAGGCCGAGGAATTGGCCGACGTGGCGCTCTCGGAGGCGGCGTCGCCCGAAGTAGAGGCCGAGATCCGGCTGCGGCTCCCGGTGCACACGAAGCACACTGACCAGCGGCGGGTCGAGGAGAATCGGCGGGCGCTTGAGTTGAGCGGCATCAGCGAGCTCACCCGGGCACGGCTCTTGGCGTGGCTGGCCTACAACCTGGTGTTCGACGAGGGTGGGCAACGGCGCGCGGCCGCCGACGAGGCTGCCGCGGCCGCGGCGGTCACCGGCGATCTCGAGGCCACGATCATGGCCGGTGTCACCCACGCTTTGCTCGATGCCGGTGAGGGGTACACGGCGCGCGCACGAGGCCGCCTCGAACAGCTTCGCCCGCTCGCCTACACGAACGAGACGGCGTTAGCGCATGCCTATGCCGGGATGTATCACGCAAACCTACTGGCAGTGGTCGGCCGGTTGGACGACGCGACGGCCCTGGTCGCCGACGGCGTCGGCCAAGCCGGCCGGGAAGGCAACGCGATGGCCCTCGCTACCTGGGCCGTCTATAGCGGGATGGTTCACCTGGCTGCGGGGCGACTGTCGGCCGCTCGCGACGCGACGGAGCCCCTGCCGCCCCCACAGCCGACAGGCGCGACCGAGCACGACGTACTGCGCACGGTGATCCTCGCCGAGGTGGCGGCGCACACCGATGATCGGAACTTGCTGCAGCAGATGGCCAATGATGCGCGCGATGCCCACTCCACCGGCTCCGCCGGCATACGTCGCGGATCAGCGTATGTGCTGACGCGGGCGGCGTGGCAGCGCGACGACGTCCACGACGCGATGCGCTGGCTCGGCGACGTCATCCTCCTGGGAACACCACTTTTCCCCCATGCATTAGTTCGGCTGATCCTGGGTGCGCGGGTGGCCTCGGCCGCCGGTGACGCCGGCTTGCGCGCGCGCGTACTGCAGGCAATCGAGGTGCTTGAGCATGAGCGGCCCGCGGTGCCGCTGCTGGCGGCGGTGGCCGGGTATGCCCGCGGGATTCTCGAACGTGATGCCCAGGCGCTGGTGGTTGCCGCGGAGTCGCTTCGCTCATCGCAGCGACCGCTTCTCTACGCCAGCGCGGCCGAGGACGCCGGCGCCGAACTGGCTCGCGCACAGCACAACGCCGAAGCACTCGACCACCTCAACGCCGCATTCGACACCTACATCGAGTGCGGGGCCACCGCCGACGCCCGCCGAGTCGGCCGCGCACTACGCCGGCTAGGCGTGGAACGCCGCATCGTCACCCACCCCAGGGCAAAAACGGGCTGGGACAGCCTCACCGAATCCGAACTCACCGTCGTCAACCTCATCGCCGAAGGCGCCACCAACCGCTCCGTCGCCCAACAACTGCAAATCTCCCCCCACACCGTGAAGACCCACGTGCGCCATGCGTTCACCAAACTCGGCATCACCTCCCGCGCCCAATTGACCCAGCTCATGCGCGGTTTGGATTGACGGGCCCGTCGAATACCGAGGGCACTAGGTATACACCGACCGGGACTTAAAGATCGCCCGCCGGGCGATGGTGACGGGCCTCCCACGGTGCGAACGTAGTGATTGCGCTCCGGCTCGCACGACTCAACCAGGGACCAGCGCCGGAGGGCAAAGCGCAGAGGGTTGAGAAGACGATGATGAGCACGTTGTTGGGAATGTTGATGATGATGCCGGTGGTCTTCGGCGTGGGTGGCTACGTGCTGGTGTCGCGACGACCATGAGCGCGCCGAAAACGATGGCATGCCGCCCGCCGGTGCGCGTGCGCTCATTCAGCTCGTTTCGAGACGTTCACCATCCGCCCGCGGCGGTGTCATGCGTTGCACGAGTGCAGGCTTCGGTGAAAGAAGAGGGAGAACTACGGTGAGTGGGCACAGTGTGAGCGCGGCTCACGAGACAACCATTGAGCCCGCCGCGGAGTGCGCGTCCGCCAGCCCGAACGGTCACCGCAAGCGTGCGCCTGCGGTATTTCTGCACGACGCATCTGATTCAATAGAGTCGCCGCGGCTACCGGGCGTAACGAGCTCGGGCGGCCCCGCAAGGACAAACTGGGATGCCGAGAGGACAGCGTCCACCCGGGACGCAACAACGCCGAGTTTTCCCGCCCGGCAGCTGGATTCAACAAGATCGCGGAGTTCGGACATGAGCGGCTCAGCTGGGCGCAGCGACAACGGGAGCGGAGAAGCCGCTGCGCGCGCAGTCCTGCTCGCCACCAAGCTGCACGTCCCGGCCATTGGAGCGCAGCTGGTGCATCGGGCCGCCCTGCTGGACGTATTGTCGGCGGGGCGTGCCCGCAAGCTGACCCTACTGAGCGCGCCGGCGGGGTGGGGCAAGACGACAGTGCTCGCGCAGTGGGCTTCGGGGGCGGGTGAGAACGGGCGGTTCGCCTGGTTGTCGCTTGATGCCGCCGACAACGACCCGGTGTGGTTCTGGATGTACGTGGTCGCCGCGCTGCAGAAAGTCAGTCCCGGGGTGGGCATTCGCGCGGTCGAACTCCTGGCGATGGGTGCCGACCCGGTGCAAGTCGTTTTGCCTACGCTGCTCAATGATCTGGACACAATCGCCAGCCCGGTCGTGCTCGTTCTTGATGACTACCACCACGTGGTGCGCCGAGCGGTGCACGAGCAGCTGGCGTTCTTCATCAGCCGAATGCCGGCCAACCTTCACCTGGTGTTGGCCACCCGATCCGACCCGACGTTGCCGTTGGCTCGGCTCAGAGCCAGCGGCGAGCTTGCCGAGGTGCGAACGGACGACTTGCGTTTCGGGCCGATCGAGGCGGACCATCTGCTGAACGATGTCCTCGGGCTCGGCTTGGCCCCCACAGATATTCACCTGTTGCACCGACGCACCGAAGGCTGGGCTGCCGGCCTCTACCTTGCCGCCCTCTCGCTTGCCGGGCGTGCCGATATCGCCACGTTCATCAGGACGTTCGCAGGCGACAACCGCCATATCGTCGACTATTTGATGGCCGAGGTCCTCGACGGTCAGCCACCGCATCTGCGCAGTTTTTTGCTACGCACGTCGATCCTGGGACGACTCAGCGGTGCCCTGTGCGACGCAGTGCTACAGACGTCCGGCTCCGCCTCGGTCTTGCAGGACATCGAGCGCGAAAACCTGTTTGTGGTGCCGCTGGACACGTCGCGTCGTTGGTATCGCTATCACCAGCTGTTCGGAGAGCTGCTGCGCACCGAGCTGCGCCGCACCGAGCCCGATCTCGTCGCCGATCTGCACCGCCGCGCCGCGACATGGTTCGAAGCCGAGGGACTCGTCGATGAGGCGGTGCGCCACCTGCTTGCCGCCGGTGACATCGCGCGCAGTGCTGACCTGATCGCCGCGGATTGGGTCGCCGAATTCAACAGCGGTGGCGTGTCAACCATCTCGGGCTACCTCGACCTCCTTCCCGAGGAGACCGTTCTGCAGGATCCACGGCTGAGCGTCGCCCGAGCCTGGATCGCTTTGAGCGTCGGCCAACTCGATGACGCCGCCGAGTGGATCGAGGCGGTCGAGACCCGATTCGCGGCCGACACCGCGGAAGGTGGCGCCCTGAACGCTCAGGCCGCCGTGTTGCGCGCGGTTCACTCGTTCAAGACGGCCGACATTGCCGCGACGCTCGAGACGGCAGGCCGGGCGATCACCCTCGATTTCGGCGAAGCACCCCTGGGCCAACCCAGCGCCTACTGCATTTATGGGTCAGCGCTGTACTTTTCGGGCAACACCCCCGAGGCGCAAGTCGCCTTCCGGCGCGCCGCGCAGCTCGCCGAGAAGGCGGGCGATCGTCGCGCCCGCATTTGCGCGTTGGGCTATCTGGCGCTGATTTCGGCCGAACGTGGTCAGCCTGTCGACGCCGAGCGTCGGATCCGCGAGGCTTCGGGTAGCTCCCGCGACTTGGCGGATGCCGAACATCTTGTGGACGTGATGGTGTCGCTTGCCACCGCCGAAGTCCTCGCCCAGCGCGGTGCCGCGACGGCGGCGGTGGCCGCCGCCGATATGGCCGTCATGTCGGCCCGCCAAGGTGGAGCGATCCTCGAGGTGGCCAAGTCGCTGATGGTCAGCGCGGAGATCTTCGATCGCCTCGGTGACCACCAGGCCGCGAAGGTGAGCCTCGACGAGGCCGGCACGCTGGTCCGCGGTTGCGCCGATGCGGGCATCGCCCCGACGCTGCTCGCTTCGGCCGAACGCAACGCCGGCGTCGCGGTGCCGACTTCGCGCAACGAGGGCTACGCGGTCGGTGAGGAGCTGACCCCCAAGGAGCTTGAGGTGCTTCGCCTGCTCGCCACCCGGTTATCGCGACGCGAAATCGGTGAGCGGCTCTACGTTTCGCTCAATACCGTGAAGACACACCAACGCGCCGTGTACCGCAAGCTCGGCGTCGAGCACCGCGGCGCGGCGGTCAGCCGGGCTCGAGAACTCGGCCTCTTGTAATAAATCCGCCGGCATCGCGACACATGTTCCTGATAACGAATTCCCTTGTCTGAGAACGCCGTTAATGAACCCCCAAGGCGAACAGACGCTGGGGTCGATGACGATCCACCCGGCGGCGGCGATATCCTGCCAGCGCGGATGACGTGGCCGGTGGCCATACTCTCAAAAGCTGACCGGCTGCAGTTCGAGGCGGTTTAGGTGCGCATGACCCGCCAGACCGGCCGTGCTCGGTCGGTGGTGTTCGTGGGTAGTGGGTTCGCGGATTCGTCACGTCGTTTATCACCCGGGTGAGCAACGGAGGTGGGCGAGGACAGTTCACCCCTTTGTGCGCCATGCTCATGACATCTACACGCGCGCAGCCGTGCCTGTTGTGTGAGACAACCTCCAGCTGGGAGGACCCTGACAGGGAGGACCAGAGTGAGCGCCGCCAAAAGAATGTTGGAGACCTATCCCCGAGATCTGGGCCGGATCGATACAGACAAGCTGATCGCATGTATCGACGCCTGTATTGAATGCGACCAAGCGTGCACGGCGTGTGCAGATGCCTGCCTCAGTGAAGACGACGTCAATCACTTGACCAAATGCATCCGTACTTGCCTCGATTGCGCGGATGTCTGCGCCACCACCGGCCGCGTGCTGTCCCGGCACACAGGCTACGACGCGAACTTGACCAGGACGGTGCTCCAAACGTGCGCCACCGCCTGTAAGACAAGCGCGGACGAGTGTGACAAGCATGCGGCGAGACACGAGCATTGCCGCGTATGCGCCGAGGTATGCCGTCGCTGTGAACGGGCTTGCCGCGACCTTGTCGAGGCGCTCGGTTGAGACAAGCACCGAGCGGGCGTACGGCTTCACTGCGCGAGCGTGACCTTGCCGATATGGAATGGAGATGGCGCTGATGGGGATTTCTGAATTCGACGACGTCGGGGCTCATTTGCTCGAGCCGGAAGAAAGCGTGGACTCTGAGCAGACGGGCGTCGACCTGGACGAGGGCTATTCACCTCCGGAACGCCCGCAGGAATTGCGGGCGTGGGGCCTCACGGCGAGGGAAGCGCGGACCCACGAAAGTCTGGCGCGCCGGCTGGCCCGTGAGCTGCCCGACGTGACCGACCAATGGGACGGCGACGGAATCGGTGATAGCGCCGACGGCGATGGCGAGCCGATCGACGATCAGGTCGGCGGCATGCGCGCAGGCCGGCTGGTCGCCTTCGACGTCGACCCGACAGATCCGGCGACGGATTACCTTGCCTACGACGTCGGCATCGACGGTGGCGCCGCGTCGGCTGAGGAAGCCGCCATCCATATCATCGGCGACGAGGACATCAACGCCGGTGGGGGATGGCGTCTTTGATGACCTGTCGTCCGGCCAGTAAGTGAGGTTCGAGCCGTGCCGACCCGCATTGTGATCCTCGGCGGTGGCCCGGCCGGTTACGAGGCGGCACTGGTCGCCGCCGCCCGAGGGCCTGAGGTCGCGCAGGTGAGCGTCGTGGACGCCGACGGTATTGGCGGTGCGGCCGTGCTGTGCGACTGCGTGCCGTCAAAGACGTTCATCGCCTCCACCGGACTACGCACCGAACTGCGCCGGGCGCCACTGGGGTTGGACGTCGATATCACCGACGTCGAAATCTCGTTGCCCGAAATCCACCAGCGGGTCAAGGCATTGGCCGCCGCCCAGTCCGCCGACATCACCGCCGACCTGCTCAGCATGGGCGTCGAGCTGATCGCCGGTCGCGGTGAGTTGATCGACTCGGCTGCCGGGTTGGCGCGCCACTGCATCAAGGTGACGGTGCCCGACGGCACCACGATGGTGCGAGATGCCGACGTCGTACTGATCGCGACCGGCGCCAGCCCCCGGATCCTGCCGTCGGCCCAGCCCGACGGCGAGCGCATCCTGACCTGGCGCCAGCTCTACGACCTGACCGCGCTGCCCGAGCACCTCATCGTCGTCGGCTCGGGAGTCACGGGCGCCGAGTTCGTCAACGCCTACGCCGAACTCGGTGTCACGGTGACCGTCGTGGCCAGCCGGGACCGGGTGCTGCCCTATGAGGACGCCGACGCCGCGTGGGTGCTGGAGGAATCGTTCGCCGAACGCGGCGTCAGACTGGTCAAAAACGCACGCGCACAATCGGTTGTCCGCACCGACGGCGGAGTTGTGGTGACGATGGCCGACGGCCGCACCGTCGAGGGCAGCCACGCCCTGATGACGATCGGATCGACCCCCAACACCGACGGCCTGGGCCTCGAGCGGGTGGGCATCGAGCTGGGCCGCGGCGGCTACCTGACCGTGGACCGGGTGTCGCGGACCTCGGTGACCGGCATCTACGCCGCCGGCGACTGCACCGGCCTGCTGCCGCTGGCCTCGGTCGCCGCGATGCAGGGCCGCATCGCGATGTATCACGCGCTGGGCGAGGCGGTCAGCCCTCTCCGGCTGCGCACCGTCGCGGCGACGGTATTCACGCGTCCCGAGATCGCCGCCGTCGGCGTGCCCCAGACGGCGATCGACGACGGCTCGGTGCCGGCGCGGACCATCATGCTGCCGCTCGAAACCAATGCGCGCGCCAAGATGTCGGAGCTGCGTCACGGCTTTGTCAAGCTCTTCTGCCAACAGGCCACCGGGGTGGTGATCGGCGGTGTGGTGGTCGCCCCGATCGCCTCCGAGCTGATCCTGCCGATCGCGGTGGCCGTGCAGAACCGCATCACGGTCAACGAGCTGGCGCAGACGCTCGCCATCTACCCGTCGCTGTCCGGCTCGATCACCGAGGCAGCCCGCCGGCTGATCGCTCACGATGATCTGGACTGACGCCGGGCGACGGTTCGCGCCGCGGCTCGTGGCTCGCACGGCGCTTGTCGTCGTCGCAATGCCAGTCGCCTTAGGGTGGCTGGCGCCGTGGAAGTTGTTGATTCGGACCACAATCGATGAGCTGCTGCCGCCAGGAGCTCAGACCACCCAGTTAGGAGAATTCACCAGCCACATCCACCGAACCAGCGGTGCCGCGCGGCTAGCGACCTTGCCCGATGGGTCACGGATTCTGCGGCTGGAGAATCTCCATGCCACGTTGGGTCCGCAGCTGCGCGTCTGGCTAAGTGACGCGCGAGTAGCCAACGACCGTAGCCGATTTCGAAGTTTTGGTCGCAGCCATCACACCGATCTCGGTCCCCTGCGCGCCAACCGGGGCAACGCCAACTACGCCATACCCGACGATGTCGACACCGCCGGGGTCGGCAGCGTCATTCTGTGGTGCGCCCGCTTCGGTGTGTCCTTTGGCGCAGCGGAGCTGCAATTCGTGCCGCAATAACTGACACACCCTCGACTGGACCTAAAGTTCGTCCCCCTTGAGCATTATCACCCGGGTGAATGGTGCTGGAGGGTGATGACAGCTGGGGCGGCACCGAGGCACGCTCAGAACACCGCCCGGCAGGTGCCGATACACAACCTGGCCATCGACTCGGCGGACATGCGTTCCGCAGCAACGGGCTTGCACGCGCGGTCGTGAAAACAACGCTCTACGAAGCCTGGTAACGGAGGATCTGTGACGCAAACAGCGCGCCGCTTTAGCTTGACGACGCGGGATCGGCAGATGCTGGCCGGCGCGTACTGGCCGGTCGTGGCGTTCGCCGCCGCGCTCGTCACCGTACGAACCGCTCGCCGCCACCGAGACCGGCAGGAGGCAGCGGCCCAATGACGCAAAACCCCACCCTGACCGCGCTGGCGGCGGCCGGCGTGTCGGTTTGGCTGGACGACCTCTCGCGCGACCGCCTGGTATCCGGCAACCTACAGCAGCTGATCGACACCAGAAACGTCGTCGGCGTCACCACCAACCCCTCGATCTTCCAGCGGGCAATCTCACATGGCCACGCCTACGACCGGCAGATCACCGAACTGGCGCAACGCGGTACCGACGCCGAATCGGCGATCCGCACCGTCATCACCGACGACGTCCGGCAAGCGTGCGACGTCCTGCGCCCGCAGTGGGAAGCCTCCGCCGGCGTCGACGGAAAGGTATCGATCGAGGTCGACCCGCGAGTGGCCCACGACGCCGAGCAGACGGTCAGCCAAGCCGTCGAGCTGTGGAAGATCGTCGATCGGCCGAATCTGTTCATCAAAATTCCCGCGACATCGGCCGGTATGTCCGCGATCACCGCCACTGTGGCCGAAGGCATTTCAGTCAACGTGACCCTGATCTTCTCGGTCGAGCGCCATCGTGCGGTGATGAACGCCTACCTGGCCGGACTGGAGGCCGCGCAACGCGCCGGTAAAGACATCACCCAAATCCATTCCGTGGCATCCCTGTTCGTGTCCCGCATCGACACCGAAGTCGACCGGCGGCTGGAGTCGATCGGCACCGACGCGGCTCTGGCCCTGCGCGGGCAGGCCGGCATCGCCACCGCGCGGCTTGTCTATGCCGCCTACCAGGAGGTGTTCCCGGCTGGCCGGCGCTTCGCCGCGCTCAGCGACGTCGGGGCTAATGTGCAGCGGCCGCTGTGGGCCTCCACCGGGGTGAAAAACCCCGCCTATCCCGACACCGTGTACGTCACCGAGCTGGTCGCGCCGGACACAGTCAGCACCATTCCGGAAAAAACCTTGGAAGCCCTCGCCGACCACGGCATGATCACCGGTGACTCCATCGTCGGCACGGCCACCGGCGCCCAAAAGGTGCTCGACAGCATCAGCGCAGTCGGAGTCGACCTCGTGGACACCGTCAGGATGCTCGAAAACGACGGCGTCGCCAAATTCGAAGCATCCTGGCGGCAACTGCTCGGGTCCTATCCCGCTCCCCCACATCCGCTGGCAGGAGGACACCAATGACTGTCGTCAACAAAGGCTTTCGCGGACGCCGAGCCGAGTCGGTGCTCGAGTTGCCGCCCGGTCAGCATCTGACCGCGGACTTCCCCGTCCTGCAGGCCGGACCCACCCCGCGCATCGATCTCGATCGGTGGCGGTTCACCATCCGCGACGAGCGTGGCACCGAGCACGCGTGGACCTGGGCCCAGTTGAAGCAATTGCCGAGCGAGCGGCCCACCGTCGACATCCACTGCGTCACCACGTGGTCCAAGCTGAACACCATGTGGGAGGGGGTATCTGTGGACACCCTCTTCGAATCAATCGACACGGCTGCCGGATTCGCACTCGTCGGCTCCTACGGCGGTTATACCACCAACCTCCCGTTGCGCGACCTTCTCGGCGGCAAGGCGTGGATCGTCTACGCCTACGGCGGAGCGCCGCTCAGGCCGGTGCACGGCGGGCCGGCCCGATTGCTGGTGCCGCACCTGTATTTCTGGAAGTCCGCAAAATGGGTGAAATCCATCGAGTTGCGCGACAGCGACATACCGGGGTTTTGGGAGGGGTTGGGCTACCACAACTACGGCGACCCGTGGCGAGAACAACGCTACGCCGGGGACTGACGACGGTTGACAACGACTGTGGACGTCGACGTGAAACCGACGCTACGCTGGCGAGTCGCCCAGGTGGTGGACTCACGACCGGAGACCGAGTCTGCGCAGACGATCGGGTTAACCGTACCCGGCTGGGGCGGCCACCTGGCGGGCCAGCACATCGATCTCAAGCTGACCGCCGAGGACGGTTACAGCGCGCAACGCAGCTACTCGCTGGCCAGACCGGCAAAGGGTGACCACATCGAGCTCACCGTGCAGCGTATCGCCGACGGAGAGGTGTCGCCGTATCTCGTCGGACTCACTGCCGGCGACGAGATCGAACTGCGCGGACCGATCGGTGGCTGGTTCGTCTGGCGGCCGGCCGAGGAGGCTCAGGTTCTGCTCGTCGGCGGCGGATCGGGAATCGTGCCGTTGATGGCGATGCTTCGTCAACGGGTCGCGGCGGGCGGCGCCAACTTTCGGCTGGTCTATTCGGTGCGCAGCCCCGCCGATGTGTACTACGCCCAAGAGCTTTTCCGACTCGAGCGTGACTGTGATTGGCTTCAGGTGACGCTGCTCTATACCCGTTCGGCCCCGCCTCAGACCACGCGGCCGCCGGGCCGGGTGCGCGCCGCCGACCTCGCCACGACCCGGTGGGCAATCCACGATGGGGTGCGCTCCTACGTCTGCGGCCCAACGGGATTCGTGGAATCGGTTACCACGAAGCTGACCGAGTTGGGCCATCGGCCGTCAGCCATCCGGACCGAGCGATTCGGACCGAGCAACTAATCGGGAAACGAGGAACGATGACCGAACCAATGCACGTCGACGGCAACGCGGCCGCGGGCGCCTTCGCGGAGTTTCTGGGATTCGATGTCACCACCGCGATGCTCACCTGCGGGAAATGTTGTCACGCCACGGCCTTCGCCGAGGGGCATGTCTACAACCGCGGGCCCGGCATCGTGGTGCGCTGCCCGGGCTGCGATGACGTGCTGGCCCGGCTCGTGCGAACGAGCACCGACATGTGGCTCGACTTCCGTGGCGCCCAGTCATGGCGTGTTGCGATCCCCGACCGCTGATGCAATCGCTCGACGCGCTCGCCGGTCGCGTGCGCACCGCCGACATCGTTGACGCCGTGGGGCGGGTGCACCGACATCGCTGTCACCTCCTCGATCTGGTGAGCCCGACACCCGGTCGCCGGCTCTTCGGCCCCGCCGTGACGATCTCCTACTTCCCGGCGTGCAGGGCCGCCCTCCCGCCCGAGCGCTACAGCTTCAAGAGGTTGTTCTACGACGCCATCGCAAGCGGCGGCGACGGACGCGTTCTGGTTCTGGCCAGCAACGGCTGTAGCGATGCGTCGCTGGGCGGCGGGACAAAGCTGTCGCGTGCCCAAAACCACCGGCTCGCCGGCATTCTCGCGGACGGGCGGCTGCGCGACTTTGCCGAGCTGGCGCACTACGACCTCGCCGTCTATTGCCGTGGCGAGACCACGAGGTCGGGCGGTGATTTCGTCACCCCGTACGAGGCGAACCGTCCGGTGGTGATCGCGGGGGTGGCGGTCCGTCCCGGCGACTATGTCTTCGCCGATGCGTCCGGGGCTGCGGTGATACCCGCCGGTGACGTGCGCGCTGTGCTGCGCGCCGCCAACGAGGTCGTGCTGGAAGATGCGGAGGCCATTGCCACTATCAGGGGCGAGACGCCAAACACACTGGAAGCCAACGAGAACTGACGAACCGGGGTAGACGCCCGTCACTTTTGGGTACCGCACACGACAACGCTAGGGGCCGGAATGGTTGAGCATCACCACGTCGTCTGGGACGCGGGCACACGGCGCATCACGACACCCCGGCTGATCTTGCGGCCGTGGCGGCTCGATGATGACCTCGCCGCGTATGCGATCTACGGTGCGCCCGAAGTGGCCCGTTGGCTGTGTCCGGCCTTGCCTCCCATCGCCGACACGATCGAAATGCGGCGCGTCCTGGCGGCGTGGATCGCCGAAAGCGACCCGACGGGACTGCCGTTGGGCCGGTGGGCGATCACCGACAAGAGCTCCGGAGGCGTGCTCGGGGGCGTGGCCCTGCTACCACTGCCGCCGGGCGACACGGATCTGGAAATCGGGTGGCAGCTGTCTCCGAATGCCTGGGGCTACGGGTACGGCGCGGAAGCCGGTCATGCGGTTGCCCATCAGGCGTTCGAAAACCCCGGCATCAGTGAGGTCTTTGCAGTCGTGCGACCGGAGAACCGCCGTGGTGTGGCTACCGCCCGGAGAATTGGGATGGAATGGGTCGGGGAGACCGCCAAGTACTACAACCTCACGCTCCAGGTCTACCGCCTGACGAAGGCCGATCTGGACCTCCCGGAGCCGGCCTGCGCACAATGAGCAGCAATGCCGCACCTGGGCTTATCGTCCTCTCACCCGGGTGAATTACACGTGGGGATGAGGACAATTCACCCGCTGCGCAGAGATAGTGGTCGCTGACTGAGCCCGCGACCAAACCGCCTGGATGACCGTGTCGGCCGACTGTACCGCCGGCCAAGGCAGTGCGAGGCCGGTAGCGGTCACGCGGTAAGCGAAACACACAGAACGGAGACCACATGTCACAGAGTGAGGCCACCGCCATCACGAGTGCCGGGCCGGGAAAGTCTCGTGCGACCGTCATCGCACCCCTCGTCGCACGGTACGGTTTGGCTATAGTTCTGGCCTGGTTCGGCGCCATGAAATTCACTCACTATGAGTCCCAGGGTATTTCGCATTGGGTGGCCAACAGCCCCTTTTTGGGTTGGGTCTACGAAGTCATGTCCATCGACGCCTTTGGCCGATTGAACGGAACGGTAGAACTGATCACCGCGACACTGCTGGCCCTCAAGCCCTGGTATCCGAAAGCTGCCGTGCTGGGCGGCGTAGTCGCCTCTCTGTTCTTCGTGACCACGCTGAGTTTCATGATCACGACCCCCGGCGTCGGCGAGGCGTCTGCGGGTGGCTTTCCCGTGTTGTCCGCCGACGGAGAGTTCTTGATGAAGGACATCGCGCTGATCGGCTTAGCGCTCTGGCTGCTGGTGGACGCCGTCGACGCGGCCCGCGGACAGGCGAGCGTCGCCAAATCACATTGACACGTCCCGCTGATGACATTGGACGTTGTCTGCGCCGCGGAATCTGGTGTCCGCCCAATCTGTAAGGCAACCGGGCACGCAACTCCGCAGCAATCACCCGGGTGAAGAGGCGGTTGGGGTGATGCCGGCTCACCCCACAAAGTTGCAGTCTCGTTAGACGGGAAGTGGGCGGGTGTGTCGGCTCGCACTCACTCGAATTCAAGACATCGGCGGCCCGGCTGGAGCCGTCAAGGAAACCAGGAAGGGACCGAACATGCATTTTGACGACAAGAAGGTCATCGTTGTCGGCGGAAGTGCCGGCATGGGTCGGCAGGTCGCTCTCGATGTCGTCGACCATGGCGGCAGCGCGGTGATCATCGGACGTTCGAAAGACCGTGTCGATGACACCGTCGCCGAGCTGACGAACCGGCGTGGCCAAGCCTGGGGTATCGCCGCCGAACTGACGGATCGCGCTGCGGTCGCGGACGTGCAGCGCGCGCTGTCCGAGCAGCACGACGACGCGACCTTGCTCGTCAACGCGGCCGGATTCTTCATCCCGAAGCCATTTCTCGAGTACGACGCGCAGTTCTACGACTCCTACATGGAGCTCAACTACGCGCTGTTCTTCCTGACGCAGACGGTCGTCGCGGGCATGATCGCCAACGGTGAGGGCGGCTCCATCGTCAACATCGGCAGCATGTGGGCACATCAAGCCATCGGCTTGACACCATCGTCTGCGTATTCGATGCAAAAGGCCGGCCTGCACGCCCTCACCCACAATCTGGCCATCGAGCTTGCGGAGCACAAGATTCGCGTCAATGCGGTGGCGCCGGCGGTTGTCAAGACCCCGCTGTATGAAGGCTTCATCCCGAAGGACGAAATCGACGCCACGCTAGACACTTTCGCGCCGCTTCATCCGCTGGGACGAGTCGGCACCCCCGTCGACGTCGCCAACGCCGTAACCTATCTGCTTTCCGAACAGGCCAGCTGGGTCACCGGCGCGATCCTCAACGTCGACGGCGGCATCATGGCCGGCCGCAACTAACGCACTCACTCACCAAGGAGCATCCGTGTCACACGAATACAACAAGAACCCCGCCGCGGTCGACGCGTTGAACCCCGAGCAGTACCACGTCACCCAGGAGAACGGGACCGAACGTCCATTCTCCGGCGAGTACTGGGCTAACAAGGAACCCGGCATCTACGTCGACATCGTCTCCGGTGAGCCGCTGTTCGCATCGGTAGACAAGTTCGACAGCGGCACCGGCTGGCCCAGCTTCACCCAGCCCATCGACACCGACAACGTCGTCGAGAAGAGCGACCGCAGCCACTTCATGGAACGCACCGAGGTGCGCTCGGCGCACGGCGACAGCCACCTCGGGCACGTCTTCAGCGACGGCCCGAGGGATCAAGGCGGCCTGCGCTACTGCATCAACTCGGCGTCGCTGCGTTTCATTCACCGCGACAACCTCGAAGCCGAAGGTTACGGGCAATACCTGAGCCTGTTCTCCGACGCGGCTGCGGAGCAACGCAGCGGCGCACCCGTGAGCGAGCAGCGGTCATGACACACAAGGTTGCCGTCCTGGCGGGTGGATGCTTTTGGGGCATGCAGGATCTGATCCGCAAACAGTCCGGCGTGGTCTCCACCCGGGTCGGCTACACCGGCGGCCAGAACGCGCACCCCACCTATCGCAACCATCCCGGCCACGCCGAGGCGATCGAAATCACCTACGACCCGGACAAGACCGACTATCGGACGCTGCTGGAGTTCTTCTTCCAGATCCACGACCCGACCACCAAGAACCGCCAGGGCAACGACGTCGGGACCAGCTACCGCTCAGCGATCTTCTATCTGGACGACGAGCAGAAGCGGATTGCGCTCGAGACCATCGCTGACGTCGACGAGTCGGGATTGTGGCCCGGCACGGTGGTCACCGAAGTGGCTCCGGCCGGCGAGTTCTGGGAGGCAGAGCCCGAGCACCAGGACTACCTCGAGCGGTATCCGTCGGGCTATACATGCCACTACGTCCGGCCAGGATGGAAGCTGCCCCACCGCAGCGGCTTTCGCGATGTCGCGTCGCCGTCAGCGCACGCGACCCGCGATGGGTGATCGTGGTCGTCCGGCGCCGAGGTCGTTGACCGCCGGCGGGAGGCAGATCCAGCATTAGGAGACCAATCTGATGTCCGCCTACGCACCCCCGGTGGGTGAGCTGCGCGCCCACCGGGCCTTTCCGGCGCGCATCGGACCCAAGGGCAACCTGATCTACCGCCTGATCACCACGACCGATCACAAGCTGATCGGGATCATGTACATCGTCGCCTGCTTCGCCTTCTTTTTCGTCGGCGGGCTGATGGCGCTGTTCATCCGTACCGAGCTGGCCGCACCGGGGCTGCAGTTCTTGTCGAACGAGCAGTACAACCAGCTGTTCACTATGCACGGCACGGTGATGCTGCTGTTCTATGCCACCCCGATCGTGTTCGGGTTCGCCAATCTCGTGCTGCCCTTGCAGATCGGCGCCCCCGATGTGGCGTTTCCGCGGCTCAATGCATTGTCGTTCTGGCTCTTCGTGTTTGGGGCCCTGATCGCCCTGGCGGGATTCATCACCCCGGGCGGCGCCGCGGATTTCGGCTGGACGGCTTACACCCCGCTTTCCAACGAGGTCCATTCCCCCGGCGCCGGAGGTGATCTGTGGATCTTGGGGCTGATCGTCGGTGGCCTGGGCACCATCCTGGGCGGGGTCAACATGATCACCACGGTGGTGTGCCTGCGCGCGCCGGGTATGACGATGTTCCGCTTGCCGGTCTTCACCTGGAACATCCTGGTGACCAGCACCATGGTGATCGTGGCTTTCCCGCTGCTGACGGCCGCGCTGTTCGGCGCCGCCGCCGACCGCCACCTCGGCGCGCACATCTTCGACGCGGCAAACGGCGGAGTCCTGCTGTGGCAACACCTGTTCTGGTTCTTCGGCCACCCCGAGGTCTACATCATCGCGCTGCCCTTCTTCGGCATCATCACCGAGGTCGTCCCCGTGTTTTCCCGCAAGCCCCTGTTCGGCTACTCCACGATGGTGTACGCCACCATCAGCATCGGGGCGCTGTCGATCGCGGTCTGGGCGCATCATCTCTACGCCACCGGCGCGGTGCTGCTGCCGTTCTTCTCATTCACGACGTTCTTGATCGCGGTCCCCACCGGGATCAAGTTCGTCAACTGGATCGGCACCATGTGGAAGGGCCAGCTGACCTTCGAGACACCGATGCTGTTCGCGATGGGCTTCCTGGTCACGTTCCTGCTGGGCGGCTTGTCCGGGGTGCTGCTGGCCAGTCCTCCGATCGACTTCCACGTGACCGACACGTATTTCGTGGTCGCGCACTTCCACTACGTGCTGTTCGGCACGATCGTGTTCGCCACCTATGCCGGGGTGTACTTCTGGTTCCCGAAGATGACCGGCCGCCTCCTCGACGAGCGGTTCGGCAAGCTCCACTTCTGGCTGACGCTGATCGGCTTTCATACAACGTTCCTGGTGCAGCACTGGCTGGGCAGCATGGGCATGCCGCGCCGGTACTCCGACTATCTGCCCACCGACGGCTTCCAGCCGCTCAACATCGTCTCGACGATCGGGGCGTTCATCCTCGGCTTCTCGATGCTGCCGTTCGTGTGGAATGTGTTCAAGAGCTGGCGGTACGGCGAGCCGGTCACCGTCGACGATCCATGGGGACACGGCAACTCGCTGGAATGGGCCACCTCGAGCCCGCCGCCGCGACACAACTTCACCGAACTCCCCCGGATCCGCTCCGAGCGGCCCGCCTTCGAACTGCACTACCCGCACCTGGTCAACCGATTGCGCGCTGAATCCCACGTGCGGTACGGGAGTGCGGATGTGCCGTGAGCGCGACGCCGGAGTCGTTGTCGCTTAGACCTTTTAGCGCGTTTCCCCCACCCGCCCCCGCAGTGCCGGAACCGCGCCGTATCCATGATGTCGTCATCGTCGGATCGGGGCCGGCGGGGTACACCGCAGGGATCTATGCGGCGCGAGCGCAGCTCGACACGGTGCTGATCGAAGGGACTTCGCGTGGCGGGGCGCTGATGACCACCACCGCCGTCGAGAACTATCCCGGCTTCCGCGAGGGCACCAGCGGGCCACTTCTGGTGCAGGACATGTGTGCCCAGGCCAAACGGTTCGGCGCCCAGCTGCATCCCGACGACGTCGATGATTTCCGGCTAGACGGCGACGTCAAGACCGTGGCGGCAGCCGGAAAGGTCTGGCGTTCCCGCGCCGTCATCCTCGCCATGGGTTCGGCCCCGCGAGCGCTTGGCATCCCCGGCGAGAAGAGGCTACGGGGCCGAGGCGTCAGTACCACCGCCAAGGATGCGGGGTTGTTGTTGCGCGACAAGGATGTCGCCGTCGTCGGCGGAGGGGATGCCGCCATGGAGGAGGCGCTCTTCCTGACGGGGATCGCGCGCAGTATCACCATCATTCATCACCGCGATACCTTTCGCGCATCGCCGCTCACCGCGGCCCGGGTGAGCGCACACGACAAGGTCACCGTCCTGACCAATACCTCGGTCCTCGCCGTCCAGGGGAGGCGGTGGGTGACCGGCCTGCGGCTGCGACAGCGCGTAGACGGCGCCGAGCGCGATCTGCCGGTTTCCGCGGTGATCGTGACCGTCGGGCAGGGCCCCCGTTCGGAGCTGCTGGTGGGCATCGTCGATCTCGATCCCCACGGGTATGTCCTCACTCGAGACGGGACCAGCCGCACCTCGGTCGACGGCGTATTCGCCGCCGGCGACCTGGTCGACCGCCGCTACCGGCAGGCCATCACCGCGGCCGCCAGTGGTTGCGCATCCTCCCTCGACGCCGAACGCTGGTTAGCGAGATCTGCTCTGAGACAGGGTCGATGACCAACGGGGGGGCCTGGCTAGAGCATCACGACGACCTGCAGAATGTCGGCGGCGGATCGGATGGGTCTATCGCAGGACGGGCATCGAGCGGCGCGCCGGGCCAGCCGCCGCGCGAGCGTCGTCGGGTGTAGCTCCCGCGCGGTGCACTCGGCTGTGTACTCCAACGCATCGAGATGGTCGGCGCACACAAAACCGAAGGCATTGCCATCCTCGTCGCAGTCATCGCGTTTGCAGTAACCGACCATGTGAAACTCCACATACGCCGCCGCCGGCCGGATGCACCGAAAACCGTTGTCGAGGAACGCCAGTTGACACTGTGGCGAGAAATCGAGATGTTCGATGCCGCAGGGAGTGGCGATCGGGCTGCGCGCCCGCACCGGCGACTTTGTGATCGCGGCGGTGGGTCTCGGCGCGACATCCTGGGCCTGTTCAGGTCTGCTCATACAGTGAGCGTGACGCGCGGCGGGGTTAACCGTCATCACCCCCGCCGTTCATTCACCCGGGTGATCGGTCGTGAAGGGTGATGACAGTTCACAACGGTTGGGCCAGGCTCACTACCGGGAACGGAGGCACGCGTGGACCGGATATTTCATGCCCTGATCGGCGACTCGGCCGGTGTCACCGGTGCCGCCATCAAATCCTCGACGCTGTTCCTCACCGCCGCGCTCCTATTTCGCTTCACGGAGCGGCGCACCCTCGCCGAATTCGCGCCCTTCGACTGGATCGCCGCGGTCGCCGCGGGCGCCATCGTCGGTAGGGCCGCCACCGCCAGTGACGCATCGTGGCTCAGCGCAACCACGGCGCTGATCTGCCTCCTGGCCACCCACGCGGTGTTGGCACGGTTGCGCTTCATTCCGGGTGTTCGACGATTCATCGATCCACCCCTGAAAGTGCTGATTCGCGACGGAAAGGTAGACCGACGCAATCTGCGTCAATGCGGATTGACCGCCGCCGACCTGGAGGCCGTGTTACGCCTGCACGGCCACCCCAACGCCGACCGCATCAATCTCGCGATCTTCGAGGCCAAAGGCGCCATTTCCGTTCTGCGCAAAGACGATGACTGCAGAGCGGCGCGAGATTCGAGTGGATCCCGAAGTCCTAGACCGTGAAGCCCAGGGCGCGCAGTTGCTCGCGCCCGTCGTCGGTGATCTTGTCCGGGCCCCACGGCGGGTTCCACACCCAGTTGATCTTCAGCTCGTCGACCAAGCCGGCTCCGACGAGCGCGCTGCGCGACTGGTCTTCGATGACGTCTTGCAACGGGCAGGCCGCCGAGGTGAGCGTCATGTCGATCAACGCGACCGGGCCCATCTCGCCGTGCTCGACCTCCAAGCCGTACACCAGGCCCAGATCCATGACGTTGATGCCGAGTTCGGGGTCGACGACGTCATGCATCGCTTCCTCGACATCGGCGAGTAACTCGTCATGCGGTGTGGTGGTCTCGCTCATGTGTAACCTCCTCGAGGGCTGCTTACTTTTTTGAGTAGGCCTGTGCCAGCGCGTCTTTGCACGCCATCCATCCCAGCAGTGCGCATTTCACCCGCGCGGGGTATTTGGCCACCCCGGCGAACGCGACCCCGTCGCCGAGCACATCCTCGTCGCCCTCGATGGTGCCGCGCGAGGACACCATCTCGGTGAACGCGGTGATGGTCTTGAGGGCATCGCCGACACTTTGACCGATCACCTGCTGGGTGAGGACCGAGGTGGCCGCCTGGCTGATCGAGCAGCCCTGCCCGTCATAGGACACGTCGGCGACGGTTTCGCCGTCGTCGGACAGCGCGACGCGCAGGGTGACCTCGTCACCGCAGACCGGGTTGACGTGGAACACCTCGGCGCCGAACGGCTCCCGCAGCCCGCGGTGCTGCGGGTGCTTGTAGTGATCGAGGATCACGTCCTGATACATCTGTTCGAGGCGCAAGGTCATTCTCTCCCAAAGAAATCCAGCGCGCGGCGCACGCCCGTCACCAACCGCTCGACCTCCTCGGCGGTGTTGTACACCGCGAAGGACGCCCGGGCGGTGGCCGCCAGTCCGAACCGGCGGTGCAGCGGCAGCGCGCAGTGGTGCCCCACACGCACCGCGACGCCATCGTCGTCGAGCACCTGCCCGACGTCGTGCGCGTGCACGCCGTCGACGACGAACGCCACCGGCGAGCCGCGGTTTTCCAGTGCGGTGGGTCCGATGATCCGCACCCCGTCGATCCCGGACAGGCCCTCCAGGGCGGCGGCGACCAGCTCGCGTTCGTGCGCCTCGACGGCGTCCATGCCGATGTCGTCGAGGTAGCGGGCCGCCGCGGCCAAGCCGACCACCTGGGACGTCATCGGGGTGCCGGCCTCGAAACGCTGCGGGGGCGCGGCGTAGGTGGAGGAGTCCATGGCCACGTTCTCGATCATCGAGCCACCGGTGAGGAAGGGCGGCATCGCCGACAACAGCTCACCGCGGCCGTAGAGCACGCCGATCCCGTTGGGGCCCAGCATTTTATGTCCGGAGAAGGCGGCGAAGTCGACGTCGAGGGCGTGGAAGTCGACCGGCCGGTGCGGCACCGACTGGCAGGCGTCCAGCACGGTGAGCGCGCCGACGGCTTTGGCGCGGGAGACCAGCTCGCCCACCGGCGCGAGCGCGCCGGTGACGTTCGAATGGTGGCTGAAGGTCACGACTTTGACGCGCTCGTCGAGCTCCAGCGAGTCCAGGTCGATGCGGCCCTGGTCGGTGACGCCGTACCAGCGCAGCGTGGCACCGGTGCGGCGGGCCAGCTCCTGCCAGGGGACCAGGTTGGCGTGGTGCTCGAGCTCGGTGGTGACGATGACGTCGCCGGGACGGACGGCGCGCTCGAACCGGTTGTCGCCCAGCACATAGGAGACCAGGTTCAGCGCCTCGGTGGCGTTCTTGGTGAAGATCAGCTCTTGCGCGTCGGCGCCGACGAACGCCGCGATATCGGCGCGGCCCTGCTCGTAGGCGTCGGTGGCCTCCTCCATCAGCTGGTGCGCCCCGCGGTGCACCCCGCCGTTGGACGTCAGCAGAAATTCGCGCTCGGCGTCGAGCACCTGCAGCGGGCGCTGCGCCGTCGCCCCGGAGTCCAGATAGGCCAACTGATTTCCGCCGCGCATGACGCGCTTGAGGATCGGGAAGTCGGCACGGATCGCCGCGAGATCGAGACTGGAAGCCGCCGCATCACGCCGAGTCATGTCAGGCCTTCGCAGACGCCGCCTGCACGAAGCGCTCGTAGCCGTGCTCCTCGAGCTCGTCGGCCAATTCGGGGCCGCCGGCTTCGACGATGCGCCCGCCGACGAACACGTGGACGAACTGCGGCTGGATGTAGCGCAGGATGCGGGTGTAGTGGGTGATCAGCAGGATGCCGCCCTGCTCGGCTTCGGCGTAGCGATTCACACCCTCGCTGACCACTCGCAGCGCGTCGACGTCCAGGCCGGAGTCGGTCTCGTCCAGGATGGCGATCTTGGGCTTGAGCAGCGACAGCTGAAGAATCTCGTGGCGCTTCTTCTCGCCACCGGAAAAGCCTTCGTTCACACTGCGTTCGGAGAACGCCGGGTCGATGCCCAGGTCGTCCATCGCGGCCTTGACTTCCTTGACCCAGTGCCGCAGCTTCGGCGCCTCACCGCGCACGGCGGTGGCCGCCGAGCGCAGGAAGTTCGACATGGACACCCCGGTGACCTCGATCGGGTACTGCATCGCGAGGAACAGCCCGGCCCGGGCGCGTTCGTCGACGCTCATCGCCAGCACGTCTTCGCCGTCCAGCGTGATCGACCCGGACGTCACCTCGTACTTCGGGTGCCCGGCGATGGCGTAGGACAGGGTGGACTTGCCGGACCCGTTGGGTCCCATCAGCGCGTGCGTCTCCCCCGACTTCACCGTAAGGTTGACGCCCTTGAGGATTCCGATGGCGTCGGCCTCGTTGGAACGCGCGACGCTGACATGCAGGTCCTTGATTTCGAGTGTGGTCATCAGTTCTTGTTTCCTTCGGTCAGCTCAAGCTCGTGTTCGATGGCCTCGGTCAGCCGCTCGCGCACGGCGGGCACGGCGATCTTTTGGATGATCTCGGCGAAGAACCCGCGCACGATCAGCCGTCGGGCCTGGTCTTCGGGGATGCCGCGGGCCCGAAGGTAGAACACCTGCTCGTCGTCGAATCGCCCTGTGGCGCTTGCGTGTCCGGCGCCGACGATCTCACCGGTCTCGATCTCGAGGTTGGGGACCGAATCGGCGCGGGCGCCGTCGGTCAGCAGCAGGTTGCGGTTGGTTTCGAAGGTGTCGGTGCCGGTGGCCTCGGCGCGGATCAGCACGTCGCCCACCCAGACGGCGTGTGCGTCCGGACGGTCGGATTCCGGATCCGCTTGCAGCGCACCCTTGTACAGCACGTCCGAGCGGCAATTGGGATGCGCGTGGTCGACGAGCAGCCGGGATTCGATGTGCTGGCCGTCATCGGCGAAGTAGGTGCCGAGCAGTTGAGCGTCGCCGCCGGCGGCGGTGAACCGGACCGTCGTCGACGTGCGAACCAGGTCTCCCCCGAGCGTCACGTTGACGTGGCCGAGCACCGAATCCTTGCCCAGCCGTGCGTGATGCGCACTGACGTTGACCATGTCGTCGGCCCAGTCGGCGATCCAGATCACGCCGAGTGCCGCCGAGTCTGCAACGATGATCTCGACGTTGTCGGCGTACGTTCCGCTGCCACGCAGGTCGACGACCACGATGGCCCGCGCGAGTTCTTCGACGCGAATCTGCAGATGGCCGTAGGCGACCGCGCCCTCGCCGGGCCCGTCCACGACGATCTCGATGGGCTTGGCGATCTCGGTGTCACGCTCCACGGTCACCACCGTCGCGGAGTTGAATGACGAGAAGGCCTGAGCCGCAACGCGATCGGTGGGGACGCCGCCCTGGCCCAGCCGCTCGTCGCCCCGGCGGACGGTCTCGGTGCGCACACCGGGCTGGTCGGTGACGGTGATCTGCGCCTTGCCGGTGGCATGCGCCGAACCGTCGTGCAGGCCGCGCAGCCGGCGCAACGGGGTGAAGCGCCAGATTTCGTCGCGGCCGTGCGGGACCTCGAACGCATCCACGTCGAAGGAGGAGAACAGCTCCCCCTTGTTCAACGCGGTCAGGGCCGAACCCTCAACCGCTTCGGTCAGATTCGTCACTATCCGACCGCGCCTTCCATTTGCAGCTCGATGAGGCGGTTGAGCTCGAGCGCGTACTCCATTGGCAGCTCTTTGGCGATCGGCTCGACGAAGCCGCGCACCACCATCGCCATCGCCTCGTCCTCGGTCAGCCCACGGCTCATCAGGTAGAAGAGCTGGTCCTCGCTGACCTTGGACACGGTGGCCTCGTGCCCCATCGTGACGTCGTCCTCGCGGATGTCGACGTACGGGTAGGTGTCGCTGCGGCTGATCGTATCGACCAGCAGCGCATCGCATTTCACGCTGGAACGTGATCCGTGGGCGCCCTTGTTCACCTGCACCAGGCCGCGATACGACGCGCGGCCCCCGCCGCGCGCCACCGACTTGGACACGATGTTGCTCGACGTGTTGGGCGCCAGGTGCAGCATCTTGGCGCCGGTGTCCTGGTGCTGGTCTTCGCCGGCGAAGGCCACCGAGAGCACCTCGCCCTTGGCGTACTCGCCGGTCATCCACACCGCCGGGTACTTCATGGTGACCTTGGACCCGATGTTGCCGTCGACCCACTCCATGGTGGCGCCGGCCTCGGCCCGGGCCCGCTTGGTGACCAGGTTGTAGACGTTGCCCGACCAGTTCTGGATCGTCGTGTAGCGCACGCGCGCATTGGGTTTCACGATGATCTCGACGACGGCGGAGTGCAGCGAATCCGATTTGTAGATCGGTGCCGTGCAGCCCTCGACGTAGTGCACGTACGAACCCTCGTCGGCGATGATCAGCGTCCGCTCGAACTGGCCCATGTTCTCGGTGTTGATCCGGAAGTAGGCCTGCAGCGGGATGTCGACATGCACGCCGGGCGGGACGTAGATGAATGAACCGCCGCTCCATACCGCGGTGTTGAGCGCGGAGAACTTGTTGTCTCCCGCCGGGATCACGGTGCCGAAGTACTCCTGAAAGATCTCGGGGTGCTCGCGCAGACCGGTGTCGGTGTCGACGAAGATGACGCCCTGGGCCTCGAGGTCTTCGCGGATCTGGTGGTAGACCACCTCGGACTCGTACTGCGCCGCGACGCCACCGACCAGGCGCTGCTTCTCCGCCTCGGGGATGCCCAGCCGGTCGTAGGTGTTCCTGATGTCCTCGGGCAGGTCATCCCAGGTCGCGGCCTGTTTTTCGGTGGAGCGCACGAAGTACTTGATGTTGTCGAAGTCGATGCCCTCCAGGTTGGAGCCCCACGTCGGCATCGGCTTGCGCTCGAAGATGCGCAGCGCCTTGAGCCGGGCCTGCAGCATCCACTCCGGCTCGCTCTTCTTCGCGGAGATGTCGCGGACCACCGCGTCGGACAGCCCGCGCTGGGCGCTGGCGCCCGCGACGTCGGAGTCCGCCCAGCCGTAGCCATACCGCCCCAGGGAGGCGATCGCCTCTTCCTGGGTCAGCGGTGCGGTAGCCGTCTTGCTGGCCTCGGGTGTGAGTGTCATAGAGACGCTCCTTTGATGCTCGTTGTGTTGTGGCGCGGGCTGGGCGCCTTGCTTGAAACCTTGCTCTGCGTCAGGGGGACGTGCGTGGTGCAGGCGCAGTCGCCGTTGACGATGGTCGCCAACCGCTGGACGTGGGTGCCCAGCACCTCGGCCATCGCCTGCTGTTCGGCGTCGCACAACTCCGGGAATTCCTCGGCGACGTGGGACACCGGGCAGTGATGCTGGCAGATCTGGACGCCGTGAATCGGCCCGCCGACCTGCGTGGTGCTGGCTACGTAGCCGGCCTTGGTCAACGCGGTGGCGATCCGTTCGGCGGCCGCCTCGACGTCGTCGTCCGCGGCGCTGTCGGCTCCGGTCACCTCGGTCAAGATGGCGTCGATCCGCTGCCGGGCGAACGCCTGAACCGCCTCTTCACCGCCGATCGCACGCAGCTGGCGCATGGCCGCGGCCGCCAGGTCGTCGTAGGCGTGGTCGAGCTTGGCACGGCCGCCCGCCGTCAACCGGTAACGCTTGGCGGGACGCCCGCGTCCCACCTGCTGCCATGCCGCGGCGGGCGTGGCCTCCGCGTCGCCCGCCTCGATCAGGGCGTCGAGGTGCCGGCGCACACCGGCGGCCGCCAGGCCCAGCCGGTCACCGATCTCGCCGGCGGTAATCGATCCGGATTCCAGCAGCAGGCGCACGATGGCGCGGCGGGTGTGACCATCCGAGCTCGCAGCGCCGGCGTCGGCCGCGGCGGCACCCTCGAGGTTGGTTCGGATTTTCACAACACCAGTGTGACGCAATTCCGACGATCGGTCTAGCAAGGGTGCCCTGTGCTGGCGTTGCGCTGCTCACACGCAGCAGGACGCGTCGGCGACCCGCTACGCCCCGGCTGCGCCGCGCCGGCGATCGCCGACGGCGCGGCGGTGACCCTCGCCATCCGACGGCTACGCTGCTCTGATGGCAGCCCGCCACCACACGCTGAGCTCGTCGATCGCGAGTCTGCACGGCGACGAGCAAGCGGTGGGTTCGCCGCTGAACGATACCGAGCTCACCGCGCTGCGCCGCATCCGCCTGTTCGGCGCCACCGGCACCATGCTGATGGCGATCGGCGCGTTGGGCGCCGGGGCCCGGCCCGTCGTGCAGGATCCGACGTTCGGGGTGCGGCTGCTCAACCTGCCGTCGCGCATCCAGACCGTGTCGTTGACGATGACGACGACGGGCGCGGTCATGATGGCGCTGGCCTGGCTGATGCTCGGCCGATTCGCGCTGGGCAACCGGCGGATGTCGCGCGGCGACCTGGACCGCACGCTGCTGTTATGGGTACTGCCGCTGCTGATCGCCCCACCGATGTACAGCAAGGACGTCTACTCCTATCTGGCGCAGAGCCAGATCTCCCTGGAGGGACTCGACCCGTACCGGGTGGGACCGGCCTCCGGGCTGGGCCTGTCCCACATTTTCACCCTGTCAGTGCCGACACTGTGGCGCGAGACACCGGCGCCCTACGGCCCGCTGTTCTTGTGGATGGGGCGCGGCATCTCGGCGATCACCGGGGAAAACATCGTCGCCGCCGTGCTGTGTCACCGGCTGGTGGAGTTGCTCGGCGTCGGGCTGATCGTGTGGGCGACGCCGCGGCTGGCCCGGCGCTGCGGTGTCGCCGAGGTCAGCGCGCTGTGGCTGGGCGCGGCCAATCCGCTGCTGATCATGCATCTGGTGGCCGGCGTGCACAACGAGGCGCTGATGCTGGGCCTGATGCTGGCCGGGGCCGAATTCGCGCTGCGCGGCGTCAAAGCCCCGCGCCTGCTGCCCACCTCGTGGCGGCCGGGCCCGGACTGGGAACCGCTGGGCATGCTGCTGGCCGGCGCCGTGCTGATCACGCTGTCGTCGCAGGTGAAGTTGCCGTCGCTGCTGGCGTTGGGCTTCGTCACGATGGCGCTGGCCTACCGGTGGGGAGGAACCCTGCGCGCCCTGCTGTTGGCGGGTGGCGGCATGGCGACCCTGTCGCTGGCGGTGATGGCCGTCGTCGGCTGGGCCAGCGGGCTGGGCTTCGGCTGGATCTACACGCTGGGCACCGCGAACGTGGTGCGCAGCTGGATGTCGCCGCCGACGCTGCTGGCGCTCGGCACCGGGCAGGTGGGCATTTTGCTGGGCCTGGGCGATCACACCACCGCCGTGCTGGGGCTGACGCGTGCGATCGGCGTGCTGATCATCACGGTCATGGTGGCGTGGCTGCTGTTGTCCGTCTTGCGGGGCAGGCTGCACCCGATCGGAGGGCTCGGCGTGGCGCTGGGCATCTGCGTGCTGCTGTTTCCCGTCGTGCAGCCCTGGTATCTGCTGTGGGCGATCATCCCGCTGGCCTGCTGGGCCACCCGCACCGGCTTCCGGGTGGCGGCGATCGTGATCAGCCTCGTGGTCGGGATCTTCGGCCCGACCGCCAACGGTGACCGGTTCGCGCTGTTCCAGATCGTCGACGCCACGCTGGCCAGCACCCTCATCGTGGTGCTGCTCATCGCGGTGACCTACACCCGGTTGCCGTGGCGGAACCCGCCGGTGCAGGCGCAAGAACCCGACCCCCCACCGGCGGCCGACCCGGCGGCACCCGCGCAGCCCGCCCCGACCCCGCGGCCGGCGCCGGCGCATGACGCCTACGCTGATTCCACGTGAGCCGCGCCGACGACGATGCAGAGCGAAGCGATGAGGAGGAGCGGCGCTGGTGAGCGCGGACGTTCCTGAAGTAGTCGTGCGGCTGCGCGGCGTGAGCAAGCACTACGGATCCGGCGGGGCTGTCGTGGCGGCCGTCTCGGATCTCGACCTGGAAGTGCACGCCGCCGAAGTGCTGGCCCTGCTCGGCCCCAACGGCGCCGGCAAGACCACGACGGTGGAGATGTGCGAGGGCTTCGTGCGCCCGGACGCCGGCACCATCGAGGTGCTCGGCCTGGATCCGATCGCCGACAACGCGCGGCTGCGGGCGCGCATCGGTGTGATGCTGCAGGGCGGCGGCGGCTACCCCGCGGCCCGCGCCGGCGAGATGCTCGACCTGGTGGCCGCCTACGCCGCCGACCCGCTGGACCCCGCCTGGCTGCTGGACACGCTGGGCCTCACCGACGCCGCGCGCACCACCTACCGGCGGCTCTCCGGCGGGCAGCAGCAACGGCTGGCGCTGGCGTGCGCGCTGGTCGGGCGGCCCGAACTGGTGTTCCTCGACGAGCCCACGGCGGGCATGGACGCGCACGCCCGGCTGTTGGTGTGGGAGCTCATCGACGCGCTGCGCCGCGACGGCGTGACGGTGCTGCTCACCACCCACCAGCTCAAGGAGGCCGAGGAACTCGCCGACCGACTGGTGATCATCGACAACGGGGCGACGGTCGCCTCGGGCACGCCCACGGAGCTGATGCGCAGCGGGGCCAAGGACCAGTTGCGGTTCAGCGCGCCGCCACGGCTCGACCTGTCCCTGTTGTCCGCGGCGCTGCCCGAGGACTACAAAGCCACCGAGGTGACGCCGGGCGAGTACCTGGTCGAGGGTCCGGTCGACCCGCAGGTGCTCGCGACGGTCACCGCGTGGTGCGCCCGGATCGACGTGCTGGCCACCGATATGCGCGTCGAGCAGCGCAGCCTCGAGGACGTGTTCCTCGACCTGACCGGCAGGAAGTTACGGCCATGAGCGAATCACGGTTTCCCGCAGGCACTTTCGCCCCCGACCCGCGCCCCAGCGCGGTGCCCAAAATGCTGGCCGCCCAGTTCGGACTGGAGCTCAAGTTGCTGCTGCGCAACGGCGAACAGCTGCTGCTGACCATGTTCATCCCGATCACGCTGCTGGTCGGACTCACGCTGCTGCCGCTCGGCTCGTTCGGCCAGCACCGCGCGGCCACCTTCACCCCGGTCATCATGGCGCTGGCGGTGATCTCGACCGCGTTCACCGGGCAGGCGATCGCGGTCGCCTTCGACCGCCGCTACGGCGCGCTCAAGCGGCTCGGGGCCACCCCGCTTCCGGTGTGGGGCATCATCGCGGGCAAGTCCCTGGCCGTCGTTACGGTGGTTTTCTTGCAGGCAATCCTGTTGGGCGCCATCGGTTTTGCCCTCGGCTGGCGACCCGCCCTGATCGCGTTGGCGCTGGGCGCGGCGGTCATCGCGCTGGGCACCGTGGTGTTCGCGGCACTTGGCCTGCTGCTCGGTGGAACGCTGCGGGCCGAGATCGTGCTGGCGGTGGCCAACCTGATGTGGTTTGTCTTCGCCGGCCTGGGCGCGCTGACCGTGGAAACCGACATCATCCCGACGGCGGTCAAATGGGCGGCCCGACTGACCCCGTCGGGCGCATTGACCGAGGCTCTCTCCCAGGCGATGACCATGTCGGTGGACTGGTTCGGGGTGATCGTCCTGGCGGCATGGGGCGCACTGGGCGCGCTCAGCGCGCTGCGCTGGTTCCGGTTCACCTGACGGCCGGCCCATCGGCGGGCGTACTACGGCATGTAGTTTTCGGTGCCTTAGGATCGGGCCGTGCTTGGACGAACGCTGTTGCGGCTGGTGGACCTGCTCCCCAATCCCAGTCTGGGCGTCCAACGGCTGATCGCCGTGGCCGTCATCCTGACCCAGGGCGGCATCGCCATCACCGGCGCGATCGTGCGCGTCACCGCCTCGGGGCTGGGCTGCCCCACCTGGCCGCAATGCTTTCCGGGCAGCTTCGTCCCGGTGGCCCACGCCGAGGTGCCGCACATCCACCAGGCCGTCGAATTCGGCAACCGGATGGTCACCTTCGCCGTGGTGATCACCGCGGCGCTGGCCGTGCTCGCGGTGACCCGAGCCCGACGGCGGCGCGAGGTGCTCGTCTACGCCTGGTTGATGCCGGTATCGACGGTCGTGCAGGCGGTGATCGGCGGGATCACGGTGCGCACCGGGCTGCTGTGGTGGACGGTGGCCATCCACCTGCTGACGTCGATGACGATGGTGTGGCTCGCGGTGCTGCTGTACGTCAAGATCGGCGAGCCGGACGACGCGGTGGCGCGCGTGCCGATCCCCGCGCCGTTGCGCGCGCTGACCGCGCTGTCCGGCGTGAACCTGGCCGCGGTGCTGGTCACCGGCACGCTGGTGACGGCCGCCGGCCCGCACGCGGGTGATCGCAGCCCCACCCGGACCGTGCCACGACTCAAGGTCGAAGTGGACACCCTGGTGCACGTGCACTCGTCGCTGCTGATCGCCTACCTGGCGCTGTTGGTGGGCCTGGGCTTCGGGCTGCTGGCCGTGCGGGCCACCCGGCCCGTGCTGGTGCGGCTCGCGGTGCTGCTGGTGCTGGTGTTCGCCCAGGCCGCCGTCGGCACCGCGCAGTACTACACCGGGGTTCCCGCCGTGCTGGTCGCGCTACACGTCGCGGGGGCCGCAGCGTGCACCGCGGCCACCGCGGCGCTATGGGCGTCCATGCGGGAACGGTTGCGAGAGCGGGCCGAGGCCGAGCCGCTCGCAGCCTGACTCGACCGCCACGGCGAACCGGCGCTGCGCGAGCTCGCGGGCGGCGGTGTCCAGGTGCCGCCAACCCAACTGCGGCGCAACGAGATCCAGCTTCACCAGCCGGTCCCCCGCCAGGTCGGCGCGCGCGTAAAGCAGCTCCCGGGGGCCGATCCCGGCGCTGGCGGCGGCCGCCGCCAGCGCCGCGTGGCCGAGGTCCCAGGACTCGAACTCCGGCTCGTCCGGCCAGGCGTGCGATTGCTCCCCGCCCAAAAAGATCAACGTCGTCCGACCCGTCGCGCCAGGTGCCGTCGGGACCCCGTCGTCCGCGAGATCGCGCAGATAACGCTCATCGAAATTCCACGCGATCGCGGCGGGCGGGTTGAGCAGGTGGCGCACCCGCTGCGTCCAGGCCAGGAATTCGTCACGCCGGCCCCGCTCGTGCGGCGCGGCCCGCAGGATCACCAAGTCGGCCTGGGCGGTATCCGGGTCGTCCCAGGACAGCCACCGCGCGTGCAGCCCGCGCCGGCGCAGCGCCGGGACCAGGCCCGCGTCATCGGGGTCGCCGCCGGGCCCCGCCAGCACGATGCGGGGATGGAAGACGTCCGGACGAGCAAGCTTCATGCCCGGGCATGATAAGCACATGCACGCAATCGAAGTCAGCGAAACCGGCGGCCCCGAGGTGCTGCGCTACGTCGATACGCCACAACCCACACCCGGACCGGGCGAGGTGCTGATCGAGGCCGAGGCCATCGGCGTCAACTACATCGACACGTATTTCCGTTCGGGGCAGTATCCGCGCCAGCTGCCGTTCATCCTCGGCCAGGAGACGAGCGGCACGGTGGTCAACACCGGCGAGGGCGTCGACAGTTTCACCGCGGGCGACCGGGTGGTCACCGCCGCCGCCTCCGGCGGTTATGCCGAATATGCCACCGCCCCAGCCTCTTTCACCGCCGCGGTGCCCGACGCGGTTCCCGCCGACGTGGCGGCCTCGGCCCTGCTGAAGGGCCTGACCGCCCATTACCTGTTGAAGTCGGTGTATCCGGTGCAGGCCGGCGACACGGTGCTGGTGCACGCGGGCGCGGGCGGTGTCGGCCTGATCTTGACGCAGTGGGCACACCTGTTGGGCGCGCGGGTGATCACGACGGTCTCGACTCCGGAAAAGGAGCGCCTGTCGCGACGGGCCGGCGCCGACGAGGTGCTCTCCTACCCCGACGACGCCGACGAATTCGGCGAGCGGATCCGCGCGTTGACCGACGGCGCCGGGGTGGCCGCGGTGTACGACGGCGTGGGCGCGACCACGTTCGACGCCAGCCTGGCCAGCCTGGCTGTGCGGGGCACGCTCGCGTTGTTCGGCGCGGCCAGCGGGCCGGTTCCGCCATTCGATCCCCAGCGCCTCAACGCCGCCGGCTCGGTGTTTCTGACCCGGCCGTCGCTGGCGCACTTCGTCCGCACCGGGCAGGAATTCAGCTGGCGGGCAGAGGAATTGTTCGCCGCGGTCGCCGGGGGCGACATCACCGTGGAGGTCGGCGGGCGCTACCCGCTGGCCGATGCGGCCCGCGCCCACCAGGATCTGCAGGGCCGCAAGACCACCGGCTCGCTCGTGCTGGTGCCCTGACCCAGTCCGTCAGAACAGGTGCGGCAACCCGATAGCCGAGTCGATCGCCAGCGCGCAGAACACCACCGCCAGGTAATTGTTCGACTGCAGGAACAGCCGCAGCGGCTTGACCGGCTCACCGACGCGCACGCCCGCGTACAGCTGGTGCGCCATCGCCAGGAACCACACCCCGGCGACCACCGCGACCGCCGCGTACAGCCAGCCGGTCGCCAGCGCCAGCGCCAGCGTGGACAGCACCGTCAGCCAGGTGTAGATCAGGATCTGCTTGGTCACCTGGCGCTCGGTCGCGACGGCCGGCAGCATCGGGACGCCCGCCGCTTTGTAGTCGTCCTTGTAGCGCATCGCCAGCGCCCAGGTGTGCGGCGGCGTCCAGAAGAAGATGATGGCGAACATCACCAGGGCGGGCCAGCCGATGGTGTTCGTCACGGCCGACCAGCCGATCATCACCGGCATGCAACCGGCCGCGCCGCCCCACACGACGTTCTGCGAGGTGCGCCGCTTGAGCAGCAGTGTGTAGACGAACACATAGAACGCGATCGTCGCCAGGGCCAGCAGCCCCGACAGCAGGTTCGTCGTCCACCACAGCCAGAAGAACGACCCGACCGTCAGCACCAGCCCGAGCACCAGGGCGTTGCGCGTGGGCACCGCGGCCCGCGCCAACGGCCGGCGGGCGGTGCGCTTCATCACTTTGTCGATGTCCGCATCGGCCACGCAGTTCAGCGTGTTGGCGCCCCCGGCGGCCAGCATGCCGCCGATCAGCGTGTTGACGATGAGCAGCGGGTTGACCGTGCCGCGCTGGGCGAGCAGCATCGCCGGGATCGCGGTCACGAGCAGCAGCTCAATGACCCGCGGCTTGGTCAGCGCCAGATATGCCAGCACCGTGCCTTGTATCCGGCTTGGCAAGTGGCTCGGCGCGGCGCGCCCGCGAACGCTCACGCAATAACTCCTTGGGGTCGCAGCGGCGCGCAGCATCTACTACAGACGATGGTAGACCGAGTGGCGGCGATGCCCCGCCCGTGGGTCCATTCCCGCAGACTTTTCCCAGTTTTCCGAACTGAATGTTAAGGGCTTTCGACGGGCGCGTAATTTTCACACCTGCCGGCCGCGGGTACCCGAAATCCTGCTCTGCAAGAGCCGGCCCTCCCGCACTAGGGTGGGATTGATCAGCTCGATGACCCAAGGACTGAGTCTGTGACGACACTCGAAGAGATCTCCACGCTGACCCAACCGCACCTCCCGGACGACTGGTCCGAGCTCGACTCGGCGGCCGTCGACACCGTTCGGGTGCTCGCCGCCGACGCGGTGCAAAAGGTCGGCAATGGCCACCCCGGGACGGCGATGAGCCTGGCCCCGCTGGCGTACACCCTGTTCCAGCGGACGATGCGCCACGACCCCAGCGACACCCACTGGCTGGGCCGCGACCGGTTCGTCTTGTCGTGCGGGCACAGCAGCCTGACGCTGTACCTGCAGCTGTATCTGGGCGGTTTCGGCCTGGAGCTCTCCGACATCGAGTCCCTGCGCACCTGGGGATCCAAGACGCCCGGGCACCCGGAGTTCCGCCACACCAAGGGCGTTGAGATCACCACCGGCCCGCTCGGGCAGGGCCTGGCCTCGGCGGTCGGCATGGCGATGGCCGCCCGCTACGAGCGCGGCCTGTTCGACCCCCACGCCGCCCCGGGCACCAGCCCGTTCGATCACTTCATCTATGTGATCGCCTCCGACGGCGACATCGAAGAGGGCGTCACCTCGGAAGCCTCGTCGCTGGCGGCCGTCCAGCAGCTGGGCAACCTCATCGTGTTCTACGACCACAACCAGATTTCCATCGAGGACGACACCAACATCGCGTTGTGCGAGGACACCGCCGCGCGCTACGAGGCCTACGGCTGGCACGTGCAGCGGGTCGAGGGCGGCGAGAACGTCGTGGACATCGAGGAGGCCATCGCCGCCGCCAAGGCCGTCACCGACCGGCCGTCGTTCATCGAGCTGCGCACCATCATCGGCTACCCCGCGCCGAAGCTGATGAACACCGGCAAGGCGCACGGCGCGGCGCTGGGCGACGAGGAGGTCGCCGCGGTCAAGAAGATCCTCGGCTTCGACCCGGACAAGAACTTCGAGGTGCGCGACGAGGTGATCGCCCACACGCGCAAGCTGGTCGACCGCGGCAAGGAAGCGCACGAGAAGTGGCAGGCGGATTTCGACGCGTGGGTGCAGCGCGAACCCGACCGCAAGGCGCTGCTGGACCGGTTGACCGCCGAGAAGTTGCCCGACGGCTGGGACGCCGACATCCCGCACTGGGAGCCGGGTTCCAAGGAGCTGGCCACCCGGGCGGCCTCCGGCAAGGTGCTGTCCGCGCTGGGACCGAAGCTGCCCGAGCTGTGGGGTGGTTCCGCCGACCTGGCGGGCAGCAACAACACCACCATGGATGACGTCAAATCCTTTGGCCCGCCGTCCATTTCGACGAAGGACTACACCGCCGACTGGTACGGCCGCACCCTGCATTTCGGTGTTCGCGAGCACGCGATGGGCGCGATCCTGTCCGGCATCGTGCTGCACGGGCCCACCCGCGCGTACGGCGGCACGTTCCTGCAGTTCTCGGACTACATGCGTCCCGCGGTGCGGCTGGCGTCGCTGATGGACATCGACACCATCTACGTGTGGACGCACGATTCGGTCGGTCTCGGCGAGGACGGGCCCACCCACCAGCCGATCGAGCACCTCGCGGCGTTGCGCGCCATCCCCAAGCTGTCGGTGGTGCGCCCGGCCGACGCCAACGAGACCGCGCACGCCTGGCGCACGATCCTGGCCCGCGGCAACGGCAGCGGCCCGGTGGGGCTGATCCTGACCCGCCAGGGCGTGCCGGTGCTCGAGGGCACCAGCGCCGACGGTGTCGCCCGGGGCGGTTACATCCTGGGCTCGGACGGCGAGGAGGCCGGCCAGGACCCCGACGTGGTGCTCATCGCCACCGGCTCGGAGGTCCAGCTCGCCGTCGCGGCGCAGAAGTTGTTGGCGGACAAGGACATTGTGGCGCGGGTAGTCTCCATGCCGTGCGTCGAATGGTTCGAGTCCCAGCCCGACGACTACCGCGACAGCGTGCTCCCGCCGTCGGTGTCGGCCCGCGTGGCCGTCGAGGCCGGGGTCGCGCAGAGCTGGCACAAGCTGGTCGGTGACACCGGGAAGATCGTTTCGATCGAGCACTACGGCGAATCCGCCGACTACAAGACCTTATTCCGTGAATTCGGCTTCACCGCCGAAGCCGTCGCTGCCGCCGCGGAACAAGTCGTGGATAACTGACGAAAGGGTAATTCACATGACCGCTCAGAACCCTAACCTCGCGGCGCTGAGCGCCGCGGGCGTATCCGTGTGGCTCGACGACCTGTCGCGCGAGCGGCTGCAGTCGGGGAACCTGCAGGAGCTCATCGACACCAAAAGCGTTGTCGGCGTGACCACCAACCCGTCGATCTTCCAGAAGGCGTTCGCCGAGGGCGACGCCTACGACGGTCAGATCGCCGAGCTCGCCGAGCGCGGCGCCGACGTCGACGCCACCATCCGCACCGTCACCACCGACGACGTGCGCAACGCGTGCGACGTGCTGACGCGCGAGTGGGAGAACTCCGACGGTGTCGACGGCCGGGTGTCCATCGAGGTGGACCCGCGGCTGGCGGGCGAGACCGACAAGACCATCGCGCAGGCCGTCGAGCTGTGGAAAATCGTCGACCGGCCGAACCTGTTCATCAAGATCCCGGCGACCGAGGCCGGGATTCCGGCGATCACCGCCGTTCTGGCGGAAGGGATTTCGGTCAACGTCACGCTGATCTTCTCCGTCGAGCGGTACCGGGCCGTGATGGACGCCTACCTTGCCGGCATGGAGAAGGCCCGCGAAGGCGGACACGACCTGTCCAAGATCCATTCGGTGGCTTCGTTTTTCGTCTCCCGGGTGGATACCGAGGTCGACAAGCGGCTGGAGAAGATCGGCGGCGAGGACGCCCTCGCGTTGCGCGGCCAGGCCGGCGTGGCCAACGCCCGGCTGGCCTACGCGGCCTACCAGGAGGTGTTCGACGGCGGCGAGCGCTACCAGGCGCTCAAGGCCGACGGGGCCCGGGTGCAGCGTCCGTTGTGGGCGTCGACCGGAGTCAAGAACCCCGACTACTCCGACACGCTGTATGTCACCGAGCTGGTGGCGCCCAACACGGTGAACACCATGCCGGAGAAGACCATTGACGCCGTCGCCGATCACGGCGAGATCAAGGGCGACACCGTCACCGGCACCGGCGCGGACGCCCAGCAGGTGTTCGACAAACTGGCGGCGGTCGGCATCGATCTGCCGGATGTCTTCATTGTGCTGGAGGACGAGGGCGTGGAGAAGTTCGTGGATTCGTGGTCCGAGCTGCTGGAGGAAACGCAGAAGCAGCTGGGTTCCGCCTCCAAATGAGCCCAGCCCGCACCGCGCAACAATGGCATAACCCGTTACGGGACAAGCGCGACAAGCGCCTGCCTCGTATCGCCGGGCCGTGCGGGATGGTCATTTTCGGTGTTACCGGCGACCTGGCGCGCAAGAAGGTCATGCCGGCGATCTACGACCTGGCCAATCGCGGGCTGTTGCCGCCGAGCTTCTCGCTGGTGGGCTTCGCCCGCCGGGATTGGAGCACGCAGGATTTCGGCAAGGTGGTGCACGAGGCGGTCAAGGAACACTGCCGCACGCCGTTCCGGCAGGAGAACTGGGATCGGCTGGCCGAGGGATTCCGGTTCGTCCCAGGCGCTTTCGACGACGACGAGGCGTTCGGCCGGCTAGCCGAGACCCTGGACAAGCTGGACGCCGAACGGGGCACGGGCGGTAACCACGCCTTCTACCTGGCCATCCCGCCGAAGTCCTTCCCGGTGGTGTGCGAGCAGCTGCACAAGTCCGGCCTGGCCCGCCCGCAGGGTGAGCGGTGGAGCCGGGTGGTGATCGAGAAGCCGTTCGGCCACGATCTGGAGAGCGCGCAAGCGCTCAACAAGTCCGTCAACGCCGTCTTTCCCGAAGAGGCGGTCTTCCGGATCGACCACTACCTGGGCAAGGAGACGGTCCGCAACATCCTGGCGCTGCGGTTCGCCAATCAGCTGTTCGACCCGATCTGGAACGCGCACTACGTCGACCACGTGCAGATCACCATGGCCGAGGACATCGGCCTGGGCGGTCGGGCCGGCTACTACGACGGCATCGGCGCCGCGCGTGACGTCATCCAGAACCATTTGATGCAACTGCTGGCGCTGACCGCCATGGAGGAGCCGGTCAGCTTCAGCCCGTCGGCGCTGCAGGCAGAGAAGATCAAGGTGCTTTCGGCGACACAGCTCGCCGAGCCGCTCGACGAGACCACCAGCCGCGGCCAGTACGCCGCGGGCTGGCAGGGCGGCGAGAAGGTCCTCGGGCTGCTCGACGAGGAGGGGTTCGCCAAGGACTCGATCACCGAGACGTTCGCCGCGATCACGCTCGAGGTGGACACCCGGCGCTGGGCGGGGGTGCCCTTCTACCTGCGGACCGGAAAACGGTTGGGCCGCAGGGTGACCGAGATCGCTCTGATCTTCAAGCGCGCACCGCACCTGCCGTTCGACGCGACCATGACCGACGAGCTCGGCACCAACGCCATGGTGATCCGCGTGCAGCCCGACGAGGGCGTCACGCTGCGGTTCGGCTCCAAGGTGCCCGGCACCGCGATGGAGGTCCGTGACGTCAACATGGACTTCTCCTACGGTTCGGCGTTCGCCGAGGAATCCCCGGAGGCCTACGAACAGTTGATCCTCGACGTGCTGCTGGGTGAGCCGTCGCTGTTCCCGGTCAATGAAGAGGTCGAATTGGCTTGGCAGATACTCGATCCCGCGCTGGACAACTGGGCGGCCGGCGGCAAGCCCGAGCCGTACGAGGCGGGCACCTGGGGCCCGGACTCCGCGTTCGAGATGCTGCATCGCACGGGCCGGGAATGGCGGCGGCCGTGATAATCGATATGGAAGACACCACCACCACCGCGGTCAACAAGAGACTCGACGAGCTGCGGGAAAGGGTCGGTGCCGTCGCCATGGGCCGGGTCCTGACGCTCATCATCGCGCCGGACAGCGAGGAGATCCTCGAAGAGTCGCTGCAGGCGGCCAACGACGCCAGCCACGAACACCCCAGCCGGATCATCGTCACGATGCGGGGCAACCCGTACGCGGACAAGCCCAGGCTGGACGCGCAGCTGCGCGCCGGCGGCGACACCGGCGCCAGCGAGGTGGTGGTGCTGCGGCTGTCGGGCGCGTTGTCCGGCCACGCGGCCAGCGTCGTCACCCCGTTCCTGCTGCCCGACATCCCGGTGGTGGCCTGGTGGCCCGACGTCGCGCCAGCGGTGCCCGCGCAGGATCCGTTGGGCCGGTTGGCGATTCGGCGCATCACCGACGCCACCAACGGGGTCGACCCGCTGGCGGCGATCAAGAGTCGGCTGCCCGGACACACCGCCGGCGACACCGATCTCGCCTGGGCGCGCATCACCTACTGGCGGGCGCTGCTCACCTCGGCGGTCGACTTGACGCCGCACGAACCGATCGAGTCGGCGCTGGTGTCCGGCCTGGCCACCGAGCCGGCCCTCGACGTCCTGGCCGGGTGGCTGGCCAGCCGGATCGACGGCCCGGTGCGCCGGGCCGTCGGCGAACTCAAGATCGAACTGAAGCGCAGCAGCGAGACCATCGTGTTGAGCCGCCCGCAAGAAGGCAGGACGGCCACGCTGAGCCGGACGTCGCGGCCGGACGCCCTGCTTCCGTTGGCGCGTAGGGAAACCGGCGAGTGCCTCGCCGAAGACCTGCGTCGCCTGGATCCCGACGAGATCTACCAAACCGCGCTCGAAGGCATTGAGAAAGTGCAATACGTGTGAGCACCAGCATCGAAATCTTCCCGGACAGCCAGGCCCTGGTCGCCGCCGCCGCGACGCGGCTGACCGACACCATCGCGAACGCCGTCGCGGCCCGCGGCCGCGCGCTCGTCGTGCTGACCGGCGGCGGCAACGGCATCGGGCTGTTGGAGTCGTTGGTGGACCGACCCGTCGAGTGGTCCAAGGTGCACCTGTTCTGGGGCGACGAGCGCTACGTCCCCGAAGACGACGACGAGCGCAACGACAAGCAGGCGCGTGCCGCGCTGCTCGACCACATCGATATTCCGTCCAGCCAGGTGCACCCGATGCCGGCCAGCGACGGCGAGTTCGGCGGCGATCTGGCCGCGGCGGCGCTGGCCTACGAGCAACTGCTGGCGGCCAACGCCGCGCCCGGGCAGCCGGTGCCGACTTTCGACGTGCACCTGCTGGGCATGGGGCCCGAGGGCCACATCAACTCGCTGTTCCCGGACACCCCGGCCGTGCTGGAAACCACCCGCATGGTGGTGTCGGTCGAGGACTCCCCCAAGCCGCCGCCGCAGCGAATCACCTTGACGCTGCCCGCGATTGCGCGTTCCCGCGAGGTGTGGCTGATGGTGTCCGGGGCGGGGAAGGCCGAGGCGGCGGCCGCGGCCATCGGTGGGGCCGCACCGGTCTCGGTGCCGGCCGCCGGGGCGGTCGGGCTGGACAGCACGCTCTGGCTGCTCGACGAGGACGCCGCGTCCAAGCTGCCGTCGGACCCGTCCGGCGTGGCCTGACGCGATTCGCAACGCGGGGTTCCCGGCCGGCCCGTCCGGGTCATAATGGCGGTCATGGCAGACAGAACCGTGCGCGGGGGGCAAGAGCGAAGCCGGATCAAGACGCTCACCCAGGCCGCGTTGAACGCCGACAAGACGGTGGAGCAGGTCGAAGACGTCCTCGACGGTTTGAGCAACACCATGAAAGAACTCAACAGTTCGCTGTCGGCGCTGAACGCCACGGTGGAACGCCTGGAAACCGGCCTGGACCATCTCGACGGCACGATGGCCAGCCTGGACGATCTGGCCAAGCGGTTGATCGTGCTGGTCGAACCCGTCGAGGCCATCGTCGGGCGGATCGACGAGATGGTGAAGGTGGGCGAAACCATGATGTCTCCCCTGTCGATCACCGAGCACGCGGTGCGCGGCCTGCTGGACCGGCTGCGCAACCGGACCGCGGAATAGGCGGCCGGCGGTACCCCTGATGGCCACGTTGCTGCTGCACCATTCCGCCTTCGCCGCCCACCGGACGGCGCCCGGGCATCCGGAGCGGCCGGACCGCTACCGCGCGGTGGAAGCGGCGCTGAGCCGGCCCGAGTTCGACGCGCTGCTGCGCGAGACCGCTGAGCCGGCCGAGCTCGCCGCCGCACGCTACGTGCACACCAACCGCTACGTGGACGCGCTGGAGGCGGCGCGCCCCGAGCGCGGCTACGTCTACCTCGACGGCGGCGACACCATGATGGAGCCCTCGACGTGGGAGGCGGCGCTGCGCGGGGTGGGCGCCACGCTGCGGGCGGTGGACCAGGTGCTGGCCGGCGAGGTGCAAAACGCGTTCGTCGCGTGCCGGCCGCCGGGGCATCACGCCGAAACCGAGCGCGCCATGGGCTTCTGCCTGTTCAACAACATCAGCATCGGCGCGCGGCACGCGCAGCGCAAACACGGGCTGATGCGCGTCGCGATCGTCGATTTCGACGTCCACCACGGCAACGGCACGCAGCAGATCTTCTACGCCGACCCGAGCGTGCTCTACGCGTCCACGCACCAGATGCCGCTGTTTCCCGGCACCGGTGCGGCGCGAGAAACCGGAGCCGGCAACATCTTCAACGCGCCGCTGGCGCCCGGTGACGGCGGCGCCGAACTGCGCGCCGCATTCACCGACCGGATACTGCCCGCGCTGCACGCCTTTTCGCCCGAACTGATCATCGTGTCCGCCGGGTTCGACGCGCACGAACGCGATCCGCTGGGTTCACTGACCATGACGACCGATGACTTCGCCTGGGTCACCAGGGAATTGATGAAATCGGCGGAGACGCTGTGCGACGGCCGGTTGGTGGCGGTGCTCGAAGGCGGTTATGACCTGCAAGCCCTGGCCGATTCGGTCACCGCGCACGTCGGCGAGCTGGTGAAAGGCTGAGCCCTCGCCGGTTCAGCTGGCCTTTTTCTCGTGCATCTCGGGCGCCGGGCCGCCGACCGGCGTCGCCGACTTCATGATGTCCTCGATCGCGGCGAGGTCCGCGTCGGTCAGCGTGACGTCGGCCGCACCGGCGCTGTCCTGCAGGTAGGTGACGTGTTGCGCGCCCATGATGGCGGTGTGCACGCCGGGTTGCGCGAGCGTCCAGGCGATGGCCAACTGGCTCGTCGTGACGCCGAGATCGATCGCCAAATGGCTCAGGTCCTCAACGACTTTCAGGTTGCGCAGATAGTCCTCGCCGGTGAAGATGGGACTCTTGCCGCGCCAGTCGCCATCGGCAAAGCTGGTGTCGGGCTTCATGGTTCCCGTGAGCAAGCCGTGCGCCAGCGGGCCGTAGACCATCACGCCGATGTCGTTGGCATGGCAATAGGGCAGCAGATCGCCCTCGATGTCACGACGGAACAGGTGGTAGGGCGGCTGCACCGCTTCCACCGGAAGCGTGGCCGAGAGTTCCTCGATTTGGGCGGTGTCGTAGTTCGACACGCCGACGTGCCGAATCTTGCCCTCCGACATCAGTTCTGCGAGCGCCTCACCCGTCTCGGCCGCTGGAGTGGTGGGGTCGGGCCAGTGCACCAGGTACAGGTCGATGTAGTCGACGCCCAGCGCGCGAAGGCTGGACTCGACGCCACTGCGCAGGTACTCACGGCTGGCGTCGCGGACCAGTCCCGTGTCGGTTTTGCGCAACCCGCCTTTGGTGGCGATCACCAGCTCCTCGCGGGTCCGCGCGAAATCGGCGCGCAGGGCCGTGCCGAGGATGCGCTCGGATTCGCCGAACCCGTATTGCTGGGCGGTGTCGAAGAAGTTGATCCCCAGGTCACGCGCGCGATGGATCATGGTGATCGCGGCGTCCTCGTCGGCTTGGCCCCAGTCACTACTGAACGCCCAGGTACCGAAGGCCAACCGGGAAACCTCAAGCCCCGTCTTGCCGAATGTGATGGTTTTCAAATGCCAACCTCCGCCGTTGGATAGTCGTCCCCGCGTACGCGGCCCGCGTAGCAGGCCACGACTCAACCATAACGACGGCGAGACCGCGTGCCGCAACACCAGTGCTCAGCGCGGAAAATACCGGCTGTCGTTGTCGACCGCGTCAAAAATGTCCAAGGCGTGCTGAAATGGCCCGGACGTGATCCGTTGATCGGTCGCATACGAGTGGTCGAGTTCGAACACGACACACAGGAGCAGACCGAGCAGCACCGCGAGCGTGCTGGACACGACGAGGTGGCCGACGGCGCTGCCCAGCCGCAGTAAACCGGTGAACGCGATCAGCACCACCGCCCCGAATATCAGGCCCGCCCACATCAGGGCGGGTATCCGCGGCTTGGTGCCGACGATGCGCTCGTTGCGGTCGGACGCCAAATCGCCCAGCTGGTTGAGGAATTGCTGGTTGATCGGCTTGGCCGCGATATTGGGCTGCTGGCGGCCGACGGTGCGATACATGCGGGTGATCGCGGCCCGCGCCCCGTCGTCGTGCTGCCTGTTCCACTCGGGCCCGGCCACCGCGCCCGCGTACTTGCGCAGCAACTCCTGAATCTCGGTCCGTTCGGGTTCGGGCATGGCGACCGTCTGCCGATACATCGTCGTGAGCGCCGACGCCTCGCCGGAGACGACGACCTGGGTGGACGAGAAGTGCTCCCAGGTGGCCACCACGGTGAAGCCCAGCAGCGCGCCGTACACAAACCCGACGACGGTCAGGTACGACGTCATCGCCGGATTGTGTTCGTTGCCGTGCCGCTTTTCCGGCAAAATGCGCCGCCCCAGCCACAGGGAGCCCGCCGCGATCGCGATCGCGACGGCGACGACGCACACCAGCAGCAGCCACAGGGGTAGTCCGGATCCGCTCACTGGTCTCCTCGCTCGGTGCCGCGCCGATCAGCGTATTGCGACCGCGGCTGGCCCGGGGACCGATTCGCGCGTTCTCAGCCGCTGTTTCGCAGCGCGCTGGCCAGCCCGTTCATCGTCAGCAAAATGCCGCGCTGCACCAATTCGTCGTCGTCGCCGGAGCGGTAGCGGCGCAGCAACTCCACCTGGAGGTGGTTCAGCGGCTCGAGATACGGGAAGCGGTTGAACACCGACCGCGCCAGGGCGGGGTTGTCGGCGAGCAGGTTGTCCTGCCCGGTGATCAGCTTGTGCATGGCGATGGTGCGGCGGTGCTCGTCGGCGATCTTGTCGAACACCCGGCGCCGTAGTTCCTCGTCGTCGACCAATTCGGCATAGCGCGCCGCCAGGCCCAGGTCGCTTTTGGCCAGCACCTGCGCCAGGTTGGACAGCACGCTGCGGAAAAACGGCCACCGTTGGTACAGGTCGTGCAGGATGCCCACCCGCTCGTCCTCGCTCTGCGGGCCCGCCGCGATCCACTGCTCGAAGGCCGTCCCGGTGCCGTACCAGCCGGGCAGCATGACCCGCGACTGGCTCCACGCCAGCACCCACGGGATGGCGCGCAGGTCGGAGATCGACTCGGTGGGTTTGCGCGACGTCGGCCGGCTGCCGATGTTCAGCGAGCCGATCTCGCTGACCGGCGTCGAGGCCATGAAGTAGTCGACGAAACCCGGTGTGTCGTGCACCAATTCGGCATAGGCGCGCTGGGCCAGCACGGCGACCTCGTCGAGCACCGCGTACGCCGGTTCCGCGGCGTCGCCCAGGCCCTCGACGTCCAGCAGCGTCGATTCCAGCGTAGCGGCCAGCAGGCTTTCCAGATTGCGTTGCGCCGCTTGCGGTTCGGCGTATTTGGCGGCGATCACCTCACCCTGCTCGGTGAGCCGCAGCGAGCCGTTGACCGCGCCGGGCGGCTGCGCCAGGATCGCCTCGTAGCTCGGCCCGCCGCCGCGGCCCACGGTGCCGCCGCGACCGTGGAAGAGCCGCAACCGGATTCCGGTCTTGCGCGCGACTTCCACCAGCGCCAGCTCGGCCCGGTACACCGCCCAGCTGGACGCCAGGTACCCGCCGTCCTTGTTGGAGTCCGAGTAGCCCAGCATCACTTCCTGGCTGTCGCCGCGCGCCGCCACCAGCGCCCGGTAGATCGGCAGTTCCAGCATCGCGTGCAGGATCGTCGCGCCGTTGTGCAGGTCGTCGATGGTTTCGAACAGCGGGGAGATGCCCACCGGGCAGTAGGGCTGGGGCCCGGACGCGTCGATCAGCCCCGCCTCTTTCAGCAGGATCGCGGCCTCGAGGACATCGGAGACCGAACGGCACATCGAGATCACGTAGTTGGGGACGGCGGACGGTCCGTACCGCTTGATGGCGTCCGCGGCCGCACGCACCACGCCGAGCTCGCCCCGTGCCAGGTCGGACAGCTGTGCGTCGTCGCCGACCAGCGGGCGGCGGGTGCCCAGCTCGGCCGCCAGCAGCTCGACGCGCTCGTCTTCGGGCAGCGACCGGTAGTCCGGGTGCACGCCGGCCCAGGCCAGCAGCTCGCCGACCACCTCTTCGTGCGCGTCGGAGTTCTGCCGCATGTCCAGGCCGCACAGGTGAAACCCGAAGACCCGCACGCCTTCTCGCAGCAGCGCCAGCCGATCGTCGGCCAGCAGCGCGCTGCCGTGGCCGCGCAGCGACTCGTCGAGGGTGTCGAGATCGGCCCCCAGTTCGGCCGGGGTCTCATACGGCGGCAGCCCCAGGTCCAGCACCTGCTGCGGGGTCCGGTCCAGGATCTCGGCGCTCGTCGCGCTGAGCCGGGCGCGGATCACCCGCACCGCCCGCCGGTACGGCTCGTCGGCGCGGGCCTTCTCCCCGCAGCCCTCGGCCAGGTCGGCCAGCGCGGGGGTGACCGAGACCAGACGCGCCGACATCGACAGCTCCTGCTCCAGCGCGGTCAGTTCGGCCAGGTAGTGCGCGAGCGCGGTGAACGCGGCGTTGCCGGTGGCCTGGCGTACCACGTCGGCCGTCACGTTCGGATTGCCGTCGCGGTCGCCGCCGATCCAGGACCCGGGCTGCAGCATCGGCTCGCCCAGCAGGTCGGCGTCGGGCCAGCGGGACCGCAGGGCGTCGCGGACCTCGGCGTTGACCTGTGGGATCACCTTGAAGAACGCGGCGGCGTAGTAGCGCAGACCCACCTCGATCTCGTCGGTGATCTGCAGCCGGGACAGCCGGATCAGCGCGGTCTGCCACAGCGTGAGGACCTGGCGGCGCAACTCGAGTTCGATGTCGCGGCCCTCGTCGGTCTCGGCGTGCCCCTCGGCGTGCAGCCGCATCAGCTCGGTGATCCGATGCTGGGTGACGAAGACGGTGCGCCGGCGGGTCTCGGTGGGATGCGCGGTGATCACCGGAGCGACCACGGCGCCCCTCAGCGCGTCGGCCACGGTGGCCGAATCGAGTTGTGCCTCATCGAGTTTGGCGTAGGTGGCGGCCAGGGTGCTGTCCTGTGGCGGTTCGCCGGCGGCGACGTGGACCGCGCGGCGGCGCTCGCGGTGGATGTCCTCGGCGACGTTGGCCAGCAGCGCGAAGTGGCTGAACGCGCGGATGACGGGGACGGCCTGGTGGATATCGATGCCGTCGAACATTCGCGCCAGTTCCGCGCGGTCGATCTCGGAGCGCCGCACGCGGAACGATTCCACCCGGGCACGTTCGACGAGCTCGAACACGTCCTGCCCGTTCTGCTCGCGCACCGTGTCGCCCAGGATGGCACCCAGCAGCCGGATGTCCGCGCGCATCGGCTCGGTCGCCTCGCGCCCCACCAGGGTGCGCTGGACGGCGCCGATCGGTTCCAGGGTGCTGTCGGGGGCTTCGGGCGTCTCAGCCATGCGTCTCAGTATCGGTGCGGCGCTCGTCAGCGGCGACGGTGAAAGTCACGACGCATCGCCGGCGCGTCGCGTCGCAAATTTCACGCTCGGAGCTCGAGGCAGGTCAGGTTCTCAGCGGTACTTGATCAGCAGTGCCATGGCGATGATGCACACCAGCCAGATGGCGGTGATGAAGTACGTCAGGCGGTCCAGATTCTTTTCCACCACGGTGGACCCGGACAGGCTGGACTGGACGCCACCACCAAACAGCGTGGACAGGCCGCCACCCTTGGCGCGGTGCAGCAGCACCAGCAGCACCACCAGGATGCTGGTGACGACCAGGGTGATCTGCAAAGCCAACTGCATGACGGCCAGCCTACCGGTGCCGTCACCGGCAGCAGGGGCCCCCCTAAGGAAGGGGCCCACCGGCGGCGATGGCCGCCAGCGTCGCGAATTGCTCGCCGTCCAGCGACGCGCCGCCGACCAGACCGCCGTCGATGTCGCCGCTGGCGACGAGCTCGCCGACGTTCTTGGCGTTGACCGAGCCGCCGTAGAGGACCCGCACCGAGTCGGCGATCTGCGGGGACGCCAAAGCGCCCAGTTCCTTGCGGATCGCCGCGCAGACTTCTTGCGCGTCCGCGGCGCTGGCCACCCGGCCGGTGCCGATCGCCCACACCGGCTCGTAGGCGATGACGACCTTGCCGATCTGTTCGGCGGACAGCCCGGCCAGCGAACCGCGCAGCTGTTCCTCGCAGTGGATGACGTGGTTTCCGGCCTCGCGGACGTCGAGATGCTCGCCGATGCAGACGATCGGGGTCAGTTCGTGCTTGAGGGCCGCGGCGGTCTTGGCGGCGACGACGGCGTCGTCCTCATGGTGGTACGTCCTGCGCTCGGAGTGCCCGACGACGACGAACGTGCAGCCCAGCTTGGCCAGGAACGCGCCGCTGACCTCCCCGGTGTAGGCGCCCGCGTCGTGCTGGGACAGATCCTGCCCGCCGTAGGTCAGCCGCAACTTGTCGCCGTCGACCAGGGTCTGCACGCTGCGCAGGTCGGTGAACGGCGGCAGCACCGTGACGTCGACCTTGTCGTAGTACTTGTCCGGCAGCGCGAACGCGATCTTTTGCACCAGGGCGATCGCCTCGAAGTGGTTGAGGTTCATCTTCCAGTTGCCGGCGATCAGTGGCTTGCGGCTCACGACTCTGGGCCTCCCTAGTTGTGGTCGGGCTGGGGTCGGCTCAACACCTCGATACCCGGAAGCGTCTTGCCCTCAAGGTATTCCAGCGATGCTCCCCCACCCGTGGAGATGTGGGAGAAGTCGCCCTCCGGGATGCCCAGCGCGCGCACGGCGGCCGCGGAGTCCCCGCCACCGACCACGCTGAAGGCGCCCTTGCCGGTCGCGGCGGCGATCGCCTCGGCGACGCCCTTGGTGCCCGCGGCGAACGCCGGGAACTCGAACACGCCCATCGGCCCGTTCCAGAACACGGTCTCGGCGTTGGAGAGCAAGGTGGTGAACCGTTTGACCGATCCCGGACCGATGTCCAGGCCCATCAGATCGTCTCCGATGGCGTCGGCGGCGACGGTCTGCGGTGTCGCGTCGGCGGCGAACTTGTCGGCCACCACGATGTCCACCGGCAGCCGCAGCACGTCGACGTAGGTGTCCAGCAGCCGGCGGCAGGTGTCCACCATCTCGGTCTCCAGCAGCGACTTACCGACCGAAAACCCTTGCGCGGCCAGGAAAGTGAAGCACATACCGCCGCCGATCACGATGCTGTCGGCCCTGGTGGCCAGCGACTCGATGACACCGAGCTTATCGGACACCTTCGACCCGCCGAGCACTACCGCGTAGGGGCGCTTGGTGGAGCTGGTCAGCTGCTCCAGCACCGCGATCTCCTCGGCCACCAGCGTGCCGGCGTAGTGCGGCAGCAGGGTGGCGATGTCGTACACGGAGGCCTGCTTGCGGTGCACCACACCAAAGCCGTCGGAGACGAAAGCCCCTGTCGGCCCGACCAATTCGGCGAGCTGGCGGGCGAGGGCGAGCCGCTCGGCGTCGTCCTTGCTGGTTTCGCGGGCGTCGAAGCGGATGTTCTCCAGCAGCAGGACGTCGCCGTCGGTCAGCCCCTCGGCGCGGGCCAGCGCGTCGGTGCCGACGACGTCCCCGGCCAGCTGCACGTGCCGGCCCAGCTGCTCGGACAGCGCCGCGGCGACCGGCGCCAGCGACAGCGTCGGGTCCGGCCCGTCCTTGGGACGCCCGAGGTGCGCGGTGACCACCACCTTGGCGCCCGCCTCGACGAGCGCCTTCAGCGTCGGCACCGAGGCGGTGATGCGCCCGGGATCGGTGATCTTGCCGTCTTCCAGCGGCACGTTCAGGTCCGAGCGGACCAACACACCGCGACCCGAAACCCCCTCGCCGAGAAGGTCTTTGAGAGTGTGGACGGCCACGGGTTACAGCGACTTGCCGACCAGGGCGACCAGGTCCACCAGGCGGTTGGAGTAGCCCCATTCGTTGTCGTACCAGGACACCACCTTGGCCTGGTCGTCGATCACCTTGGTCAGACCGGAGTCGAAGATCGAGCTGTGCGGGTCGGTGACGATGTCACTCGAGACGATCGGCGCGTCGTAGTACTTGAGGATGCCCTTCATCGGACCCTCGGCGGCGGCCTTCATCGCGGCATTGATCTCGTCGGCGGTGGCGGACTTCTTCAGCTCGGCGGTCAGGTCGGTGACCGAGCCGGTGGGGATCGGCACCCGCAGCGCGTAGCCGTCGAGCTTGCCCTTCAGCTCGGGGAGCACCAGTCCGATGGCCTTGGCCGCGCCGGTGGAGGTCGGCACGATGTTCAGCGCGGCGGCGCGGGCCCGGCGCAGATCCTTGTGCGGCCCGTCCTGCAGGTTCTGGTCCTGGGTGTAGGCGTGGATGGTGGTCATCAGGCCCTTGACGATGCCGAACTCGTCGTTGAGGACCTTGGCCAGCGGCCCGAGACAGTTCGTGGTGCACGAGGCGTTGGAAATGATGTTCTGGCTGCCGTCGTACTTGTCGTCGTTGACGCCGAGCACGATGGTGATGTCCTCGTCGGTGGCGGGCGCGGAGATGATCACCTTCTTGGCGCCGGCGTCCAGGTGGCCCTTGGCCTTGGCGGCGTTGGTGAAGATGCCGGTGGACTCGACGACGACGTCGACGCCCAGGTCGCCCCAGGGCAGCGCCGCCGGGCCTTCCTTGACCTCCAGCGCCTTGATCTTGGTGTTGCCGACGACGATGGTGTCGTCGCCCTCGAGGCTGACGTCGTGCGGCAGGCGGCCCAGGATGGAGTCGAATTTCAGCAGGTGCGCCAGGCTGGCGTTGTCGGTGAGGTCGTTGACCGCGACCACCTCGATGTCAGCGGTGCCTTGCTCCTGTTGAGCCAGCAAGGCCCGGTAGAAGTTCCGCCCGATTCGACCGAAGCCGTTGATACCTACTCGGACCGTCACTTGTCTCTCCTCTGTCTTCTTTCCTGTGTCCGCTGATTCGCGCTCGCCGCCAGCCTAGATCAGCGGCGCCAACCGTTGCCGCGCTGGTACAACAGCCGTGACGTCGGCCACACGCGGCACCGGCTAGACGGGATGGCCGCACTGCTCCTCACCCCGCTTCGCGGGCCGCATCGTCGTAGGGCTACCGGCGGCGCTTACGCAGCCGGCCCAGCGCCGCCTCGGCCGCGTGGTAGCCGCACAACCCGTGGATGCCCGCGCCCGGCGGGGTGGACTGCGAACACAGATAGACGCCCGGCACCCCGGTCGCGTACGGGTTCACCGAGACCCGCGGCCGCAGAATCACCTGCAGCCCGTCGTTGGCGCCGCCGAGGATGTCGCCGCCGATGTAGTTGGGGTTGTAGGCCTCCAGATCGGCGGTGCCCCTGCTCACGGTGGCGACGACGCGGTCGCGGAACCCGGGGGCGAAGCGCTCGATCTGGTCGACGATGGCCGCGGTGGCGTCGCCGGTGTAGCCGAACGGCACGTGCGCGTACGCCCAGATCGGGTTGATGTCGCCCGCCGAGCGCGACGGGTCGGCCAGGTATTGCTGCCCGACGAGGACGAACGGCCGTTGCGCCATGGTGCCTTGCGCGCGTTGACGTTCGGTGTCGGCGGTCTCGGCGAAGGTGCCGCCCAGGTGCACGCTGCCGGCGCGCCGGCACTCGGGGTTCGTCCACGGGATGTGGCCCTCGATGGCGAAGTCGACCTTGAAGGCCGAGGACCCCCGCCGGAAGCGCCGGTAGGCGCGTTTGACGCGGCCGGGCAGGACGTCGCCGTAGATCTGCAGCGCGGCGGCGGGCGTCAGGTCGAGCATGACGATGTCGGCGTCCGGGATGTCGCGGCGGCCGGTGACGGTGATTCCGGTGGTGATGGCGCCGCCGTGCGCTTGCAGTGCGGCGGCCAGGGCCCGCGTGATCGCGCCGGACCCGCCTTCGGCGACGGGCCACCCGTAACGGTGCCCGGCCGCCAGGAACAGCAGCCCCAGCGATGCCGTCAGCGGACGGTCCAGCCGGGTGTAGATGTGGGCGGCGGCGCCGCCGAACAGCGCGCGGGCCTGCTCGGTGCGAAACCAGCGGGCCAGCACGGTCGCCGGCAGCAGCGCGCGGGGCCCGAAGGCGGCGAGGCGGAGCGGGTGGTGCGGCACGCGCAGCACCGGGCGCAGCAGGTCCTGCGCCAGCTGATCGAATCCGGCCGCGAGGCCCCCGACGGCGAGCCGCCACCGGGTGGCGTCGATCCCCATCCCGGCGACCGTCCGATCCAGCGATTGGTACAGCACGCCGGCGGTGCCGTCGTCGAGCGGGTGCGCGCAGTCGATCTCCGGCCACTTCCACACCAGTCCGTACCGCGGCAGGTCGATCTCCTGCCAGTACGGCGAACCGACGCCGAACGGGTGCGTGGCCGAGCAGACGTCGTGGATCACTCCGGGCACCGTCAGCTCGGCCGAGCGCGCTCCCCCGCCGACGGTCTCGCCCGCCTCCAGCACCTGCACGTCGACACCGTGGCGGGCGAGATGGATCGCGGCGGCCAGCCCGTTGGGCCCGGCGCCGACGACGACTGCCCTAGCCATGGGCGCCGTCCGTGACGTGGACGGGGTAGTCGTCGCCGGGCTCGGGCCAGGGCTGGCGGCTCAGCATGCCCGCCACGTCGACGTAACCCTGCTCGATCAGTCCGGTCTTGGCGTCGACGATGCGGTAGGCCTGCGTCTGCCGGTGGATCGGTTGGGCTTCCAGGATGATCACCCGCACGTCACCGTCGTCGAAGTCGCAGCGGCGCTGCACCGCGGCCAGCAATTGTTCGTTGTGCAGGTGGCCTTCGCCGAAGTTCCAGCCGATCAGCGGCCCGGCGATGATCTCGCCGTCGCGCAGCAGGTAGTCGGCCTCGTCGGCGCCGTCCGGCAGGGCGCGCGGCACCAGCCCGCCCAGCGCGCGCCCGTGGGTGTGCATGGACCGCCAGCCCATCAGCTTGTCGATCATGAGCTCGGCGGTCTGCGGATCGTAAAGCCTCGCAAGCTGATTGGGCGCCAGGGCCGACGCCTTGGTGATGTTCGCCTCGATCTTGTCTTCGGCGCCTTTGCGCAAGCACCAGGTGCTGGTGGCCCAGTTTCCCGCGTAGTAGCGCATCGCGGGCAGGAACGAAATCTGTTGGGGGAAGAAGTTTCCCACGATCGGCACCACGGCGAGCGCGGCGATCAGGATGGCCAGTAGCAGCGGCGAGCTCAGCCCGGTGGCCGTGACCCCCGCGTAGTGACCGAACAGGTAGAACAGCGAGAAGATGAAGAAGACGTTCCACTCCAACGGGACTCCCATCGGGATGGTGGACGTGATGTTCAGGTGGAACAGCAGCATGAAGGCGATCAGGAACCACGCCCACCGATGGCCGTCGGCGACGAAGACCAACACCAGCGGAACTCCGAATTCCGCGGTGGTTCCGCCGACGTGGGCCATGACCTTCGGAATCCAGGAGGGCCGTAGGTCGTCGACGGGATCCAGGTAGAGCCGGCGCTTGAACCAGTTGAACGCCCGGCTGCGCAACAGCGGGCTGTTGCTCATCATGACCGCCACGACATACGGGAAGTGATGGTTGAGCTTGGAGGTCGCCGCGCCCCACCACAGCGCCAGCATGATGATCTTGAAGGCGGCGATCTGGTCGGTGAAACCGAAGAAGAACACCAGCAGCGTCAGCCCGTAGTGCTCGCCGCGCGCCGCCAGGAAGATGGTCTTGTCCCGCAGGCCCAACAGCGCCAGCGCGACGATCGCCGGGATGACCAGGACGGGGTCGATCAGGCCGACGTCGCCGGCCGCGGTGACCGGCCCGCCGCGCCCGGGCGAGAGCAACGCCCAGATGCCCGATGCCAGCACGACGAGGTACAGCGCGACGTCGACCACGGTGCGGTTGTCGCCGCGGGTGAACGGAACCTTGTCCGGCCAGGCCGGCAGCCGAATCGTGTTGGGCCGCAACCAATACAGAAAGCCGCCGAACGGCGGCCAGAACCGCGCGGTCAGCGGCCCCGATCCGCAGCCCAGGCCGAGGATCTCGAACAGCAGCGTGAAGACGACCACCTTCTGGTACACGATGGGCTGCGTCCACCAGTCGGCGATGTGCCCGAGATCGCCCAGGCCCGGCGTCAGCGAGATCACCGCGGCGGCGCCGGCGACGTACGCGGCGATCTTGAACACGTAGAACAGGTACACCGCGTACGGGGAGCCGAAGCCGTGCTCGACCCAGTGCCGGGTCATGATCTGGCGCCGGGTCGAACGCGGCAAACTGAGCCACGTGTGGGCGTCGACGTCGGGAAACTCCGGACTCATGAATCCCATGGGCGGCCTCGTTCCGATCGGCAAAACCAGCTGGCCCATCGAATGTATCGGCACCGTCAGGCGCGTGCGCCGATATCGTGTTCGGCCGCGAGCCGCGTCGCTTACGCCGGCGAAAATGCCGAAACACCATGACAGCGGCGCTGCCCCGGTCGCTACCATCGAGGGACTCGACTCGGCGATCAGGCCCGGCGCGAGCGTCAAGGGAGGAACGTGACCGACAGCGACAACTCCGAGGGCGGGGACATCGGCAAATTCGACCCCGTCTTGACCCAGCGCCTGATGGCGGTGATGCGCCCGGTCCTCAAGACCTACTTCCGGTCAGAGGTGCACGGCCTGGATTCGTTCCCGACCGGCGGCGCGCTGGTGGTCGGTAACCACTCGGGCGGCATGTTCCCCATGGACGTCCCGATCTTCAGCGCCCATTTCTACGACAAGCTCGGCTACGACCGGCCGGTCTACACGCTGAGCCACGACATCCTCATGACCGGTCCCACCGCGGACTTCTTCCGCCGCACCGGATACATCCGGGCCAACCGGGAGAACGCGGCGGTCGCGCTGCGGTCCGGCGGCGTCGTGATCGTGTTCCCCGGCGGCGACTACGACGCCTACCGGCCGACCCTGTCGGAGAACGTCATCGACTTCAACGGCCGCAAGGGCTACATCCGCACCGCGATCGACGCCGGCGTTCCGATCGTGCCGGCGGTGTCGATCGGCGGGCAGGAGACGCAGCTCTACCTGACCCGCGGCACATGGCTCGCCGAGCGGCTGGGCATCAAGCGGTTGCTGCGCAGCGCGATTCTGCCCGTTTCGTTCGGTTTCCCCTTCGGCTTGAGCGCCGTCATCCCGCCCAACCTGCCGCTGCCGACCAAGATCGTGACCCGGGTGCTCGAACCGATCGACATCGCCGCGAAGTTCGGCGAGGACCCCGACATCGACGAGGTCGACGAGTACGTGCGGTCGGTGATGCAGGAGGCCCTGACCGAGCTCGCCGCCAAGCGCCGCTTCCCGATTCTCGGCTGAGTCATGCCAAATCCCTTGAGCGAGACCCTCGGTCTGATCGGCACCATGCGCCGCGCGGGGCTGATCGCGCCCATGCGCCCGGATCGCTACGTTCGGATCGCCGCGGCGATGCGCCGCGAAGGCATGGGCATGACGTCCGGGTTCGCCAGCGCCGCCCAGCGCTGCCCGGATCGGCCGGGCCTGATCGACGAGCGGGGCAGCCTGACCTGGCGCGAACTCGACGAGCGGTGCAACGCGCTCGCCGCGGGGCTGCAGGGGTTGCAGTCGGGCCAGCCCCGGGTCATCGGGATCATGTGCCGCAATCACCGCGGCTTCGTCGAGGCGTTGGTGGCCGCCGATCGGATCGGCTCGGACATCCTGTTGCTCAACACCTCGTTCGCCGGACCCGCGCTGGCCGACGTGGTGGCACGCGAAGGCGTCGACGCCGTCATCTACGACGAGGAGTTCACCGCGACGGTGGACCGCGCGCTGGCCGGCACGCCCGACGCGACCCGCATCGTGGCGTGGACCGATGCCGAGCATGAGCTGACCATCGAGAAGCTGATTGCGGGACGGGCCGGGGCGCAACCGAAGCGCACCGGCCGCAAGGGCAAGATGATCCTGCTCACCTCCGGCACCACCGGAACCCCCAAGGGCGCCAAGCAATCTGGCGGCAACGCCGGCATCGGCACGCTGAAGGCGATCCTGGACCGTACGCCGTGGCGGGCCGAGGAGCCGATCGTGATCGTGGCGCCGATGTTCCACGCATGGGGGTTCTCCCAACTGCTGCTCGCGGCGTCGTTCGCCTGCCCGGTGATCACCCGGCGCAAATTTGACCCGGAGGCCACCCTGGATCTGATCGACCGGCACCGCGCGACCGGCCTGGTGGTGGTGCCGGTGATGTTCGACCGGATCATGGAGTTGCCGGTCGAGGTGCGCCGCCGCTACAGCGGCCGGTCCCTGCGGTTCGCGGCGGCGTCAGGTTCGCGGATGCGCCCCGACGTCGTCACCGCGTTCATGGACGCGTTCGGCGATGTCATCTACAACAACTACAACGCCACCGAGGCGGGCATGATCGCCACCGCCACGCCCGCCGACCTGCGCGCCGCGCCCGACACCGCGGGTCGGCCCGCGGGCGGAACCGAAATCCGCATCCTGGACCCGGAATTCAACGAGTTGCCCACCGGCGAGGTCGGCAGCATCTACGTACGCAACAACACCCAGTTCGACGGCTACACCTCGGGCAACACGAAGGATTTTCACGCCGGATTCATGTCGTCGGGCGACGTAGGGTACGTGGATTCCGCGGGCCGGTTGTTCGTCGTCGGCCGCGACGACGAGATGATCGTGTCCGGCGGCGAGAACGTCTACCCGATCGAAGTGGAGAAGGCGCTGGCCGCACATCCGGACGTCGCGGAGGCCGCGGTGATCGGCGTGGACGACGAGCAATATGGCCAGCGGCTGGCGGCGTTCGTGGTGCTGGAGCCGGGCGCCGGCGCCACCCCCGACGCCCTCAAGCAGCACGTGCGGGACAACCTCGCCAACTACAAGGTGCCCCGCGAGATCGCCGTGCTGGACGAACTTCCCCGCAGCAGCACGGGCAAGATCCTGCGCGCGGAACTGCAAGCGCGGGTAGGCGGCTGATGCGGTTCACCCGGACGATCAGAAAGCCTCGGCCGCTGGCGCGCGCCGCGCTGGAATTGGCCAACGCCGCCAACGGATTACGGCCGCTAGCCCGCAAGGGGTACAGCACCGTGCTGGTCTTCTGGTTCGGCTGGCCGGCGTCCGAGGTGCCCGGCGTGTACTTCTCGGTTTCGCTGGCCGATGTGCTGCGGCGGGGGCGCCGCGGCGACTTCGCGGGACGGCGCGGAAAGGCGGCGCTGGCCCTGACGGCGGCGTCCTGGGCCATCCTCGCGGTGATCAAGTATCGCGGCGTCACCACCCCGGGCCCCGTGCTGGAGGCGGGGCTGCGCGAGCAACTCGGCGACGACTACGAAGAGGCGCTCGAGAAACTCCCCCAATCCAAGCCCACCCGCCGCGGGCGCCGCACCCTGCCACTCGGCAATACGGTGGCGCGGCGCCGCTATGTCGAGAAGACGAACGTGGTGTCCTACGGGCCGCACGGCCGCGCCAACCTCGCCGACATCTGGCGCCGCCACGACCTGCCGCGTGACGGCAAGGCGCCGGTGCTGGTGCAGGTGCCCGGCGGCGCGTGGGTGATCGGCATGCGCCGGCCCCAGGCCTATCCGCTGATGAGCCACCTGGCCGCGCGCGGCTGGGTGTGCGTGTCGATCGGCTACCGGGTGTCGCCGCGGCACACCTGGCCCGACCACATCGTCGACGTCAAACGCGCGCTGGCCTGGGTCAAGGAGAACATCTCCCGCTACGGCGGGGATCCGAACTTCGTGGCGATCACGGGCGGGTCGGCCGGCGGCCATCTGTGTTCGTTGGCGGCGCTGACACCGAATGACCCGACGTTCCAGCCGGGTTTCGAGGAGGCCGACACGTCGGTGGTCGCCGCGGTGCCCGTGTACGGGCGCTACGACTGGTTCTCCACCGAGGGCGAGGGGCGGCGCGAATTCGTGGAGTTGCTCCAAAAATTCGTCGTCAAGCGCAAATTCGACACCCACCGCGACATCTACGTCGACGCCTCGCCGATCCGGCGGCTGCGCGCCGACGCGCCACCGTTCTTCGTGCTGCACGGCCACGACGATTCCCTGATCCCGGTGGGCGAGGCGGCCGAGTTCGTCGAGGAGCTGCGCGCGGTGTCGAAGTCGCCGGTTGCCTACGCCGAATTGCCGCATGCCCAACACGCTTTCGACATCTTCAGTTCGCCGCGCGCGCACCGGTCCGCGGAGGCCGTGGCGCGGTTCTTGTCCTGGGTGTACGCGACGCGTCCGCCCGAGCGCGACTGAGGCGGCTTTCGTCGCTCGAGCGCGGCTGAGGCGGCGGCTTTTGTCGCTTGAGGCTGTGCGCCCGGGCTGCCCGGGGCGGTGCCCCCGGGGCCGCCCGAGGCGTTGCGTCCGGAGGTGTCGCCCCGGGCCGCCGCCTTCCCCGACACGATTTCGGATATTGGAAACGCATAGCGAAATACCTTGTGTCACTGTGGTTTCAGTAGTCACAATGCGGCGATTCTTGTCAGAGGGTGTCGATAGTTTGGCGGTGTGAGTCCAACTGGTCTGCCCGATGTCGATGCGGTGTTCGACGCGCTCGATGCCGAGGTGGACCGCGCGTGCGGGTTGGTGCTTGATGCGTTGACCATCCAGCAGCAGCTGGCGGTGTTGGAGCGCTGTGAGAAACTCCGCCGGCGCCTTCCGGTCATCGAGCATCCGCTGCTCAATTCCCTTGCCCGCCAGGTCCCCTCCCAAGAACTGGGCGCCGGGCTCTCCCACGCGTTGACCGATCGCATCCTGATCAGCCGCAACGAAGCCTCCCGGCGCATCAAAGAAGCCCGCGACCTCGGGCCACGCCACGGCCTAACGGGCGAACCGATCCCCCCTGTCCTGGCGGCCACCGCCGCCGCCCAACGCGCCGGCAGCTTGGGGGCGGGCCAGGTGGCGGTGATCCGCAACTTCTACCACCACCTACCCGGCTGGGTCGACGTCGCTGCCCGCGACAACGCCGAGGCCCGACTCGCCCAGCTGGGCACCCAGTTTCCCCCCGAACACCTCGCCGCACTGGCCCGCACGATGACCAACACCCTCAACCCCGATGGCACCTTCACCGATGAGGACCGCGCCCGCAGCCGCGGGGTGAGCCTGGGTGACCAACAGCCCGATGGCATGTCGGCGCTGCGGGGCCTGATCACCCCCGAGCTACGCGCCACCCTGGAAGCCGTGGAAGCCAAACTGGGTGCCCCGGGCATGTGCAACCCCCTCGATGAGATGCCCTGTGTGGACGGATCGCCCAGCCAGGAGGCCATCGAGCGCGACCCCCGCTCAGCCGCCCAGCGCCACCACGACGCACTGCTGGCCGGGCTGCGCGCGTTGCTGGCCTCCGGCGAGTTGGGTCAGCACAACGGACTGCCGGCCTCCATCATCGTCACCACCACCCTGCAAGAGCTCGAGGCCGCCGCCGGGCGGGGACTGACCGGTGGGGGCACGATTTTGCCGATGAGTGATGTGATCCGCCTGGGCCGCCACGCCAACCACTACTTGGCGATCTTCGACAAAGGCAAAGCCCTGGCCCTGTATCACACCAAACGCCTGGCCTCACCCGGACAACGAATCGTGTTGTACGGCAAGGACCGCGGCTGCACCGCACCCGGCTGCACCGTATCCGGCTACTACTGCGAAGTCCACCACGTCACCGACTACAGCAAGTGCCACACCACCGACATCAACGACCTCACCTTCGCCTGCGGCCCCCATCACCGCGTCATCAAACCCGGCGGCTGGATGACCCGCAAAAACGCCAAAGGCGACACCGAATGGAAACCCCCACCAGAATTCGACCGCGGCCAACCCCGCACCAACACCTACCACCACCCCGAAAAACTCCTCCACGAAGACGACGAGGACGACGAAGACGACAATCCCGGGGCCGCATAACACTTCGTAAATCATCCGCGCTCGCGGCGACCCGTAGCGTCAGATCGCCAGGCAGGCTTAGCCGGAGCTGTTCTCCCCCGCGGCGGCCTTCTCGAGGTCGGTCAACGCCGGCTCGATTCGGTCGGCCATGTCGTCGATGTCGTTGGCCACCTCCGGCGTCGTCACGAAACCGAAGTCCAGGTAGTCCTGGTAGGAGAAGCAGGTGATGTTCAGCGCGACGTCCATCACCGGCGGACCCAGCGGCACCAGCGAATCCAGTTTGGCGCCGGCCATGTACAGCGGGAACGGCGGGCCGGGCACATTCGAGACAACCAGGTTGATAGGGGCCAGGTTTCGCGACAACCCGCTGGCGGTGTAGGCCCGCGCGGCCAGCTGCAACAACCCCGGCGGGGTGGTCTCGGTCAGCCCCATGATCTGATGCGCCGACAGCGCCTTGGCCATCAGCTTGGCATTCTGGGTGCTTTCGTGGATGGACCGCAGCCGCTCCCCGGGATCTTCGATATGGGTGGCCAACGAGACGGTCATCGAGCTCACCTTGTTGCCGATGTCGTCCTTGTTCTCGTCGGTGCGGGTCGATACGGGGATCTGCGCGATGAGCGGTTTGGCAGGCAGCTCACCACGTTTGAGCAAGTAGTCGCGCGCCGCGCCGGCCACCAACGCCAGCACGACGTCGTTGAGCTTGACACCGTACGCATCCTTGATGGCCTTGGCGCGGGCCAGTTCGACGCGGCAGCCGGTGATGCGCCGGTGCGGCGATACCGACGCATTGAAGCGGGTTTTGGGCGCATCGAAGTAGCGCGATGGCTTGCTGCTCACACCCAACGCGGCGATCTGTTGGCGCACGGTCTGCTCGACCAGCCGCGCGACGCGGAACGGCGTCTTGACGCCGACGTTGATGAGCGCGCCCACCGCCCGCCGCTCGATGCCCGGAATCTGCAATCCCACCAGCGATCCCACCGTCTCCTGTTGCGGCGGACGGGGTTCCGGCGTGGCGTCCAAAAGGATTTCACCCAACCCGGCGCCCGAGACCCCGTCGACGATGGCGTGGTGCATCTTGGTCAGCGTCGCCATCCGCCCGCCCTCGACGCCCTCGATCACCCACATCTCCCACAGCGGACGCGAGCGGTCCAGCTTGTAGGACATCAGCCGGCCCACGAGCTCCTCGAGCTCGCGGCGGCCGCCGGGGGAGGGAACGCCGATGCGGCGAAGATGGAAATCGACGTCGAGGTCCTCGTCCTCGACGAACCACGGCCGATCCAGCCCCAGCGGCGCGCCCGTGACCCGCCACCGCAACTGCGGCACCTCCGGCAGGCGGTCGATGAGCAACTGGCGGAGGCGCGCAAAGCTGTACTCGGAGCATTCCTTCGGGTCGCAAATCGCCAAGGCCCCCACATGCATGTGCCAGCCCGCGGTTTCCGCCGACCAAAATGCCGCGTCAACACTAGAAAGCCGTTTCATCCCCCGACCGTAGCCCCCGCCCACCCCTTGCGAACAGCGATTCGCGCGACCAGTTACGCGTCTTCTGATTGCCTGACTCCTCAGCCCGCCGCTTCGCGGCGCGCATCGTCGTCAGGCGTCTTCCAGCAAATCCGGCGTGACCGCCGACTCGGTGTCGGGAATGCCCTCGATCTTCGCCTTGCGGTCGGCCATCGACAGCAACCGCCGAATACGGCCGGCCACAGCGTCTTTCGTCATCGGCGGATCGGCGAGCCGGCCGAGTTCCTCCAGCGACGCCTGTCGGTGCTCGACGCGCAGCTTGCCGGCCGACGCCAAATGATCAGGCACGGTGTCGCTGAGGATCTCCAGCGCCCGCTCCACCCTGGCCGCCGCCGCGACCGCCGCCCGCGCCGAGCGGCGCAGGTTGGCGTCGTCGAAATTGGCGAGCCGATTCGCCGTTGCCCGGACCTCGCGGCGCATCCGGCGCTCCTCCCACACCAGCCGGGTGTCCTGGGCGCCCATCCGGGTCAGCAACGCGCCGATCGCCTCGCCGTCGCGCACCACCACCCGGTCGGCGCCGCGCACCTCGCGGGCTTTGGCGCTGACCCCGAGCCGACGCGCCGCACCCACCAACGCCAGCGCGGCCTCCGGGCCGGGGCAGCTGACCTCCAGCGCCGAGGACCGCCCCGGCTCGGTCAGCGACCCGTGCGCCAGGAAAGCTCCCCGCCACGCGGCCTCGGCGTCGCCGACACTGCCGCCCACCACCTGGGCTGGCAGCCCGCGCACGGGGCGGCCGCGGTTGTCGAGCAGCCCCGTCTGGCGGGCCAGCGCCTCACCGTCGTTGGCGACCCGCAGCACGTACCGGGTGCTCTTGCGAATTCCGCTGGCGGACAACACATGCACGACGGCGGTGTAGCCGTAAAGGTCGAAAATGTCTTTGCGCAGCCGCCGCGCGACGTTGCCGAGATCGACCTCGGCCTCCACCACGACGCGACCGCCCACGATGTGCAGCCCGCCGGCGAACCGCAGCAGGGACGTGACCTCCGCCCGGCGCGCGCTGACCGATTTCACGACCAGGCGGCTCAGTTCGTCCTTGACTTCGGTCGTCATCGCCACGAGTCGTCACCCCTTGGTCCGCTGCCGGCCGGCCCGTGCCGGCCGGCCCGTCCCCACCTGGTGGTGGGCTTGCACCGTCGACCCGAATATCCGCGGTGGCCGTGACCGGAGCCGCTTCCGGAGCCTTGTGGGCCGCCCGGACCCCGTCCAGGGCCGCCGCGAGCTTGCCTGGATCATGTAAAGGTGTACCAGGTCGGGCCACGTCGGCGAAGTGGACCTCGGCATGCAGCAGGGTCGCGGTGCGGCGCAGTTGCTCGCGTTCGCGCTCGCTCGGCACCCGGTCGGCGTCGATGATGATGTCGTGCACGGTGAATTCCGGTGCGTGCTGGGCCAGCACGTGCAGGTGACGCTCGACGGAAAAGCCGGCCGTCTCCCCCGGCTCCGCCACCAGGTTGAGCACCAGGGCACGCCGCGCGGCGGTCGCCCGCAGCGCCGCCGCCAGCTCGGGCACCAGCACATGCGGGATCACGCTGGTGAACCACGAGCCGGGACCCAGGACCACCAGGTCGGCGCCCATGATCGCGTCGACGGCCTGCCGGGTGGCCGGGGGGTGGTCGGGCAGCAGCCGCACCCGGCGCACCTTGCCCGGGGTGGTCGCGATCGCCACCTGGCCACGGATCACCCGGAACATCCGCGGGTCGCCTTCCAGGCCGGACACGTCGGCCTCGATCTGGAGCGCGATCGGGCACATCGGCAGCACCCTGCCCTTGACGCCCAGGATGCGGCCCAGCTCGTCGAGGGCGGCCACCGGATCGGCCAGCACCTCGGACAGGCCGGCCAGCATCAGGTTGCCGATCGGATGCCCGGCCAACGCGCCGCTGCCGCCGAACCGGTGCTGCAGGATGGTCGCCCACAGCCGCCCGTGTGGACTGTCAGATGCCAAGGCGGCCAACGCCATTCGCAGATCACCGGGCGGCACCACGCCGAGTTCGCTGCGCAGCCGGCCCGAGGATCCGCCGTCGTCGGCGACGGTCACCACGGCGGTGACGTACGGGGTGAGACGGCGGGCCGCCGACAACGTCGCATACAAGCCGTGTCCGCCGCCCAGCGCGACGATGCCCCGGTTGAACGGCTCGCTCATTCGCGACCCAGATCCCGGTGCAGCACCCGCACCGACAGCTGGCGATCGGCGTTCAGCAACTGCATCAATTGCTCGGCGATCGCGACGCTGCGATGCTTTCCCCCCGTGCAGCCGATGGCGACCGTCATATAGCGCTTGCCCTCCCTGCGGTAACCGTCCACGACCAGAGATAGCAGTCGATGGTAGGCGTCGAGAAACTCGGCCGCGCCGGGCTGGCTCAACACGTACTCCCGGACCGCGGGATCCTGCCCGGTGCGTGGGCGCAATTCGTCGACCCAGTGCGGGTTCGGCAGAAATCGCACGTCCATCACCATGTCGGCGTCCATCGGCAGGCCGTACTTGAAGCCGAACGACTCGACCGTGACGCTGGTGGTCGCGCCGGCGTCGCCGCCGAACGCGCGCTCGATGGTCTCGCGCAGGCCTCGCACCGACAGCGTGGACGTGTCGATGATCAGGTCGGCGGTGGCGCGCACCGACGCCAGCATCCGGCGCTCGGCGGCGATGCCCTCGGCCAGTGTCTGATCGCCCTGCAGCGGGTGGCTGCGCCGGTTCTGCTCGTAGCGGCGCACCAACATGTCGTCGGATGCTTCCATGAACACCACCCGCGGGGCGATGTTTCGGGTCGCCAGCTCCGTGCGCACCGAGTCCAGATCACCGGTGAAGCCGCGCGAGCGCACGTCCATCACGACCGCCAGCTGGGTGATCCGCGACCCCGCGTCCATGCCGAGGTCGACCATCCGGGTGATCAGCTGCGGGGGCAGGTTGTCGGCCACATACCAGCCGAGATCCTCGAGAACCTTGGCCGCCGTACCCCGCCCGGCCCCCGACAACCCCGTCACCAGAACGACGTCGATGCCGGCCGGGGTATCCACCGAGTGGCCGCCCGCCAGCTCACCGGGGCCCGTCATTGCACGGCCCTGGACTCATCGGGCGCCGGCTCGGCGGCTTGCTCGGGCCGCAGCGCCTCCAGGACGGCGGTCGCGGTGGCGACGCCGATGCCGGGAACGGCGGTGATCTGGTCGACGGTGGCCTCCTTGAGGCGGGCTATCGATCCGAAATGGGTGACCAATGCCTTACGGCGATGTTCGCCCAATCCTGGCACCGAGTCCAGCACCGATGCCGTCATTCGCTTGGATCGCTTGCTGCGATGGTAGGCGATCGCGAACCGGTGCGCCTCGTCGCGCACACGTTGCAGCAGGTAAAGCCCCTCGCTGTTGCGCGGCATGATGACGGGGTCGGGTTCCGAGGGCACCCACACCTCTTCCAGCCGTTTGGCCAGCCCGATCACCGCGACGTCGGTGATGCCGAGCCCTTCGAGCACCGCGCTGGCCGCGTTGACCTGCGGCGCGCCGCCGTCGACGACGTACAGGTTCGGCGGATAGGCGAAGCGGCGGGACTTCCCTTCCGGCGAAAGCATATTCGGGTCGTTCTGTTCGCTCACGTGCCGCGCGAAGCGGCGGCGGGTTACCTCGGCGATGGAGGCGACGTCGTCGGAGCGGCCCTGCCCGGCGGCCTCGCGGATGGCGAAATGCCGGTAGTCCGATTTGCGCGGCAGGCCGTCCTCGAACACCACCAGCGAGCCCACCACGTCGGTGCCCTGCACATGGCTGATGTCCACACATTCGATGCGCAGCGGCGCCTCGGACAGGCCGAGGGCTTCCTGAATGTTCTGCAGCGCAGCGGATCTGGCGTTGAAGTCACCTGCGCGCCTCAGCTTGTGTTGCTGCAGAGCTTCTTTCGCGTTGCGCTGCACGGTTTCGGCCAGCGCGCGTTTGTCACCGCGGCGCGGCACCCGCAGCGCCACCCGGGACCCGCGCAGGGCCGACAACCAGCTCGTCAGCTCGTCGGCGTTGGACGGCAGGCAGGGCACCAGTACCTCGCGTGGCACGGGGTTCACCGATTCGTCTGCGGCGCCACCCAGTTCGGCCTGCTCGCCATAGAACTGCGTCAAAAACTGCTCGACCAACTGCTCCTCGCCGGAATCGCCTGGGTCGGCGGACTTTTCGACGATCCACCCGCGCTGGCCGCGGACCCGGCCACCGCGCACGTGGAACACCTGCACCGCGGCCTCGAGATCGTCGTCGGCGAAGGCCACCACGTCGGCGTCGGTGCCGTCGCCGAGCACCACGGCCTGCTTTTCCATCGCCCGCTTCAGCGCGCCGAGGTCGTCGCGCAGCCGCGCGGCCCGCTCGAAGTCGAGCCGCTCGGCCGCGGCGTTCATCTGCTGTTCCAGCTCGCGGGCGAACCGGTCGGTTTTACCGGACAGGAAGTCGCAGAAGTCGTCGACGATCTGGCGGTGCTGTTCGGCGCTGACCCTGCCGATGCACGGCGCCGAGCATTTGTCGATGTAGCCCAGCAGGCACGGACGGTCGATCTGCTTGTGCCGCTTGAACACTCCCGCCGAACAGGTGCGCGCCGGGAACACCCGGGTGAGCAGGTCCAGCGTTTCCCGGATGGCCCACGCGTGCGAGTAGGGGCCGAAATAGCGGACGCCCTTGCGGCGCGGGCCGCGATAGACCATCAGCCGGGGGAATTCCTCGTTGAGGGTGACCGCCAGCACCGGATAGGACTTGTCGTCGCGGTAGCGGACGTTGAACCGCGGGTCGAACTCTTTGATCCAGTTGTATTCGAGCTGCAGCGCCTCGACTTCGGTGTTGACCACCGTCCACTCGACTTTGGCCGCGGTGGTCACCATCTGCCGCGTTCGCGGATGCAGGCTCGAGATGTCGGCGAAGTACGACGTGAGCCGACTGCGCAGGCTCTTGGCCTTGCCGACGTAGATCACCCGGCCGTGCTGATCGCTGAACCGGTACACGCCGGGCTCGACCGGGATGGACCCGGGCGCGGGGCGGTACGTGGCGGGATCTGGCACAGATCCAGGCTAGTAGCCGGGGACGACGTGCCGAGAAAGGCGGGGCGCGTGCGGGTGCCGGTCTACTGTGGTGCCCACGAACATTTCGGGAGGCCGGAAAGGGTTGGGAGGAAACTTGGCCGCCGAGTCCTCGCTCGCCTGGTTGCTGCAGCCAGTGTCGGTCGACACGTTCCTCGACGAGATCTGGGCGAGACGGCCCCACCACATCCAGCGCGCCGACCCGCGCTACTTCGATCGCCTGCTGCCCTCGGTCGACGACCTCCTCGACCAGATGCAACCGGAACCGTCTGCGATGCGGCTCGTGAAGGGCGGCCAGGACATGGATCCGGCGAGCTACCGCCGCGGCGACGGCAGTCTCGACCCGGCCCGGGCCCGCGACGGCCTGGCCGACGGGTACACCATCGTGCTGAACGGTCTCGAGCGGTACCTGCGCACCGTCGCTACGCTGTCGCATTCCCTCGAGGTCGAGCTGAATTTCCCGACGCGGGTCAACGCCTACGTCACGCCCCCGGACTCCACGGGCTTTGTCCCCCACTACGACCCGCACGACGTGCTGGTCCTGCAGATCCAGGGGTCCAAGACGTGGCAGGTGTCCACCGGCGCGCCGGTGCCGCCACACGAGATCCAGAGCCGCAAAGGGGTCGGGACGGACGGGCCGGCGCCGGCGACCGAGGTGCGCCTGCGCGCCGGCGACGTGCTGTATCTGCCGCGCGGCCAAGTGCATTCGGCCGAAACGCACTCGGAGCCGTCGCTCCATTTGACGATCGGTCTGCACGCGCCGACCGTGCTCACGCTCGTCACGCACGCGCTGTACGCGCTGAGTTTGCGCGACCCCGGTCTGCACGCCCGCTTGTCACCGCGGCACCTGGACGACGCGGACGTCCGCGCCGGGCTGGGCGACCTGGTGCGCGACACCCTGCGAACCCTCGGGGGGCCCGGCATCGTCGAGGACGGTCTCGGCGCGTTGGAGGACGTCCTGGCCCGGCGCGGCCGGTGCCCACCGGTCGGACGGGTCAGCGACACCGTCGGAATCGACGCACAGACGCTGGTGCGCAAGCACCAGCCGCTCTACGCGCGGGTGACCCGCTCCGCCGATCGCGTTGTCCTGCACTTCGCTCAGTTGTCCGTGGCCGCCGGGCTCGACCACGAGGCCGCGATGCGGTTCCTCGCCGCGAGCACCGAGCCGTTCCGGGTCGGCGAGCTGCCTGGTCTGAGCGCCCCGCAGCAGGCGGGGCTGGCTCAGACGCTCCTGCTCAACGGATTCCTCGCGCGGCTGTCCAAAGACTGACAATTAGCTTCGCATTTCCGGTGAAATCCAGGAATGCTATCCGTATTTGCGGATCTTCTCGGGATAAGCTTCACGGCATGCGGACCATCGTCCGCACGCGGACGCCCTTACCGCTTAGCTGACCCGTCGCAGCCCGTGGACGCGTCGGTTGACTTGGTAGCACGCGATATCGGCGCCCAAGCCTTCGAACGAGATCGCAGTTTCGCAACGACGAGGGTGGCCAACAATGACGATGCCGATCTGGGCGGCCTTCCCGCCGGAAGTGAACTCGGCGGCGCTCTCCACCGGCCCGGGGCCCGCGTCGTTGCTGAACTCGGAGACGGCGTGGCTGACGTTGAGTCAGGAATACGATGCGGCGGCCCAAGAACTCAGCGACTTGTTGGCCGAGGTGCAGGCCGGGACGTGGCAGGGTCCCACCGCGGAGAAGTTCGTGGCCGCGCACGTGCCGTACCTGGCCTGGCTTTTACAGAACAGCGCCAACGCCACGGCGGCGGCCCTCGAGCACGACACCGTGATCGCGGCCTACGACGCCGCGGTGGCGGCCATGCCGACACTGGCGGAGATCGCAGCCAACAAAGCTCTGAACGCCTCGCTGATAGCGACGAACTTCCTTGGTGTCAATACGATTCCGATCGCGCAAAACGAGTTCGACTATTTGCAGATGTGGCTGCGGGCGGCCACCGCGATGGCAACGTACGAAGCGATCTCCCAGACCGCGATGACGTGGGTCCCGCCCACCGCGCCGCCCCCGGCGATCCAGCTGGCCAACCCGCCTAACCAAGATGCGGGCGGGGGGGCAGATCAGTTGAGCTGGTGGGTAGATCGCGTGGAAATGGTCGCCCAAGAACTCCACTCGGACCTGAGCTCTGGATCCAACCCGTCCACGGCCATCCACTCCCTGCTGACCGACCCGCTGCTCCTCAAGGTTCCGCACTGGGCGGGCGAGTCGCTCTACACGTTCATTCCCCAAGTGCCGCAATTGACGCAGCTCTCGGTCGGGCTGATCGTCCCCTTCCTCCCCGTCGCCGGGGCGGCCGGCCTGGCGGGACTGGCCGGCCTGGCCGGCGTCGCGCAGCCCGCGCCCGCGCTGCCGGGGGTGGCGGCCGCGCCGGCGCCCTCCCACACCGGAGCGCCCGTCGCGATGGCGCCGGGGCTGAGCACACCCGCCCCGGCCCCGGCGCCGGCCCCGGTGCCCGCAGCCACACCGGCGGCGGCCCCGGCATCCGTCGCGGCGCCCGCGGCGCCACCCGCGACGGCGGTCCCGGGCTTCAGTGCCCCGTACGTCGTCGGCCCGCCGGGCCTCGGGGCCGGTGCGGAGGTCCGCGCGACCGCGCGGGCCGAGCGGAAATCGGTCGAGCCCGCCGCCGCGGCCGCGGCGGCCGCCCCCGCCCAGCGGGACCAGGCCCGCCGCCGGCGCCGCCAGCGGCAGGGCATGGTCGACCCCGGGCACCGCTACGAATACCTCGACACGGACCCGAACCCGGATGCCGCCGGCAAAACCCCGGCGACCGCCTCGGACCGGGGCGCGGGGCCCCTGGGGTTCGCCGGCACCGCCCGCGGCGCGGACGCCGCCCCCGTGGGGCTGACCACAATCGCCGGCGATCCACTGGGCGACGGACCCCCAATGCCGCTGCTACCGAGCAGCTGGGGCCCCGAAAGCGAACCCCCGGACACGGGGCGGGCGGACGCCCCCTGAGCACCCCGAACGCGTTGCCGGCGGTTTGGGCGGCCTCCGTTCTGGCTACCAAGCTTCTAACTCAACGTTAGAGTGGGGGCACAGCAATGGAGGGAGTCCGTAAATGATGAAGCGCTCGTTGGCCAAACTGGCCGTCACCGTCGGCGGCCTGGCTTTGGCGTCGACCGCTGGGGCCGGGGTCGCATCCGCCAGTCCTGATTACGGTCCGATGATCAACACGACCTGTAGCTACGACCAGGCGATGCGGGCGGTGCACGCCGAGAACCCGATGGCCGCTCAGTACCTCGACCAGTCGCCGCCGAACCAGCAGTTCTTGCAGCAGTACCTGGCTTCGTCGCCCGATCAGCGCGTGAATCTGCTGCACGCGATCGAGCACAACCAGGGGGCCCAGCAGGCCCTGCCGATTTTCCAGCAGATGATGACGGACTGCACTCGCTACTGAGTGCCTCCGATAGGCGTATTCCGACTCAAGCGTTAGGTCGTCAGGCGGCGGGCCGCTGCGGATAAGCAGCGCGCCCGCCGACCTGTTCGGCGCTCACGGGGCCTGCAGGTCCGGCCGATAGCGCGCCAGCAGCGCGCGCACTGTGTCCATGGCCTCTACCGCGCGGCCCTTGTCGACGGCCTGGATGGCCATCACCGGGATGTACTCGTCGTCGGGCAGGTCGATGCGCGCCCAGCGGTGTCCCACCGGAAACGAGACGTCGACGACATCGGGCCACTCGATCAGCTTGTCCCCCAGCAGGTTTCGCACCGACACGCCCGGTGGCCCGACCCGCAACCGGGGGCGGGCGAACAACAGCACGATGCCGGCGATGACCACCCCGAGCACCGCGATCGCCACCTGGTCGGCGGTCTGGAAAACGACGCCGGTGGACCTTGCCTTGAGCAACAGGCCCACCAGGATGTGCGCGCCGGCGATGAGTACCGCCGCCCCGTAGGCGAATAACGGCGTGCGGTGGGGACGCAGCACCGCGTCCCAGGTTTCGCGGTCGGGTGGCGACGTCACGGCCGGGCGCGCAACTCGCGCAGGGTGAGCGCCGCGGACAGCGCCGCCCCGGCCGCCTGCGCGCCCTTGTCCTCGTCCGACGCCGGAAGCCCAGCGCGATCGAGCGCCTGCTCCTCGTTGTCGGTGGTCAGCACGCCGTTGGCCACCGGCGTCGATGCGTCCAGCGAGACCCGGGTCAGGCCCTGGGTCACCGCGTCACAGACGTACTCGAAATGCGGTGTCTGCCCGCGGATCACGACGCCCAGCGCGACGACGGCGTCGTGGGTGCGGGCGAGCTCCTGCGCCACCACCGGGATTTCGATGGCGCCGAGCACGCGGACCACGGTGGGGTTGTCGACACCCGATTCGGCGGCCACTTTGCGCGCGCCGGCCAGCAGCGCGTCGCAGATCTCGCTGTGCCAGGTGCTGGCCACGATGCCGAGTCGAATACCTGAGGCGTCAAGCGCCGGCACTTCCGGCACGCCGGCGCCACCACTCATCGGCGCCGCTCTCCCCCGCCAGCGGGATCGGGGAGGCTCACAACGCCCCGCCGAATTCACCCGGAAGATGGACGGATTCGTGAAAGTCATCCAGCCCCGCCAGATCGTGACCCATCTTGTCCCGCTTGGTCATCAGGTAACGGATGTTCTCCGCGTTGGCGCGCACCGGAAGCGGTACCCGCTCGATGATGTGCAGGCCGTACCCGTCCAGCCCGACGCGCTTGGCCGGGTTGTTGGTCAGCAGCCGCATCGAGCGCACGCCGAGGTCGACCAGGATCTGAGCACCGATCCCGTAATCTCTTGCGTCGGCAGGCAATCCGAGCTTGAGGTTCGCATCGACGGTGTCTTCGCCCGCGTCCTGCAGCTGATAGGCCTGCAGTTTGTGCATCAGGCCGATGCCGCGGCCCTCGTGGCCGCGCATGTAGAGCACGATGCCGCGCCCCTCGCGGGCGACCATCGCCATGGCGGCGTCGAGCTGGGGCCCGCAGTCGCAGCGGCGAGAGCCGAAGACGTCACCGGTCAGGCACTCGGAGTGCACGCGCACCAGCACGTCGTCACCGTCGGCGTTCGGCCCGGCGATCTCGCCGCGAACCAGCGCGACGTGTTCGACTTCCTCGTAGATGCTGGCGTAGCCGATGGCACGAAACTCGCCGTGCCGCGTCGGGATCCGGGCCTCGGCGATGCGGGCGATGTGCTTCTCGTGCTTGCGCCGCCACTCGATCAGGTCGGCGATGGTGATCATGGCGAGGTCGTGTTCGTCGGCGAACACCCGCAACTCGTCGGTCTGGGCCATCGAGCCCTCGTCTTTTTGGCTGACGATCTCGCAGATGGCGCCCGCGGGCTGCAGACCGGCCATCCGGGCCAGGTCGACCGCGGCCTCGGTGTGACCGGGCCGGCGCAGCACCCCACCGTCCTTGGCGCGCAACGGAACCACGTGACCGGGCCGGGTGAAATCGTCGGCGACGCTGGTGGGGTTGGCCAGCAACCGCATCGTGGTGGCGCGGTCCGAAGCCGAAATTCCGGTTCCTACACCATCTTTCGCGTCCACCGTGACGGTGTAGGCGGTGCCGTGCTTGTCCTGGTTCACCGCATACATCGGCAACAGCCCCAGGCGGTCGCAGATCGCCCCGTCCAGCGGCACGCACAGGTATCCCGAGGTGTAGCGGACCATGAACGCCACCATCTCCGGCGTCGCCTTCTCGGCGGCGAAGATCAGATCGCCCTCGTTCTCCCGGTCCTCGTCGTCAATGACGATGACGGCCTTGCCGGCCGCAATGTCGGCAACCGCCCTCTCGACGGAGTCCAACCTCGTCATCTCTGCTACCTCGCCGTCCCCGCTGTCCGGCGGGAACACTGTCAAAACGGCTCACACGAGAAGCCCACGTGTTGCATTCAGTATGAACCACGCCGGCGGCGCGGTTATTGCGACGGCTTGATCAGCGGGACATCAACCTCTCGACGTATTTGGCGATCACGTCCACTTCGAGATTCACCTGCGTCCCGATCGGGGCCTGGCCCAGCGTGGTCAGTTCGCGGGTGGTGGGAATCAGCGAGACCTCGAACCAGTCGCGCGGGTCGCTGCCCAGCCCGGACACCGTCAGCGAGATCCCGTCGACGGTGATCGACCCCTTCTCGACGACGTAGCGGGCCACCTCCGGGGGAATCTCGATGCGCACGACCTCCCAGTGCTCGGACGGCGCGCGCGCCACGATCTGCCCGGTGCCGTCGACGTGGCCCTGCACGATGTGCCCGCCCAGCCGGCTGTTGACGGCCGCGGCGCGCTCCAGGTTCACCCGGCTGCCGACCTGCAATTCGCCAAGGTTGGACCGGTCCAGCGTCTCGCCCATCACGTCGGCGGTGAAATGGCCGCCCGGCAGCAGCTCGGCGACGGTCAGGCACACGCCGTTGACGGCGATCGAGTCGCCGTGGCCCGCGTCGGCGGTCACGACGGCTCCGCGGATCGTCAGCCGCGCCGCGTCGGACAGGACGTCGCGACCCGTCACCTCCCCGAGTTCCTCGACAATTCCGGTAAACATCCCCTAAGGCTAATTGGCCCGTCCTCAGGCGGATGAGCAGGGCAAACACCGCCGCACGGGCGACACCGGGGCCCCGCGTTCACCAGGGCAGTCACCGGCACCCTCTACGATGCAGAGTATGCAGACCCGCCGCCGTCTATCGGCCGTCATCGCATCCCTGACCCTCGCCACCGCCTTGATCGCCGGCTGTTCGTCGGGCTCAAAGCAGAGCGGCGCACCACTCCCCGACGGCACGACCTTGGTCAAGCAGTCGGCCGACGCCACCAAGAAGGTGCAGAGCGCGCACATCGCGCTGAGCATCCAGGGCAAGATCCCGGGACTCCCCATCAAGACGCTCAACGGTGACCTGACCACGGCGCCGGCCACCGCCGCGTCGGGCAACGCCACCATCACCCTGGGCGGCTCCGATATCGACGCCAACTTCGTGGTCGTCGACGGAACGCTGTACGCCACGCTGACCCCCAACAAGTGGAGCGACTTCGGCAAGGCCTCCGACATCTACGACGTGTCGGTGCTGCTGAACCCGGACAGCGGGCTGGGCAACGCGCTGGCGAACTTCAGCGACGCCAAGGCCGAGGGCCGCGAGACCATCGACGGGCAGAGCACCATCAAGGTCAGCGGGAACGTGTCGGCCGACGCGGTGAACAAGATCGTGCCGCAGTTCAACGCGACCCAGCGGGTGCCGAGCACGGTGTGGATCCAGGAGTCCGGTGACCACCAGCTGGTCCGGGCCAACCTGCAGAAGAGTTCGGGCAATGCCGCCGAGATCACCCTGTCGAAGTGGGGCGAGCAGGTTCAGGTCACCAAGCCCCCGGTGAGCTCGTGAGTTCACAAACCGGACGCCGCGTCACGATCAGTGCCGGCAGTCTGGCGGTACTGCTGGGCGCCCTGGACGCCTACGTCGTCGTCGGCATCATGCGCGACATCATGACCGACGTTCACATCCCGATCAACCAGCTGCAACGCATCACCTGGATCATCACGATGTACCTGCTGGGCTACATCGCCGCCATGCCGCTGCTCGGGCGCGCTTCCGACCGGTTCGGCCGCAAGCTGGTGCTGCAGCTCAGCCTGGCCCTGTTCATCGTCGGTTCGGTGGTCACCGCGCTGGCCGGCCACTGGGGCGATTTCCACCTGCTCATTGCCGGCCGCACCATCCAGGGTGTGGCCAGCGGCGCGCTGCTGCCGGTCACCCTCGCCCTGGGCGCCGATTTGTGGGCCCAACGCAACCGCGCCGGGGTGCTCGGCGGTATCGGCGCCGCGCAGGAGCTCGGCATGGTGCTGGGCCCGCTGTACGGGATCTTCATCGTCTTCCTGTTCCACGACTGGCGTTACGTGTTCTGGATCAACGTCCCGCTGACCCTTATCGCGATGGCGATGATCCAGTTCGGCCTGCCGCCGCACGAGCGAGCCGACGAGCCCGAGAAGGTCGACCTGGTTGGCGGCGTGCTGCTCGCGGTCGCGCTGGGGCTCGCCGTGATCGGCCTGTACAACCCGCAGCCCGACGGCAAGCAGATCCTGCCCAGCTACGGGTTGCCGCTGGTGATCGGTGCGGTCGTGGTCGGCGTGCTATTCCTGCTCTGGGAGCGTTTCGCGCGCACCCGGCTGATCGAACCTGCCGGCGTGCGCTTCCGGCCGTTCCTCGCCGCGCTGGGCACGTCGTTGTTCGCGGGTGCGGCGCTGATGGTGACGCTGGTCAACGTCGAGCTGTTCGGCCAGGGCGTGCTGCAGATGGACCAGGCACAGGCCGCCGGTCTGCTGGCCTGGTTCCTGATCGCGCTGCCGATCGGCGCGGTGCTCGGCGGGTGGATCGCCACCCGGATCGGTGACCGTGCGATGACCTTCATCGGACTGCTCATCGCGGCCTACGGCTACTGGCTGATCCATTACTGGCGCCAGGACGTGATGAGCCAGAAGCACAACATTCTCGGGCTCTTCGACGTGCCGATATTGCACGCCGACCTGCTGGTGGCCGGCTTCGGCCTCGGGTTGGTCATCGGGCCGCTGAGCTCCGCGGCGCTGCGGGTTGTCCCGTCCGCCCAGCACGGCATCGCCTCGGCGGCGGTCGTGGTGGCGCGGAACACGGGCATGCTGATCGGTGTGGCCGCGCTCAGCGCGTGGGGCCTGTACCGCTTCAACCAGATCGTGGCGGGCATGACGGCCGCGATCCCGGCCGACGCCAGCCTGCTGGAGCGGATCGCCATCCAGGGAACGATGTACCTCAAGGCGTTCGCCCAGATGTACGGCGACATCTTCGCCGCCACCGTCGGCATCTGCATCGTGGGCGCGCTGCTGGGCCTGCTGATCGGCGGCCGCAAGGAACACGCTGAGGAACCAGAACTTCCTGAGCCGCAGGAAGTCTCGCTGAGCGAGCGCTAGCCGCTGCGCGGCACCAGGCTGAGTATCACGTCGGGACCCACCCGTTCGATGCTGTCGAACTGCCAGCGCAACGCCCGCGCGATCGTCGACACCCCGACGTCGTCGACCGCGGTGACCGGACCCCCCAGCAGGGTCGGCGCGACGTAGGCCAGGATTCGGTCGACCGCGCCGGCCCGCAGGAAGGCGCCCGCCAGGGTCGGGCCGCCCTCCAACAGCACGTCGGTGCGGTCCGACACCGCCTTGAGCACCTCCATGGGATCGTGCGTCCGGATCAGCATGGTTCGCGAATCGTCGTTGAGAACCTTTGCCTCCGAGGGTATTTCACGCATCCCCACCACCACCCGCAGCGGCTGCCGCTCGGCCAGTGAGCCGTCGGGCAAGCGGGCGGTCAGCGCCGGATCGTCGGCCAGCACGGTGCCCGTGCCGACCACGATCGCCTCGCACGCCCCGCGGCGGCGATGCAGATCCATCCGGGAGGCCTCGCTGGAGATCCACTGGCTGGAGCCGTCGGCGGCCGCGCTGCGGCCATCGACGCTGCTGGCGTACTTCCACGTCAGGTGCGGCAGCCCGGTCCGCTGCTTGTGCAGCCACTCCCGCAGCGGGCCGCCGGCCACCTCGTCGGCCAGCACACCGGAGCGCACCGTGACGCCGGCCTCCTCGAGCCGCGCCGCGCCCCCGGCGGCCTCCGGGTTCGGGTCGGCGACCGCGTAGACCACCGTGCCCACCTTCGCGTCCAGCAGCGCGTTCACGCACGGCGGCGTCTTGCCGTAGTGGTTGCACGGTTCGAGCGTGACCACCGCGGTCCCACCCGCGGCCAGGTCGCCGGCGCGGCGCAGCGCCAGGATCTCGGCGTGGTCGCCGCCGGCCGGTTCGGTGCCGCCCACGCCGACCACTTCGCCGGCGGCGTCCAGGATGACCGCGCCCACCGGGGGATTCGGATACGTCGTTCCCTTGACGAGAGTGGACTGCTCGATCGCCAGGCGCATCGCGGCGTCAAGGCCCTCACCCGGCGAAACGGTCATCGACGCCAATGCGGGGAGGCGGCGGCGGCCTGTCGCCGCAACGCGTCGATCGCGGTCTCCGGGTCGGCGGCGCCGTACACGGCCGAACCGGCGACGAAGCAGTCGACGCCCGCCTCGGCGGCCTGCTCGATGGTGTCTCCGTTGATCCCGCCGTCGATTTCGATGAGGATCGTCAACTCCCCCGCGTCGATGAGCTTGCGGGCGGTGCGCACCTTGCTCAGGACATCGGGAATGAAGCTCTGGCCGCCGAAGCCGGGCTCCACCGACATGATGAGCAGGGTGTCGAACTGCGGCAGGATCTCCAGGTACGGCTCGAGAGGTGTGCCCGGCTTCACGCTGATCCCCGCTTTGGCGCCGGCGGCGCGGATATCGCGCGCGACCGCGATCGGATTCTCGGTGGCCTCGGCGTGGAAGGTGACGTTGTAGGCCCCTGCCTCGGCATAGGGCGGCGCCCAGCGATCGGGGTCCTCGATCATCAGGTGGCAGTCCATCGGGATGCTGGTGGACGCCAGCAGGCTCTCCACCACCGGCAGCCCGAGCGTCAGGTTCGGCACGAAGTGGTTGTCCATCACGTCGACGTGCAGCCAGTCGGCGCCGGTCACGGCGGCGGCTTCGTCGGCGAGCCGGGAGAAGTCAGCGGAGAGGATCGACGGTGCGATCAGGGGCCCCTTCGATGAATCCGTGTTGCCAGGCATGAGCGCCAGACTACTGAGCTGCGCCGCTCAGTTCACATCTGGCGGTGTCGCTACCCCTCGCCGCCGCACTACCCCGCTTCGCGGCGCAGCGCCGCGGCGACAGGTCCTTCTGGGTTCGCCGCCGCACTACCCCGCTTCGCGGCGCAGCGCCGCGGCGACAGGTCCTTCTGGGTTCGCCGCCGCACTACCCCGCTTCGCGGCGCAGCGCCGCGGCGACAGGTCCTTCTGGGTTCGCCGCCGCACTACCCCGCTTCGCGGCGCAGCGCCGCGGCGACAGGTCCTTCTGGGTTCGCCGCCGCACTACCCCGCTTCGCGGCGCAGCGCCGCGGCGAACATCGCGTCGGTGCCGTGCCGGTGCGGCCACAACTGCACGTAAGGCCCGTCCCCCAAGTCCGCTCCCTTGTCCAAGGGCTCGAACAACGGCCGGGTGTCCAGCGCGCTGACCGGATGGCGGCGCAGCGCGTCGGCGACCACCCCGACGGTCTCGGCCAGGTGCGGCGAACACGTCGCGTACAGCACAACGCCGCCGGGACGGGTCAGCGCGATCGCGGCGCCCAGCAACTCGCGCTGCAGCTTGGTCAGGGCCGGCACGTCGGCCGGCTGACGGCGCCACCGCGCCTCGGGCCGGCGGCGCAGCGCCCCCAGCCCGGTGCAGGGCGCGTCGACGAGCACCCGGTCGAACGTCGGCTCGAGGTCGGTGTGCCGGCCGTCGACCCGCAGCACGTCGACCGGCAGGCCGCGGGTGTTCTCGGCCACCAGGTCGGCGCGGCGCGGGGCCGGCTCCACCGCGGTGACGCGGGCCCCCGAATCAGCGCCGATCGACGCCAGCAGCGCCGTCTTGCCGCCCGGCCCGGCGCACAGGTCGAGCCAGCGTCCGGCGTCGCCCTCGACCGGCGCCAGGGTCAGAGCGCGCGCCACCAGCTGGCTGCCCTCGTCCTGGACCAGGGCGGCCCCGTCGCGCACCGGCGCCAGCCGCCCGGGGTCGCCGCCCGGCAGGTACACCGCGTACGGCGAATAGCGCCCGACGGTGCCGCCCACCGCGTCGGCCAGCTCGGCGGCGGTCAGCGTGCCGGCGCGGGCGGCCAGATGCACCTGGGGCCGTTGGTCGTCGCTGGCCAGCACCGCGTCGAGTTCGCCCGCGGCCCCGCCCAGCGCGTCGGCGAAGGCCTGGGCGATCCATCGGGGATGAGCGTGCACGAACGCGGCGTGCCCGATCGGGTCCCGCGCTGGGTCCGGGGCCAGTTCGGAGACCCAGGACCGTTCGTCGCGCCGGGAGATGGTGCGCAGCACCCCGTTGACGAAACCGGCTCGCGCCGAGTCGAATTCGATGCCCGCCTGTTCGACGGTGGTGGACACCGCGGCGTGCGCGTCCACCCGGGTGCGCAGCAACTGATACGCGCCGAGGCGCAGTAGGTCGAGCAGGACGGGATCGATGGCTTCCGGGGCGCGCCCGGCGGCCGCGCCGATGACCGCGTCGAGCAGGCCGCGGCTGCGACACGCGCCGTAGGTCAGCTCAGTGGCGAATGCGGCGTCGCGGCCGCTGATTCCGCGCTCGCGCAACAGCGCGGGCAGGGCCAGGTTCGCGTACGCGTCGCGCTCGCTGACCGCCCGGAGCACGTCGAACGCGGCCGCCCGGGCCGGGTCCAGCGGCCGGCGCGCGGGCCGGCGATCCCGCTGCGCGGGCCGGCGCTGCGGGCGGCTCGGCGTGCGGTCCGGCCGGTTGCGCTGCCGCCCGTCACGGCCGGTGCTCATGTCGCCCGCACCGCGGGGTCGAGCCGCGCACCGCGCGCCCAGTCGACCGCGTTCATGAATTTCTTTCCCGGCGGCTGGATTTGGCCCAGGCGAACCGGATCGGAACCGGTGCCGACCCAGACGCTCTTGCGGTCGACGTGAATGGCCCCGGGCGGCAACGGTTCCGGTATACCGGGCGCGTCGTCGGCGGCGACCGGGCCGAGTTTGATGCGCAGGTCGCCGATCACCGTCCAGGCGCCGGGGGTGGGCGTGACGGCGCGGATGCGGCGGTCCACCACGAGCGCGGGCAGGTCCCAGCGCACCCGGGCCTGCTCGACGGTGATCTTGGGCGCGACGCTGACCCCCTCGGACGGCTGCGGTCGCGGCGTCAACGTCGAATCGGCGATGCCGTCCAGCGTGGTCGACAACAGCGCCGCACCCGAAATGGCGAGTCGCTCAAGCAATTCCCCGGCCGTATCGGTCGGGCGGATCGTCTCGGTCACCACGCCGTAGACCGGGCCCGAGTCCAGGCTGGGTTCGATCTGGAACGTTGAGGCTCCGGTGATGGTGTCCCCCGCGGCGATGGCCGCTTGGACCGGCGCGGCGCCACGCCAGGCGGGCAGCAGGGAGAAGTGCAGGTTGATCCAGCCCCGCGGCGGCACCGCCAGCAGGTCGTCGCGCAACAGCGCGCCGTAGGCCACGACCGCGCAGCAGTCCGGCCCCAACCGCGACAGCTCCGCGACGAATTCCGCGGAGTTCGGCCGCGACGGCCGCAGCACCGGAATGCCGCGATCGAGCGCCTCGCGGGCCACCGGTGAGGGCTCGGGCTTGCCGCGCCGCCCGGCGGCGGCGTCGGGCCGGGTCAGCACCGCGATCACGTCGTGGCGGGGCGAGTCGATGAGGCGGCGCAACGCGGGCAGCGCGGGCTCGGGGGTACCGGCGAAGACGAGGCGCACCGGCCCAGTCTAGAAAGCGCCGGAGGCCGCCCGGACCCGCCCGAGGGTGGCTGGTTTGCGTGCGTACACTATTGCTTATGGCTACTGTTTCTGGCAGTCATAATCTGGCGGCGTGAACCGCACCGCCGTTCCGTGTCGACATCGACGTCGAGAGATGACCCTTTCCCTTCCCCCAAGGAGGTCTGATGACCGTCGACTCCACCATCAGCGACGCCAGAGTCGCCGCCACCCATCGCACGGTTTGGGCATTGGGCGATTACGCCCTGATGGCCGAGGAAGTGATGGCCCCGCTCGGTCCCGCCCTCGTCGAGGCCACCGGCATCGGGCCCGGCGTGCGCGTCCTCGACGTCGCCGCCGGCTCGGGCAACATCTCGCTGCCCGCCGCCGCCACCGGCGCCGCCGTCGTCTCCACCGATCTCACCCCCGAGCTGCTCCTGCGCTCGCGGGACCGGGCCGCGGCCCAAGGCCTGACCATCGACTACCGGGAGGCCAACGCGCACGCGCTGCCGTTCGGCGACGGCGAATTCGACGTCGTCATGTCGGCGATCGGCGTGCAGTTCGCGCCCGACCAGCAACGCGCCGCCAGCGAGCTGGTCCGGGTCTGCCGGCCGGGCGGCACCATCGGCGTGATCAGCTGGACGCCGGAGGGCTTCTTCGGGCGGATGCTGGCCACCATCCGGCCCTACCGGCCGAGCCTGTCGCACCCCGTGCCGCCGGCGGCGCTGTGGGGACGGCCGGGCTACGTCACCGCGCTGCTGGGCGACCGCGTCGGCGAAATCACCACGGCGCGTGGCATGTTGGCGGTGAACCGGTTCGCCGACGCCGAGGCCGTGCACGCCTATTTCAAGACGCACTACGGCCCGACGATCGAGGCCTACGCGAACATCGGCCACAACCGGGTGCTCGCCGCCGAGCTCGATGCCCAACTCGTCGAACTCGCGCAGCAACACCTCGCCGACGGCACCATGGGCTGGGAGTACCTGCTGGTCACCGCCACCAAGCGAACCGACTAGTCAGCCGGCTACAGGTCGATATCGGCGTCCAGGTGCACGTCGGGCTCGCCGCCCGCCGCGGTGAACGCGGTCAGCGCCCGCACCAGCCCGTGGCGCTCCGGCGGCGGCATCTTGGCGACGATGGCCGCGATCTCGGTGCGCCGGTGCGCGGTGACCTGGTGGACGACGTCGCGGCCGCGCGTGGTCAGCGCGGCGAGCAACTCGCGGCGCGAGGTCGGGTGCGGCAAACGGTCGATCAGTCCGGCAGCGACCAATCGGTCCACCATGCGGCCGGTGGCCGAGGGCTGCACACCCAGCAGGCCCGCGAGCGTGGCCAGATTGACCGGGCCGCGATTGGACAGGATCACCAGCGTCCGGAACTGCGCGATGGTGATGGTCTCGTCGACCTGTCCGACGGAACGCGCCGAGATGGCCATCAGCAAACGGGAGGCCGTCAGCAAAGCATCGGTGATGACATCCAATGACTCGTCAACAGTCGCGTTGTCCGCTGTCATATCGCCCCTCCCCGGATGGTTTCCGGCCTCTCGGCGGCTAAGGAATAGAAAGTGTAGCAACCTTCGAATGTCGTAAACACAGAATATTGCATGCACATACTGTCGCCCAGGGTAACTGTTTGTGAAAGTTAGCCGATGTGTAGCGGATCGATCTGGACCCGGGCGGGCTCATGGGTTTGCCGGGCGCTGAGTATCCCGACGCCGCGGCGCAGCGCGGCGGCCAGCGCCAGGCCCTGGCGGCGGGGCACGCGCACCAGCATTCTGGTCACCGCCACGCCGGGCGGGGTCCCCGCGGGGCGGCGGACGCCGGACGGTAGATCCACCGGCCCGAGCAGGTCGGCTTCCAGCTCGGCCAGCCGGATCTCGTCGAGCAGCGCGGTCACCGCGTCGGGCGTTCCGTCGATGGCGGCCATGTGCACGCTGGGCGGCAGGCCCACCTCGGCGCGGGCGGTCAGTTCCGATTCCGCGTGCCCCACCGGGTCCCAGCGGATCAGCGATTGTACTGTGGGAAGCGATGATTCGGCGACCACCAGCACCACGCCGCCGTCGCCGCGGGCACGCACCAGCGCGGCGGCGCTCATCCAGCGCCACAACGCGTCCTCGCCGGCCCGCAGATCTTGCCGGCCCAGCAGCGCCCAGGTGTCCAACAGCAGCGCCGCCCCGTAGCCGCCGGATGCGTGTGGCTCGGCGCCCGGGGTGGCGACCACGAGCGCCGGGCCGGGCGCGACCTCGGGCACGACGCCGTCGCCCGACGAGGTGATCACCGGCGTGCCGGGAAACGCGCGGCCGAGTTCCTCGGCGGTGCGGCGGGCCCCGACAACGACGGCGCGCACCGCATCCGACCCGCAGCGCGCGCACCGGCGCGTGGGGTCGATCCGCCCGCACCAGCGGCACAGCAGCGCCGCGCCCCCCTCCTGCGACGACTCGGACTCGGTGAGCGAGAGGGGCCCCGTGCAGTGCCGGCAGCGGGCGATGGTGCGGCAGCGCGCGCACGCCAGCGACGGGATGTACCCGCGCCGGGGCACCTGCACCAGCACCGGCGCCGCGGCCTGCAGCGCCGTGCGGGCGGCGCGCAGCGCGATCGAGGGAATGCGTGCCGTGCGCGCCGCGGGGTCGCGCTCGTCGGCGTAGCCGGTGTCGTCGAGCGCGCTCACCCGCGGGGTGCGGGCGCGCACCACGGGCCGCGCCGCGACGATGTCGTGCGCCCATCCGCTGCGCACCAGCGCGTGGGCCTCCGCGGTACGCGCGTAGCCGCCGATCAGCGCCGCGCACCGGGCCTGGTGCGCGCGCAGCATCGCCACCTCGCGGGCGTGCGGATACGGGGCCCGCGGCTCGGCCAGGCTGTCGTCGGCGTCGGCCCACACCATCACCAGACCCAGGTCGCTCAGCGGCGCGAACACCGCGCTGCGGGTACCGATCACCAGCCGCGCGGTGCCGCGCAGCGCCGCCAGCCAGCGCCGATAGCGGGCCGCCGGTCCCAGGCCGGCCGACAGGGCCACCACGCCGCCCTCGTCGATCCGCGCCGTCGCGGCCCGCCACAGGGCGTCCAGGTCGCGTTGATCGGGAACGATCGCCAGCGCCGAGCGGCCGGCCCGCACCGTTTGCGCGGCGGCCTCGGCGAAGCGGTCGGTCCACGGCTCACCCGGCAGCGCCTGCCACACCGCGCGGGCGGCGCGCGACTCGGCCAGGGCGGACAGGAACTGGGCGCCGCGCCCGTAGCCGTCCCAGCCTGAGGGGTCGACGGGGGCCGGGAGCGCTGGATCCCGGGCCACGACGGATTCCCGCTCCACCCTGGCGTGGCGGGCCGGCACGGCCAGCCGCAACACGTCGGGGCGGGTGCCGGCGTAGCGCGCGGCCACCGCGTCGACCAGCCTGCGGATCTCCGGGGTGAGCACCGGCTCGGCGGATACGACGCGATCGAGCCAGCCCAGCTTCCCCTGGTGGTCGGTGTCGTTGCGGCGCTCGAGCACGAACGCATCGACCAGCCGGCCGTGGAAACGCACCCGGACCCGCACCCCGGGCTGGGCGTCGTCGGACTGCTCGGCCGACACCAGGTAGTCGAACTCGCGGTCGAGGTGCGGCACGGACAGCATCGGCAGCACGCGGGCGATCGGTTCCACCTCGACCGGCGTGCGCGCGCTGGGGCTCACGGCACCCTCGGGCCGCGAATCATGGTGCTGTCCAATGTTTTACCGTCCGGGCCGCAGCGTACCGGGCGCATGCGACAATCAGCCTTCGGCGGGCGCCGGGGCCTCCCCGGTGTCCTGGCCGGCGAGCTCGCGACCGAAGAAGAACCCCGCCGTGATCAGGATCTGGGCCGCCGCGTAGGACCACCAGATCGGCACCGCGAGCGCCTCGTTGCCCAGGACGAAGCGGCTGATGGCGATCATCGAGTCCGACGCCGCGAAACACACCGCCCCCACGGCCGTCCAGATCGTCGGCAGCTTTGCCAGCAACGCCGTGCACACCATGGCGGTCAGCACCACGAGGTAGACCGTGACCGGCAACGTCAGGTTGTTCGGGCCCAGGTGCGGCCAGAACCACGCCAGCAGCGCGATCGACACCAGGCACATCAGGACCACCGCGGCGATCCGCGGCGTCGAGGGCCGCTCGGCGCGCGACGACCACTGCGGCACCAGCGGCAGCAGGGCGGCGATAAAACACAAGTGCGCCAACAGGAATGCCGCCAGGCCGACCTCGAAGGACAGTGTCCACCACGGGATCGCGAGCACCCAGTCGCCGATGGCGGACAACAGCAGCGCCGGCATCAACCACCGTCGCTCCCGGACGCATCCGTGCCCCGCGGCGGCCAGCATCAGCAGGAAGGCCATCGAGGCCTTGAACGCCGGCTGCAGCACCCAGTGCCCGGTGAGCTCGAGGCCCGGCGGGGAGCGCAGCGCCAGCACGGTCAGGTAGATGCCGTAGCCAAGGGCCACCCAACCGGCCACCACCCAGGCGCCGGCCACCAGTCGAGGTGCGTACGGTACGTCCATGCCCAGCTTGGATAACACAGCCGACGAGAAACCCGCGATCGACCCCATCCTGCAGAAGGTACTGGATGCGGTTCCCTTCCGGCTATCCACCGAGGACGGAATCGACGCGGCGCGGCAGCGGTTCCGCGACCTGCCGCGCAGGCCGTTGCATCCCGAGCTGCGGGTCGAGGACCGCACCATTGCGGGCCCCGCGGATTCGGTCGCGATCCGGATTTATTGGCCGCCAAGCCATTCCGATGGCCGCAGCGGGATCCCCGCGGCGCCCGTCGTGCTGTTCTTCCACGGCGGCGGCTTCGTCATCGGCGACCTCGACACCCACGACGGCACGGCCCGCCAGCACGCGGTCGGCGCCGACGCGATCGTGGTGTCGGTCGACTACCGGCTGGCACCCGAGCACCCCTACCCCGGCGCCGTCGAAGACGCGTGGGCCGCAACGCTTTGGGTCGCCGAGCACGCCGCCGACCTGCACGGCGACCCGGGCCGCATGGCCGTCGCCGGGGATTCGGCCGGCGGCACCATCGCCGCCGCCGTGGCGCAGCGGGCGCGCGACCACGGCGGACCGGCGCTGAAATTCCAGTTGTTGTGGTACCCGTCGACCATGTGGGACGCCACGCTGCCGTCCTTCGCCGAAAACGCCACCGCGCCGATTCTCGACGTCAAGGCCGTCGCCGAGTTCTCGCGTTGGTACGCGGGCGAAATCGACCTGTCCGACCCGCCGTCGGACCTGGCGCCGGGCCGCGCGAAAGACCTGAGCAAACTGGCGCCGGCCTACATCGGCGTCGCCGGCTATGACCCGCTGCGCGATGACGGCATCCGGTACGGCGAACTGCTGGGGGCCGCCGGGGTCGCCGTCCAGGTGCACAACGCCGAGACGATGGTGCACGGCTACCTGGGCTATGCCGGCGTGGTGCCCGCGGCCACCGCGGCGCTCGAGCGCGGGCTGGCGGCGCTGCGAACGGCCCTGCAGGGCTGAGTCCGGGGCGTACGGTGAGTTCATGACGGAGCCCGCCTTCGCCCGGCCGGACGGGGAAAACCCCGACTACCACACGCTGATCATCGGCGCAGGATTCTCCGGCATCGGCGCCGCGATCAACCTCGACAAGGCCGGGCTGCCCGACTACCTGGTGCTCGAAGCCGGCGACGGGGTCGGCGGCACCTGGCACTGGAACACCTATCCCGGTATCGCCGTGGACATTCCGTCGTTCTCCTATCAGTTCTCCTTCGAGCAGAGCCGACACTGGTCGCGCACCTACGCGCCGGGCCGCGAACTCAAGGCCTACGCCGAGCACTGCGCCGACAAGTACGGCATCCGGTCGCGGATCCGGTTCAACACCAAGGTGCAAGCGGCCGAGTTCGACGACGAGCGCGGCCTGTGGCGGGTGCAGACGGACCCGGCCGGCGAAATCACGGCGCGGTTTTTGATCAGCGCCTGCGGCGTGCTGACGGTGCCGAACCTGCCCGACATCGACGGGGTGGACTCGTTCGCCGGCATCACCATGCACACCGCCCGGTGGGATCATCACCAGGACCTGAGCGGCAAGCGCGTCGCGGTGATCGGCACCGGCGCCTCGGCCGTGCAGGTGATCCCCGAGATCGCGCCAATTGTCTCGTCGCTCACGGTGTTTCAGCGCACCCCGATCTGGTGTTTCCCCAAGCTGGATGTCCCCCTGCCCGCGCCGGCGCGCTGGGCGATGCGCATCCCCGGCGGCAAGGTGCTGCAGCGCCTCCTCAGCCAGGCGTACGTGGAACTCACCTTCCCGATCTCGGCGCACTACTTCACGGTGATCCCGTTGGCCAAGAGGATGGCCGCGCTGGGTAAGGCTTATCTGCGGCGGCAAGTGCGCGACCCGGCGGTGCGCGAACAGCTCACCCCGCAGTACGCCGTCGGCTGCAAGCGTCCCGGCTTCCACAACGGCTACCTGGCCACCTTCAACCGCGACAACGTGCGGCTGGTCACCGAGCCGATCGACAAGGTCACGCCCGGCGCTGTGGCGACCACCGACGGCGAAACCCACGAGGTCGACGTGCTCATCCTGGCGACCGGCTTCAAGGTGATGGACCCCGACAACGTCCCCACGTTCGCGGTCACCGGCAGCGGCGGCCGCTCCTTGAGCCGGTTCTGGGACGAGCACCGCTTGCAGGCCTATGAGGGCGTCACCGTTCCGGGTTTCCCCAACCTGTTCACGGTGTTCGGCCCCTACGGTTACGTCGGCTCTTCGTATTTCGCGCTGATCGAGGCGCAGACCCATCACATCGTGCGGTGTCTCAAGCGGGCCGAGCGCCTGGGCGCGACCCGCGTCGAGGTGAGCGAGGAGGCCAACGCCCGCTACTTCGCCGAGATGATGCGCCGGCGGCCCCGGCAGATCTTCTGGCAGGACAGTTGCCGGCTGTCCAACAGCTATTACTTCGACAAGAACGGCGACGTGCCGCTGCGGCCGGGCACCACCCCGGAGGTGTACTGGCGCAGCCGGCGATTCGATCTGGACGACTACCGCTTCACCGGCTAGCGGCTACGCTGCACGAGTGGCGAAGGAATTTGGCAGCATCGACGGGTCGCTGCGCGACTTCATCCGCGAGCAGGCCGTTTTCTTCGTCGCCACCGCCCCCTCCGAAGGGGGGCGAATCAACCTGTCCCCCAAGGGATATTGCGACACGTTCGCGGTGCTCGACGAGCACACCGTGGCCTACCTGGATCTGTTCGGCAGCGGCGTGGAGACCATCGCCCATCTGCGCGACAACGGCCGCATCACCGTCATGTTCTGCTCGTTCACCCGCAACTCGCGGATCCTGCGCCTGTTCGGCACCGGGCGGGTGCTGCGCCCCGACGACGCCGAATTCGCCGATATCATAGGGCATTTCGGCGGAGGACGTGCGGGCATCCGCGCGATCATCGTGGTCGACGTGGAACGCATCGCCGACGCCTGCGGATTCGCGGTGCCCTACTACGAGCTGGTCGACGAACGACCGGTCCTCGACGCGCATCACGGCAAGGCGTCCGCGGAGGCCTACACGCGGCTGATCGACCGCAACCGGCGCAGCATCGACGGGCTGCCCGCGCTCGATTCCGATCACCCGGCGCCGCGGCGGTGACCCGCCGAACGTGACTGCAACCTCACGTTCGCGGAGACCCCCTAGATGGCGCGCTTGAGGTCGTCGACCTTGTTCAGCTGCTCCCAGGGGAGCTCGATGTCGGTGCGGCCGAAGTGGCCGTACGCGGCGGTCGGCGCATAGATCGGGCGCAGCAGGTCCAGGTCGCGGACGATCGCGCCGGGCCGCAGGTCGAACACCTCGGGGACGATCTTCTCGATCTTGACCGGGTCGACCGTCGCGGTGCCGAACGTCTCGATGAACAGTCCGACCGGCGCGGCCTTGCCGATGGCGTAGGCCACCTGCACCTCGACCCGCTCCGCCAGCCCGGCGGCGACGATGTTCTTGGCCACCCAGCGCATCGCGTACGCCGCCGACCGGTCCACCTTGGACGGGTCCTTGCCGGAGAAGGCCCCGCCGCCGTGCCGCGCCCAGCCGCCGTAGGTGTCGACGATGATCTTGCGGCCGGTGAGGCCGGCGTCGCCCATCGGGCCGCCGACGACGAACTTGCCGGTCGGGTTGACCAGTACGCGGGTCGTCGACGAGTCCAGCGTCTCGTGAGCCAACTCCTTGAGCACGGTCTCCAGGACGTGCTTGCGGATGTCGGGATCCAGCGTCTTCTCCAGGTCGATCCCGTCGGCGTGCTGGGTGGAGACCACCACGGTGTCCAACCGGGTCGGAACGTTGTCCTCGTACTCGATGGTGACCTGGGTCTTGCCGTCCGGGCGCAGGTAGTCCAGCGTTCCGTTCTTGCGGACCTCGGTCAGCTTGCGCGACAGGCGGTGCGCCAGCGCGATCGGCAGCGGCATCAGTTCCGGGGTGTCGCTGATGGCGTACCCGAACATCAGGCCCTGGTCGCCGGCGCCCTGTAGGTCCAGCGGGTCCGCGGCGCCCTCGACGCGCGTCTCGTGGGCGGTGTCGACACCCTGGGCGATGTCGGGCGACTGACGCCCGATGCCGATGTTGACGCCGCAGGTCTCGCCGTCGAAGCCCTTGTCGGAGTGGTCGTAGCCGATGTCGAGGATGCGCGCGCGAACGGTGTTGGTGATGTCGGCGAATGCTTCCTTGGCGGTCGTGGTGACCTCGCCGATGACATGAACCTGACCGGTGGTGACGGCCGTCTCGACGGCGACACGTGAGTGCGGGTCCCCGGCCAGCAACGCGTCGAGGACCGAGTCGCTGATCGCGTCACAGATCTTGTCGGGATGTCCCTCAGTCACCGACTCACTGGTAAACAGGCGACCCTTTTCGCTCATGCCAATCCTTCCAAATAGTTAGTCAACCGAATTATATCGGCTCGCATCAGCCCGGTCGGCACCCCGTCCCGGTGCCGAGAAGAACTCGAGCGTTTACCCGCTGTCCCCGTGCAGGAACGCGGCGATCGCATCCACGATACGACTGGCCATCAATGTCTTGGAGCCGTGCTGGAGCGCCGACTCGGTGCCGTCGGAGGCCAGCAGCCAGCCGTCGTTGCTGTCCACCTCGAACGCGCGGCCCTCACCGACCGCGTTGACCACCAGCAGATCGCAGCCCTTGCGCTGCAGCTTGGCCCGGGCGTGAAACAGCACATCTCCGTTGGCGTCGCCGGTCTCGGCGGCGAATCCGACGATGGCCCGCATGTTGGGGAGCTGCCCGTGGGCGCGGGCCCGCACCGCCCCGGCGAGCACGTCGTCGTTGCGCACCAGCTCGATCGTCGGGGTCGCGGCGTCATCGGAGGCGCTCTTTTTGATCTTGGCGGCGGCAACGTGCGCAGGCCGGAAGTCGGCGACCGCGGCGGCCATCACCAGCACGTCCGCCTCGGGGGCGCGCTTGGACACCGCGTCGCCCAGCTGGGCCGCGGAGCTGACGTGGACGACCTCGACGCCGGCGGGATCGATCAGCCCGGCGGTGTGCCCGGCGATCAGCGTGACCTCGGCGCCGCGCTGGGCCGCCACCCGCGCCACCGCGTAGCCCTGCTTGCCCGAGCTTCGGTTACCGATGAAGCGCACCGGGTCGACCGGTTCGCGGGTGCCGCCGGCGGTCACCAGCATTTTGCGGCCGGCGAGGTCGTAGGGCAGCGCGTCGTGGCGTTCCAGCAACAGGTGGGCCAGGGTGGTGATCTCCTCGGCTTCGGGCAGCCGGCCCGACCCGCTGTCCGTCCCGGTGAGCCGCCCGGCGGCGGGCTCGAGGACGACTGCACCCCGCCGGCGCAACGTGGCCACGTTGTCGACGGTGGCCGGGTGCAACCACATCTCGGTGTGCATGGCCGGCGCGAACAGCACCGGACACCGCGCGGTGAGCAGGGTGGCGGTCAGCAGATCGTCGGCACGGCCGTGCACCGCGCGGGCCAGCAGGTCCGCGGTGGCCGGAGCCACCACGACCAGGTCGGCCTGCTTGCCGAGCTGGACGTGCGGGACCTCGGGAACGTCGTCGAAGACGCCGGTGTGCACCGGCTGGCCGGAGAGCGCCTCAAACGTGGCCGCACCGACGAAACGCAGCGCGGACTCGGTCGGAATGACCCGGACGGAATGGCCGGCCTCGGACAGCTGACGGACGACGGTGCACGCCTTGTAGGCGGCGATGCCGCCGGAGACACCGACTACGACTCGTTTGGGGATCCGCGTGCGGTCCACAGCGCGCCCGGCCCGGCCCTGTTACTCGCCCTCGGTGTGCTCGAGCAGGTCGCCGTGGATCTCGCGCATCGCGATCGAGAGAGGCTTTTCCTGCAGCCCCGGCTCGACCAGCGGCCCCACGTACTCGAGGATGCCCTCACCCAGCTGGTTGTAGTAATCGTTGATCTGACGGGCCCGCTTGGCCGCGTAGATGACGAGCGCGTACTTGCTCGACACGCGGTCCAGCAGCTCGTCGATGGGCGGGTTGGTGATGCCCAGCGGAGTGTCGTAAGCGCCCGGCGCCCCGGCGGACAGGTCGAACCGGTCGGGAACCGCGGCCAGCGCCGCGTCGGACTGCGGAATAGTCACTGAGGTCAATCTCCTCTACGTTTCTGCGTGTTTTCTGCGTTTTCTTCAAAGGCGGCCCAGAGCCCCAAAACGGCTTCGCCGCTGAAAGTTCGGTGCTCAATCGTGATTCGATGTGGTCTGGCTTCTGGTCTGGCCAGCCGGGTCATGCTGGTCCGGCGCAGTTCCCACCAGCAAGGATACCAATTCGGAGCACGCAGACTCCAATCGACGGTTGACGACCACCCGGTCAAAGTCGTCGCGGGCCGCCATTTCGATGCGGGCCGTCTCGAGGCGCCGCTGCATGACCTCCGCGGTCTCGGTGCCGCGGCCCACGAGCCTGGCCTCCAAGTCCTCCCAGCTGGGCGGCGCCAAAAACACCGTCAGGGCCTCGGGCATCGCCTTCTTCACCGCCCTGGCGCCGGCCAGGTCCACCTCGATCAGGACCGGGAATCCGCGGGCGGTGGCGGCCCGAACCGGCTCGGCCAGGGTGCCAGAGCGGTGTAGGCCCGCGTGAATCTCGGCCCATTCCAGGAGGGCGCCCTCGTCGATGAGCTGCTGGAAGCGGGCGGGGCTGACGAAGTGGTAGTCGACGCCGTCGACCTCGCCGGGCCGCGGCGCGCGCGTGGTGGCCGAGACGCTGAAATGCAGGTCCGGGACCCGCTCGCGCAGGCACCGGACCACCGTCGACTTGCCGACCGCGGAGGGACCGGACAGCACGACCACACGTCCGTCACCCGAGGGTTCGGGACGTGCCCCGTGTCCGATGTCCGGTCCCCCGCTGCCGCTCACCGGCGCTCCTGGACAGGCGCGCCCACGGCGTGGGTCGGATTGCCCGCCTTCTCCTCAGGCCGTTCGGCCTGCATCGTCGGCGGGCGGGTTAGGAGCCGAACTTTTCCAGCAGGGCCTTGCGCTGACGATCGCCGAGACCGCGCAGGCGGCGGGTGGGGGCGATCTCCAGCTCAGTCATGATTTCCTGCGCCTTGACCTTGCCCACCTTGGGCAACGCCTCGAGAAGCGCCGAAACCTTCATCTTGCCCAGGACTTCGTCGGTCTCGGCGTCCTTGAGCACCTGGGTGAGGTTGGTGCCGCCACGCTTCAGCCGGTCCTTGAGCTCTGCTCGTGCTCGACGTGCGGCAGCCGCCTTCTCCAACGCGGCCGCGCGCTGCTCGTCGGTCAACTGGGGAAGGGCCACGATTCCTCCGTATCTGATCAATCAATTTCAATCGATCTCATTTTGTCTCGCCGGTTCTTCTGCCAGCGGAGACGACCGTACTCAGGCCTCCTGACGAAATCTAACCCGCCCCCCTGCTTAACGGGGCAAACTCCCAGCATGCAATGGGGCGTGTCCCGCCCAAGCGGCCCGCCAACCGGCGTCGGCGACGGCCGCCTCGACGCCGTCCCGGCGGCTCCGGAGCGACCCGATCTTGGGCTCGATTGAGCTTTCTACCTGCGGCTTTAGCCGAGCGGCCCGCGCGGGGCGCGGCGGCCTGGTGCTCCGGAAACGCGCCGGCGCGCGCTCGCGCGGGGCGGTGCGAGGGATCACGCATTCGCCACGGCGTGTCGCGCGTGTCGCGTTCGCCGGCCAAAGGGCAGGCCAGCGCCGTGGTTCGCCGCTGCGACGAGCCTCGGCGGGTCCCGCGCGAACCTGTGGGGCCCGGGTCCCCGGCGCCGGGTGGCGGGGGCCGGCTCCTCCGGGCCACGGCCCCGTCCGGGTGACCGGCGGGACGGCGACGCCGGCACGGCACCGGGACGCGCGGCGAATCCCGTTGCGGCCCAACGGGTGACGGGTCATCGTCGACGATCCACGCCCCACCGGGGCGCCGAGCGTCGCCAACCGCCGCGCGCCGCAGCGCCGTGGGTAGACGGGCATCGGGCGCGCTGCGGGCCGGCGAGCGCTTCCGCGGATTCGCGCCAAACGGGCAGATGCAGGCGCAGGAACGAGGCAACGTCATAAAACGCTCCGTACCTGCGGAAAAGCGGCCGCGCCGGGTCGCGCTTCAGCTAATCCGCGGTCAGGGATCAGATACGATCGGGGCGTGTCCAACCTGCGAATTCGCCAGGCGGCTGAGTTGCTCGGCGTCAGTGATGACACGGTGCGACGCTGGATCAACCAGGGGGCGTTGGAGGTCAGTCACGACGCCGCCGGCCGCAAGGTGATCGCGAGCGAGGATCTGGCCCGCTTCTCCCGCAGCAACGCGCCCGCGCCGCCGGCCGACCCGCTCAGCATCGGCAGCTCGGCCCGCAACCGCTTCGTCGGGCTGGTCACCTCGGTGGTCAGCGACAAGGTGATGACACAGGTGGAGATGCAGTGCGGCCCGTTCACCGTCGTTTCGCTGATGAGCACCGAGGCCGCTGAGGAGCTGCAGCTGCGACCCGGCAGCGTCGCGGTGGCCGTCGTCAAGGCAACCACCGTCATCGTGGAAACCGCCCAGCCCAGCACGGCGCTGGCGTCGGACTAGGCGGCTCAGACCGCCAGATAGGCGACGGCGTCGAGCATCCGGTCGGCCGCCCCGCGCAGCTCCGCCACCCCCGGCCCGGCCCGCAGCACCTCGCGCGCCACCGCGGGCAGCAGCTGCCCCGGTTCGGCCCCGCCCAGCCCGGCCAGCGCCTCGGGCCGCCCGCCCTGCACCCCGAGGCCGGGCACCAGCACCGGGCCACCCAGGGCGCTCAGATCGGGCGCCTGCAGCACCGTCGCGCCCACGACGACGCCGACGTATCCGGGCCCGGACGGCGTCGCGGACCGATTCACCACCGCCGCCTGGTCGACGACCAGCTGGGCCACCGTGCGGCCGTCGAAGGCGGCCCGCTGCACGGTCGCGCCCTCCGGGTTGGACGTGGCCGCCAGCACGAAAACCCCCCGGTCGTGCGCGGCGGCGGCTTCCAGCAGCGGCCGCAGCGACCCGAACCCCAGGTACGGCGTGGCCGTCACCGCGTCGGCGGCCAGGGGCGAATCCCCCGCCCAGGCGGCGGCGTAGGCGGCCATCGTCGTTCCGATGTCGCCGCGCTTGGCGTCGGCCAACACCAGCACCCCGGCCGACCGCAGCGCCGCGATGGTGCGTTCCAGCACCGCGAATCCGGCCGCGCCGTACGCCTCGAAGAACGCCACCTGTGGCTTGACGACGGCGAAGCCGGAGAACGCCTCGATGCAGATGTCACAGAACGCGGCCAGCCCGTCGGCTGTGGTGGGCAGTCCCCACGCCCGCAGCAGCTCGGGGTGCGGGTCGATGCCCACGCACAGCGGCCCGCGTTCGGCTTTCGCGTCGGCGAGCCGGACCCCGAAGCCGGTCATCGGGCGCCGTTTCCGTTCAGGCCGCCCTGGCCGATCTGGCTGTGCAGCTCCTGCAGGCTGCGCACGCCGATGTCGCCGCGGATGCCCGCTTCGATGCCCTGCACCGCGGCCGACGCGCCCTGCACCGTGGTGACGCAGGGGATGTTGACCGACACCGCGGCCGAACGGATTTCATAGCCGTCGATGCGCGGCCCGGAGTTGCCGTAGGGCGTGTTGATCACCATGTCGACCTCGCCGGCCTTGATCGCGTCCACCGCCGACTGCGCGGGGCGGCCCGGCTGGGGGTCCTCGAAGTGCTTACGCACTTCGTCGCACGGAATCCCGTTGCGGCGCAACATCTCCGCGGTGCCCTCGGTGGCAAGCACGCGGAATCCCAGGTCGGCCAGGCGCTTGACGGGGAACACCAGTGAGCGCTTGTCCCGGTTGGCGACCGACACGAAGATGGTGCCCCGCGCCGGCAGCGACCCGTAGGCGGCGGTCTGGCTCTTGGCGAACGCGCTGCCGAAGTCGCGGTCGATTCCCATCACCTCGCCGGTGGACTTCATCTCCGGGCCGAGCAGCGAGTCGATGGCGGCGCCGTCGGCGCGGCGGAAGCGGTGGAACGGCAGCACCGCCTCCTTGACCGCGATCGGGGCGTCCAGCGCCGCGTGCGCCCCGTCCCCGGACGCCGCCAGCAGCCCCTCCTCACGAAGCTGGGAGATGCTGGCGCCCAACATGACCCGGGCACACGCCTTGGCAAGCGGGATCGCGGTGGCCTTGGACACGAAGGGCACCGTGCGGCTGGCCCGCGGGTTGGCCTCCAGGACGTAGAGCACGTCGTCCTTGAGCGCGTACTGCACGTTGAGCAGCCCGACCACGCCGATGCCGTGTGCGATGGCTTCGGTGGCGCGGCGCACCTTCTCGATGTCGCTGCGGCCCAGCGTGACCGGCGGGAGCGCGCACGCCGAGTCGCCGGAGTGGATGCCGGCCTCCTCGATGTGCTCCATGATGCCGCCGATGTACACCTCGGTGCCGTCGCAGAGCGCGTCGACGTCGATCTCCACCGCGTCCTCGAGGAAGCGGTCGACCAGCACGGGGTGCTCGGGCGAGAGCTCGGTGGCGCGGGTGATGTAGCCGCGCAGCGTCTCCTCGTCGTAGACGATCTCCATGCCGCGACCGCCCAGCACGTAGGACGGCCGCACCAGCACCGGGTAGCCGATGCCTTCGGCGATCCGGCGGGCCTGGTCGAAAGTGGTTGCGGTGCCGTACTTCGGCGCGGGCAGGCCGGCCGCGGTGAGCACGTCGCCGAACGCGCCGCGATCCTCGGCCAGGTCGATGGCCTCCGGCGGGGTGCCGACGATCGGCACGCCCGCATCGGCGAGGCGTTGCGCCAGCCCGAGCGGAGTTTGGCCGCCGAGTTGCACGATCACCCCGGCCACCCCCGGCCCGTCACCGCCGGACTGCTGCTCGGCGCGGAACACCTCCAGGACGTCCTCGAAGGTCAGCGGCTCGAAGTACAGCCGGTCGGCGGTGTCGTAGTCGGTGGACACCGTCTCCGGGTTGCAGTTGACCATCACGGTCTCAAAACCGGCCTGGCTCAACGTCGTAGCCGCATGCACGCAGCTGTAGTCGAATTCGATGCCCTGCCCGATCCGGTTGGGGCCCGACCCCAGGATCAGCACCTTGGGCTTTTCGGTCTGCGGGGCCACCTCGGTCTCGGCGGCGGGGTCCAGCTCGTAGCTGCTGTAGTGATACGGCGTCTTGGCCTCGAACTCGGCCGCGCAGGTGTCGACGGTCTTGTACACCGGGTGCACGCCCAAGCGCTCGCGCAGCGACCGCACCCCGTTCTCCCCGGCCAATTCCGGTCGCAGCGCGGCGATCTGGCGGTCCGAGAGCCCGCTGTGCTTGCCGCGGCGCAGCAGGTCGGCGTCGAGGACCGGGGCGGCGATCAGCTCGGCGCGCAGCGTGATCAGCTCGCCGATCTGCGCGACGAACCACGGGTCCACACCGCTGGCCTCGGCGACGCGTTCCACCGACGCACCCAGCCGCAGCGCGAGTTCGATGTCGTAGAGCCGGCCCTCGGTCGGGGTGCGCAGCCGGGTCAGCACCTCCTCGATGTCCCCGTCGTCGTCGGGCTTGGTCCAGAAGCCCGCGCGGCTGGTCTCCAGCGACCGCATCACCTTGCCCAATGCCTCAATGAAGTTGCGGCCCAACGACATTGCCTCGCCGACGGATTTCATCGTGGTGGTCAGGGTGGGGTCGGCGCCCGGGAATTTCTCGAAGGCGAACCGCGGCGCCTTGACCACCACGTAGTCCAGGGTGGGCTCGAAGCAGGCGGGCGTTTCCTTGGTGATGTCGTTGAGGATCTCGTCGAGGGTGTAGCCGATGGCCAGTTTCGCGGCGATCTTGGCGATCGGGAAGCCGGTCGCCTTGGACGCCAGCGCGCTGGACCGCGACACCCGCGGGTTCATCTCGATGACGATCAGCCGGCCGTCGGCCGGGTTGATCGCGAACTGGATGTTGCACCCCCCGGTGTCCACGCCGACCTCGCGCAGGATCGCGATGCCCAGATCGCGCATCCGCTGGTATTCCCGGTCGGTCAGCGTCATGGCCGGCGCGACGGTGACCGAGTCACCGGTGTGCACGCCCATCGGGTCGAAGTTCTCGATCGAGCACACCACGACCACGTTGTCGTTGCCGTCGCGCATCAGCTCGAGCTCGAATTCCTTCCAGCCGTAGATCGATTCCTCGATGAGCACGTTGGCGCTGGGACTTTCGGCCAGCCCGGCGCCGGCCATCCGGTCGACCTCCTCGACGGATCGCGCCATCCCCGAACCCAGGCCGCCCATGGTGAAGCTGGGTCGCACCACTACCGGGAGGCCCAGCTCGTCGACCGTCTCGCGGACCTCGTCCATGGTGAAACACACTCGGCTGCGGGCGGATTCACCGCCCACCTTGGCGACGATGTCCTTGAACATCTGCCGGTCCTCGCCACGCTGGATGGCGTCGAAGTCGGCGCCGATGAGCTCGACACCGTGGCGCTCCAGCGCCCCGTTCTCGTACAGCGCGACCGCGGTGTTCAGCGCGGTCTGCCCGCCCAGGGTGGCCAGCAGTGCGTCGATCTTGTTGCCGCGCGCGGCTTGCTGCGCGATCACCTTTCCGACGAATGCGGCGGTGATCGGCTCGACGTAGGTGTGGTCGGCGTACTCCGGGTCGGTCATGATCGTCGCCGGGTTCGAGTTGACCAGGCTGACCTGCAGCCCCTCGGCCCGCAGCACCCGGCAGGCCTGGGTGCCCGAGTAGTCGAACTCACAGGCCTGCCCGATCACGATCGGACCCGAACCGATCACCAGAACGTGGTTGAGGTCGGTGCGGCGCGGCATCAGCGGCCCCTTCCGCTTTCGTGGGAAGCCATCAAGTCGATGAATTGGTCGAACAGGTAATTCGCGTCGTGCGGCCCGGCGGCGGCCTCCGGATGATACTGAACCGAAAAGGCCCGTCCGTCGGCGAGTTTGACGCCCTCGACCACCCCGTCGTTGGCGCAGGTGTGGCTGACGATCGCCCGGCCGAACGGCGTGTCGAAGGACTGGCCGGCCTCCCCCTCGAGCGCGAAGCCGTGATTCTGTGCGGTCACCGCCACCCGCCCGGTCGCGTGGTCGATCACCGGGATATTGATGCCGCGGTGACCGAACACCATCTTGTAGGTGGACAGGCCCAGCGCCCGGCCCAGGATCTGGTTGCCGAAACAGATGCCGAACAACGGAATTCCGGCGCCGAGCACCTCGCGGGTGACCGCCACGATGTGGTCGGCGGTGGCGGGGTCGCCCGGACCGTTGGACAGGAAGACGCCGTCCGGTTTGAGGGCGGCGATCTGCTGATAGCTCACCGAGGACGCCAGTACGTGGGTGCGGATGCCCCGGCCGGCGAAGTTGCGCGGCGTGTTGGTCTTGATGCCCAGGTCCAGCGCGGCCACCGTAAACCGGGGTGTGCCTTCGGGTTCCACGATGTAGGTGTCCGGCGTGCTGACCTCGCCGGCCAGGTCGGCGCCCAGCATGGACTGCTGTCCCCTGACCCGCTGCACCAGTTCGTCCGGGGCGGCGAGCGCGTCGCCGGAGAACACGCCCGCCTTCATCGAGCCGCGGGTGCGCAGGTGCCGCACCACCGCGCGGGTGTCGATGCCGGCGATCCCCACGACGTGCTGACGGATCAGCTCGTCCTCCAGGGTGCCGGTGGCGCGCCAGTTGGACGGGCGCGGGGACGGGTCGCGTACCGCGTAGCCGGCAACCCAAATCTTGTCGCCACGGCTCTCGGCGTCCTCGTCGTTCCAGCCCGTGTTGCCGATCTGCGGCGCGGTGGCCACCACGATCTGCCGGTGGTAACTGGGATCGGTCAGCGTCTCCTGGTAGCCGGACATACCGGTGGAAAACACGGCCTCGCCCAATGTTTGGCCGATCTTGCCGAACGGGGTGCCGGTGAAGACGCGGCCGTCTTCGAGCACCAATAGCGCCTTACTGCTCACGCGACCTCTTTCTCCTGGCCATCCCGTTCCTCCAGCCACTTGTCGTAGTCGTGGCGGTCGTTCGCCCGGAAACCGGTGTCGATCTCGACGCCCGACGGCAGCCGCCAGCGGATCGCCAAGATGCCGATCCGGGCCGGCCTGACCGCCATCCCGCGCTCCAGGCGGATCGCCGTGATCGCGTCCCGTGGAATCCAAATCGGGTGGGCCCGCAGGCGTTCCACCATGATGCCGCCGGCGTAGCGGGTCAGCACCGCTTTGCTGCGGTAGCCGAGATCGCCCGCCGCGATGCGCTCGCTCCAGCCCGGCGCCATCATGGAGCCGCAGTAGTGCCCGCGGGTGGTGATGGCCGCCGCACCGACCTCGTCCGGGATCGGCGGTAGGTCGCCGATGAGCTCCTCCTGCCGCTGCGCGCGGCGCTGCCAGGTGCGCATCATCAGCTGGATCACCACCGTGATCACCACCACCAGCACGGCCGCGAAGATCAGCGAACCCACCAGCGTGCCTGAATTCATGCCGGGCACTTCCCATCTCGGGCGGTGACCTTGCCGCGCAGCAGGGTCGCGGTCACGGTGGCGGGCAGGGTCATCGCCTCGTAGGGCGTGTTGGCCGACCGGCTGGCCAGGTCGGGCCCGGCGACGGTCCACGAGGCGTCGGGGTCCACCACGGTCAGGTTGGCCGGCTCCCCCACTTCCAGCGGCCGGCCCTGATCGGGCAGGCGCGCGATGCGTGCCGGGTTTTCGCTCATCACCCGGGCGAGGCCACGCCAGCTGAGCAGTCCCGGGACGACCATCGTCTGCACCACGATCGACAGTGCCGTCTGCAACCCCAGCATGCCGGGGCGCGCCGCGGAGAACTCGCAGCACTTCTCGTGCTCGGCGTGCGGGGCGTGATCGGTGGCCACGCAGTCGATGACGCCGTCGGCCAGGGCCTGGCGCAGCGCCACCGCGTCGGCCGCTTCGCGCAGCGGCGGGTTGACGCGGTTACGCCCGTCGTAGCTGGCCAGCCGGCTGTCGTCGAGCATCAAGTGGTGTGGGGTGACCTCGGCGGTGATCGAAATCCCCTGGCCCTTGGCCCATTTCACGATCTCGACGGTGCCCGCGGTGGAGGCGTGGCAGATGTGCACCCGGGCGCCGGCGTCGCGTGCCAGCAGCGCGTCGCGGGCGACGATGGATTCCTCGGCCGCCCGCGGCCATCCCGACAGGCCCAGCCGGGCGGCGGTTGGTCCCTCGTGGGCGACGGCGCCGACGGTCAGCCGGGGCTCCTCGGCGTGCTGGGCGACGAGCACGCCCAGGCCGGTGGCGTATTCGAGAGCGCGGCGCATCACCAGCGGATCGTGCACGCAGATGCCGTCGTCGGAGAACATCCGCACCTGCGCGGCGCCGGCCGCCATCATGCCCATCTCGGTGAGCTCTTTGCCGGCCAGCCCGACGGTGACGGCGCCCACCGGGTGCACATCGACCAGGCCGACCTGCTGGCCGCGATGCCAGACGTGGTCGGTGACCACCGGGCTGTCGGCGACCGGGGTGGTGTTGGCCATCGCGAACACCGCGGTGTAGCCGCCCAACGCCGCGGCGGCCGAGCCGGTTTCGATGTCCTCGGCGTATTCGCGGCCCGGCTCGCGCAAGTGGGTGTGCAGGTCGACGAACCCGGGCAGCAGCACCTGGCCGGTCGCGTCGATGACGTCTGCGGTATCGGGAATCGGTAGCCCCGCGCCGATTTCGGCGATCTGCCCGTCGTCGACCAGCACGTCGACGGCGTCACCGTCACCGTAGAGGCGCACACCGCGGATCAGCACGCTCATGCCACTCCCTCGTTTCCGGCCGACTCCGTCCCTACGAGCACATGGAACAGCACCGCCATCCGCACGTGCACACCATTGGAAACCTGTTGCAACACAGCCGATTGCGACGAGTCGGCCACCGACGAGGCGATCTCCATGCCGCGCAGCATCGGCCCGGGGTGCAGCACCACCGCGTGCCCGGGCAGCATCGCCTGGCGGCGATCGGACAGCCCGTACAGGGACGAGTATTCGCGCACCGAGGGGAAGAAGCCGCCGTTCATCCGCTCGGCCTGCACGCGCAGCATCAGCACCGCGTCGGCGGCGGGCAGCTCGGCGTCGAAGTCGTTCGACACGGTGACCGGCCAGCCGTCGACGCCGACCGGCAACAGCGTCGGCGGCGCCACCAGCACCACTTCGGCGCCCAGCGTGTGCAGCAGCATGACGTTGGAGCGGGCGACCCGGCTGTGCAGGACGTCGCCGACGATCACGACGCGCCGGCCCTCGATGCCGCCGAGCCGCTGGCGGATGGTGAGCGCGTCGAGCAGCGCCTGCGTCGGGTGCTCGTGGGTGCCGTCGCCGGCGTTGACCACCGAGGGGCCGGAATCGCTGGAATCGCTGTCGCCGCCCGTCCATTCGGCGAGCAGATGCGCGGCGCCCGAGGCCGGGTGGCGGATGATCAGCGCGTCGGCACCGGCGGCTCGCAGCGTCAGGGCGGTGTCGCGCAGGGACTCGCCCTTGCCCACCGACGACCCGGCGGCGCTGACGTTGATCACGTCGGCGCTCATCCACTTGCCGGCCACCTCGAAGGACACCCGGGTGCGGGTCGAGTTCTCGTAGAACATCGTCACGATGGTGCGGCCGCGCAGCGTCGGCAGTTTCTTGATCTCGCGGCCGACCAGGGCCTGCGCGAAGCGGTCGGCGTCGTCGAGGATGGCGGTGGCGTCGTCGAGGCTCAGGTCGCCGGCGGCGAGCAGGTGGCGGGTCATCGCGAGATCACCACCCCGTCGTCGCCGTCGCTCTCGTTGAACAGCACGTGCACGCTCTCGGTGCGTGAAGTGGGGACGTTCTTGCCCACATAGTCGGCGCGCAGCGGCAGTTCGCGGTGGCCGCGGTCGACCAGCACCGCCAGCTGCACGACCCGGGGGCGGCCGACGTCGCGCAGCGCGTCGAGGGCGGAGCGCACGGAGCGCCCGGAGTAGAGCACGTCGTCGACCAGGATCACCAGCGCGTCGTCGATGCCGCCGGCCGGGATCGAGGTGGCTTCCAGCGGCCGCGGGGGTTTTTGCATCAGGTCGTCGCGGTACAGGGTGATGTCCAACGCGCCGTAACCGACCTCGATGCCGCTGTATTCGCCGATGTTGCCGGCCAGCCGCTCGGCCAGGATCACGCCGCGCGTGGGGATTCCCAGCAGCACGACCCGGGGCGCATCGGGGCCGTCGAGGGCCGTCTTTTCGATGATCTGGTGCGCGATACGGGAAATGGTGCGGCCCACGTCGGCCGCCGACATCAACTCCCGGGAATCACTGCCTGAGCTCGTGTCGCCCGCAGCACCCATACGAAACTTGACCTCCTTCTCCGCCTCACCGGACGGATCGTTAAAGGATGTCGACTGCACGGCAGCGTAGCACTTATTTCGGGGGCGGCGGGGCCGGCCGTGTGTGGCGCGCATCGCTGCTCCCGCCTGCTCGTCACACGCGCCCCACGAGTCGCTCCGCGGAGGGACAGGATGTGTGCCCGTCTCACAGCGACACGCGGCGGCCGGCACTACCTTGGCGACTACCCTGGCGACGATGACGGGCCCCACCTCTGATTCCGGATTCTCCGGCTTGCAGCGCATGGACTTCGACGCGCTCTACCGCGGTGAGAGCCCCGGCGCGGGCATCCCCCCGATGCCCTCACCGCCGTGGGACACCAAGGCGCCCAAGGACAGCGTCATCGCATGGCATGACCGCGGCTGGGTGCACGGCGACGTCCTCGACATCGGCTGCGGCCTCGGCGACAACGCCATCTATCTGGCCACGAAGGGCTTCCGCGTGACCGGTCTGGACCTGTCCCCGACCGCGCTGATCACCGCCGAGCGGCGCGCCGCCGACGCGGGAGCCCAGGTGACATTCGCGGTGACCGACGCCACCGAGCTCACGGGCTACGCCGACGCGTTCGACACCGTCGTCGACAGCGGCATGTTCCACTGCCTCGACGAGGACGGCAAGCGCCGCTACGCCGCCGCGGCGCACCGGGCCACCCGGCCGGGCGCCACGCTGCTGATCAGCTGCTTCTCCGACGCGAATCCCGCCGATCCGCAGTGGCCGCGGCCCGCGGTGTCCGAGCAGACACTCCGCGACGTCCTCGGGGGCGCGGGTTGGGACATCGAGTCGATCGAACCGGCCACCATGCGCCGCGAATTGGACGGCAACCGCGTCGAAATGGCGTTCTGGTACGTCCGCGCGCAGCGGCGCTAGTCGACGTCGGGTGCCCGCCCGCTAACCTGACCGAGTGAATCGCTCGGCCCTGGATGGTAACGCGGCCTCCGTCCGCGAAGTGTGTGACGCCGGCGTGCTCGCCGGCGCGGTGACGGTGGTATGGCAGCGCGGAGAACTGCTGCAGGTCAACGAAATCGGCTATCGCGACGTGGACGCGGGCCTGCCGATGCAGCGGGACACGCTGTTTCGCATCGCGTCGATGACCAAGCCGGTGACGGTCGCGGCGATCATGAGCCTCCTCGACGAGGGCAAGCTGACGCTCAAGGATCCGATCGTGCGCTGGGCGCCGGAGCTGGCCGACCTGCGGGTGCTCGACGATCCGCACGGCCCGCTGGAGCGCACCCACCCGGTGAACCGCGCCATCCTGATCGAGGACCTGCTCACCCACACCAGCGGCCTGGCGTACGGGTTCTCGGTGTCCGGGCCGATCTCCAAGGCCTACATGCGGCTGCCGTTCAACCAGGGCCCGGACACCTGGCTGGCCGAGCTGGCCAAGCTGCCGCTGATGCACCAGCCCGGCGAGCGGGTCACCTACAGCCATTCCATCGACCTGCTGGGCGTCATCGCTTCCCGCATCGACGGCAAGCCGTTCCATCAGGTTCTCGACGAACGGATCCTGGGCCCGGCGGGCATGACCGACACCGGGTTCTTCGTCTCCGCCGAGGCCCGGCGCCGCGCGGCAACGATGTACCGGCTCACCAACGAACACCAGCTGCAGCACGGTGTGATGGGCCCGCCGCACCTCACGCCGCCGTCGTTCTGCAATGCCGGCGGCGGGTTGTGGTCGAGCGCCGACGATTACCTGCGCTTCGTGCGAATGCTGCTGGGCGGCGGGACGATCGACGGTGTGCGGGTGCTCTCGGAGGAGTCCGTCCGGTCGATGCGCACCGACCGGCTCACCGACGAGCAGAAGCGGCACAACTTCCTGGGCGCGCCGTATTGGGTCGGCCGCGGCTTCGGGCTGAACCTGTCCGTGGTGACCGATCCCGCAAAGGCCACACCGTTGTTCGGGCCCGGCGGCGTCGGCACGTTCAGCTGGCCCGGCGCCTACGGGACCTGGTGGCAGGCCGACCCGGCCGCGGACCTGATCCTGATCTACCTCATCCAGAACCTGCCGGACCTGACCGTCGACGCGGCCACGGCCGTCGCCGGCAACACGTCGCTGGCCAAACTCCGCACGGCCCAACCGAGATTCGTCCGCAACACGTATCGCGCGCTCGGCCTCTGAGGGCGGATCGGAATGCCCGACTACCCACCCGACCGCATCAACGGGCCGCGGCTGACCCTGCGGCTGCCCACGCTCGACGACGCCGGGCCCCTCTACCAGCGGGTCGCCCGTGATCCGCAGGTCACGAAGTACCTGCTGTGGGCGCCGCACCCCGACGTCGCGGCGACGCGGCGGGTGATCACCGAAAAGCTCAACACCGGCGCCGACGAGAAGACCTGGGTGATCGAGCTACGGCACCGCGGCGAGGTCGTCGGGCTGGCCAGCTGCCGGCGCACGGCGCCGCACTCGGTCGAGATCGGCTACTGCCTGGGCCGACGGTGGTGGGGCAAGGGCCTGATGTCCGAGGTGCTCGGCATGCTGCTCACCGCGCTCGACGCCGATCGCGACGTGTACCGGGTCTGGGCCACCTGCAGCGTCGACAACGAACGCTCGGCGCGCCTGCTCGAGCACGCCGGCTTCTTCCTGGAAGGCCGGCTGGCGCGGCACGCCGTCTACCCCACCATGGGGCCCGAACCGCAGGACAGTCTGCTCTACGCCAAGATCCTGCGCTGACTAGCCTTTCGCCGTCACGTCGTCATGCTCCAGGGCCCGGCGGGCGTAGGCGCGCACGTCGGCATCGCTGTCCTTGAGCGCGATCCCGAGCGCGTCGCGGGCGTCGGGTTCGGCGGCCCAGCGGGTCAGGCTGAGCACCGCCGCCTTGCGCACGTCCAGGTGCGCGTCGCTGAGCGCCTCGGACAGCCGAGGAACCGCGAAGTCCGCGGCCGCACCGGCCAGCGCGCGGGCCGCCCCCTCGCGTACCTGCCACGCCGAGGCTCGTAGCGCCTGTTTGACCGCCGTGTAATCGTCGTGGCCGCAACCCAATTCACCCAAGGCGCCGAGGCCGGCGGCGCGGACCAACGGATCGGTGTCGGCGACCAGCCCGCGCACCGCCCGGCTAGCTGGGGCTGCCACCGCCGCTAACGTCGCCAACCCGGCGGCGGCGGCGATCCGGACCTCCCGGTTCTCGTCGCCCGCGGCCTCGACGACGCCCGGCACGTCGTCGACCGACACCAGCGCGCGCACCGCCTCGATGCGCACCCGGTGATCGGCATCGGCGAGGGCGCGACGGTAGTGGGCGCCGTCCCCGGCGCGGCGTGCCGCCAGCACGTACAGCGCCGCCGCCCGCACCATGCGGTCGCCCGAATCCAGGTACTCCCGGGCCTTTTCGGGTTCGGGCAGCACCTCGACCAGCTCACGGATCCCGTCGGCGCCCGTGCGGCGCACGGCGCCGTCGTCGTCGCCCAGCGCGGCCAGCAGGGCGGGCGCGTACCCGTCGGGGATGTGCTCGGTCAGCGTGGCCACCGCGGTGCGGCGCACGCCGGGATCGGCGTCACCGAGGTAGTGCGCCAGCTCGGCGACCGTCGGCTCCTCGAGCGCCAGGACCTCGGCGATGCGGGGTGAGGGTGGCTCGAACGCCGTTGTGGCCGCGGCGATTCGGGACACCGCCGTGGCCGGGGCCTGGCCGCCCATCAGCGGCGGCTCCTCTACCGGGTACACGCTCTGGTCGGTGGGCGGCAGGCCGTCCAACTCGGGGACCGGCACGAAATACGGTGCCACCGGCCGCTTGAGGAACACCATCTGCCCTTTTGCGTCCTTGCGCAGGTTGAGGTGGTAGCCCCACTGAGCGTCGTCGCGGCCGGGCAGATCGGCGCGGTCGTGGTAGAGGCCCCACCGCGATTCGGTGCGGGTGTGCGAGGATCGCGCGGCCATCTCGGCGCAGTCCCGGATGAACGAAACCTCCACCGCACGCATCAGCTCGTGCGGGTTGCGGGCGCCCATCTCGGCGATCTCGGTGCTCATCCGCTCGAAGGTGCGGATCGCGAGCGACAGTTTGGCCGCCGTCTTGGGCGGGGCGACATAGTCGTTGACGAAGCGGCGCAGCTTGTATTCGACCTGCGGCTGCGGCGGCCCGTCCGGATGGCGCAGCGGCCGGAAGATCAGCTCGTGGGCCTCGCGCACCTGGTCCTCCGGAAGCCGTTGCGGCGCGGCGACATCGGCCATGGTGGACGCGGCGTGCGTGCCGGCCAGGTCGCCGAACACGAACGCCCCGATCATGTAGTTGTGCGGGACGCAGGCCATGTCCCCCGCGGCGTACAGGCCGGGCACCGTGGTGCGGGCCTGCTCGTCCACCCACACGCCGGAGGCGGAATGCCCACTGCACAAACCGATCTCGGAGATGTGCATCTCGATGTCGTGGGTGCGGTAGTCGTGGCCGCGATTGGCGTGGAACGTGCCCCGGGTGGGCCGTTCGGTGGTGTGCAGGATGTTTTCCAGCGCGCTCAGCGTTTCGTCGGCGAGGTGCGTCACCTTGAGATAGATGGGCCCGCGCGCGGAGTCGATCTCGCTTTTGACTTCGGCCATCATCTGCCCCGACCAGTAGTCGGAGTCCACGAACCGCTCGCCGTGCGCGTTGACCTGGTACCCGCCAAAGGGATTGGCCACGTACGCGCACGCCGGGCCGTTGTAGTCCTTGATCAACGGGTTGACCTGAAAGCATTCGATCCCAGACAGCTCCGCGCCGGCGTGGTAGGCCATCGAGTAGCCATCGCCGGCGTTGGTCGGGTTCTCGTAGGTGCCGTACAGGTAGCCCGAGGCGGGCAGCCCGAGCCGGCCGCACGCCCCGGTCGCCAGGATGACCGCCTTCGCGCCGACGGTGACGAACTCCCCGGTGCGCGTGTTCAGCGCCGCCGCGCCGACCGCGCGGCCCTCGTGGGTGAGCACCCGCACCGGCATCAGTCGGTTCTCGATCCGGATCTTCTCGCGCATCGACCGCTGCCGCAGCACCCGGTACAGCGCCTTTTTCACGTCCTTGCCCTCGGGCATCGGCAGCACGTACGAGCCCGAACGGTGCACCCGGCGCACGGCGTATTCACCGTGGGAGTTCTTCTCGAACTTCACCCCGTAGCGCTCCAACCGCTGCACCATCGCGAACCCGCGGGTGGCGGTCTGATAGATGGTGCGCTGGTTGACGATTCCGTCGTTGGCGCGGGTGATCTCGGCGACGTAGTCCTCGGGCTCGGCCTTGCCGGGGATCACCGCGTTGTTGACCCCGTCCATGCCCATCGCCAGGGCGCCGGAGTGCCGCACGTGGGCCTTCTCCAGCAACAGCACCTGCGCGCCGTTCTCGGCGGCGGACAGCGCCGCCATGGTGCCGGCGGTGCCACCACCGATGACCAGGACGTCACAGTCGAACCGGACCGGGGCCGCCGGGTCGGGAATGTGCATCATGGGACCTCCGCGTGGTTCAGCGCGCCGATGATCTGCGCGCGCAATTCCTCCTGAGGCCGGTCGCCGCGCGGATCCGGCACCTCGATCGAGGCACGCAGCGGCTCGCCGGCGCGCCCCAGCACCACGATGCGGTCCCCGAGCGCCAGGGCCTCGTCGACGTCGTGGGTGACGAACACGATCGTGGTCGGGTGGGTGCGCCAGGTATCGATCAGCAGCCGCTGCATGGCGGCGCGGGTCTGGGTGTCCAGCGCGCCGAACGGCTCGTCCATCATCACCGCGCGGGGCGCCCCGGCCAGGCCGCGCGCGAGCTGCACGCGCTGGCGCATCCCGCCGGACAGGCTCTTGGGCAGGTAGTTGCCGAATCCGGTCAGTCCGAGCTCGTCGATCCAGCGTTCGGCGGCGGCGCGCCTGCCGGCCCGGGGCGCGCCGCGCAGGCGCAGCGCCAGTTCGATGTTGGAGCGCACGGTGCGCCAGGGCAACAAGGCGTTGTCCTGGAACACCATTCCCCGGTCGCCCGAGGTGGTCCGGACCGCGCCGCCGTCGGCCAGCACGCGGCCGCCGTCGGGTGAGAGCAGGCCCGCCAGGGCGCGCAGCACCGTCGACTTGCCGCAGCCCGACGGCCCGGTCAACACCAGGATCTCCCCCGGCCGCACCACCAGGCTCAGCTCGTCGATCACCGCGGGACCGTTGTAGGACAACCGAACCCGGTCCAGCTCGAGACTCATCCCGGTCTTCGTCGCGGTCATCGCGCTCCCTCCCGTGCGCGGGGCAGCCAGCGGGTCACGCGACGGCCCATCAATTCCACGGCCGCCGACGTCACGAACCCCAGCACGCCGATGGTGATGATGCCGACGAACACCTGCGGGTAGGCCAGCACGGTGTAGTCCTGCCAGGTGCGGTAGCCGACGCCGAGGCGCCCGGAGATCATCTCGGCGGAGATCACACAGATCCAGGCCACGCCCATGCCGACGGACAATCCGCCGAAGACGCCCGGCAGGATGCCGGGCAGCACCACCTGGGTGAGCACCTGCCAGCGGCCGCCGCCCAGCGTGCGCACCGAGTCCTCCCACAGTGTGGGCAACGCGCGCACCGCGTGCCGGGTGGAGACCATGATCGGGAAATAGGCCGCCAGGAACGTGATGAACACGATGCCGGCCTCGTCGGTCGGGAACAGCAGGATCGCCACCGGCACCATCGCGATCGCCGGGATGGGCCGGGCCAGCTCGGCCAGCGGCCCGAGCACGTCGGCGAACAACCGCGACCGGCCCAGCAGCACACCGGTCGCGACGCCGATCAGCGCGGCCAGCCCGAAGCCGGTCAGGATGCGGATCAGCGACTGCGCCAGGTCGAGCCAGTACTCGCCGGTGCCGAGCCTGCGGTGCAGCGCGTTGACGATCTCGGTGACGGTGGGCAGCGTGTCGAACCGCAGCAACAACCGCACCTTGTCCGCGGTGAGCAACTGCCACAATCCGATCGCGGCGGCCACCGACGCCAGTCGCAGCAGCCGAGACTGCCACTGCGCCGTGATCCGCCGCGGCCGCGCCACCGCGGGCGTCGAGACGACGCCAAGGACTTGATCGGTCACCGCGTGGGCAGTCATACCGAACCTCCCAGTGCCTCTTGGTAATCCATGGCGACACCACCCGGGTGGCCGGCGAGATACCGGTTCGCCCCGGCGGCGGTGCCGAACGGCAGATAGTTCCGCCCGTCTTTGACCCAGAACGCCTTGTCGGCGAACCAGCGAGTGCCGAGTTCGGCGTCGGGAACGTAGGCCGCGCGGATCTTGGCGCCGTGGCCGACCGCGTCCCGCACGGCCTGCAGCAGGTCGGTCGGGGTGGCGGTCGTCTGCGTGGCGTCGGTCCCGTCCAGCCACAGCTCGCTGGCCAGCGCGGGGTCGCCGCGCAGCGCCGACGGGTTGGCGGTGCGCGCCCGCGACGCCGCATAGTCGAGCCCGCGGGCGGTGAACACCGCGCGCAGCGGTTCGTCCACGACGAACTTCGCCACATCGAGGTCGGCGAAGTCGCCGATCGACTTCAGGTACGGCACATCGCTTTTCAGCGCCTCGACCAGTGACGGCTTCAGCGTGGTGTCGAACGATGTGCCGCCGGGACCGTTGTAGAGGTACACCACCTCCTGGGGCAGTCCGCTTTCCTTGGCCACGATGCGGGCGGCCGCAAGCGGCTTGTCGTTCAGGAAATCGGTGGCGTCCAGTTGCGCCTGCAGGAAGGCGCCCAACACCTCCGGGTGCGCCGACGCGTAGGAGCGGCGCACCACCACACCGTGCAGGGTGGGCAGGTTCAGCTCGGCCCCGTCGTAGAGCAGTTTGGCCTTGCCCTGGTACACCAGCAGCCCCGGCCAGGCGACGAACTGCGAAAGCGCTTGCACCTGCCCGGATTCCAGCGCCGACGCGCCGACCTGTGGTTGCTGGTTGAGCACCTCGACGCCGCAGGCACCGCCGCCACAGGCCCGGCGCAGCGCGCGCACCAGGGTGCCGTGGCCGGCCGACCCGACGCTGGCGGACACCTTGGCACCCGCGAGGTCGGCCAAGCCCTTGGCTCCCGAATCCGGGGTCACCACCACCATGTTGAGCGCGCCCTTGGGGTTGTAGCCGGTGACGGAGACGATCTCGGTGCGGGCCAGCGGGTTGGCCTGCGTCTTGGAACCGTTGATCAGCATCGGATAGTCGCCCATCGAGCCGATGTCGATCTTCTCGGCGAGCATCTGCGCGGTGATCGGGGCGCCGGTGTCGTAATCCTGCCACCGCACCGCGTATTTGGTGCCGGTGCGGGTGGTGATGTCGGCCAGGCGGCGTTCGAGGTAGCCCTGCGCGCGCAGCAGCGTGCCGGCGGTGACGGTGTTGATGGTCTTGGACTGGTATCCCACCACCACGTTGACCACACCCGACGACTGCGACAGGGATTCCAGCGAGCACCCGGAGGTGAACGCGGCGATCGCGATCAGCACCGACGCCGGCCGGGCGGCGTGTCGTTTCATCAAAGATCCTGGGGATAACCGCTTTTCAGCGAAGGAGATAGGGCATGTTGACGGTGACGGCGCCGGTCGGACAGCGGGCCGCGCAGGGGCCGCAGTACCAGCATTCGTCGACATGCATGAAGGCCTTGCCGGTGTCGGGGTTGATGGCCAGCGCGTCGAGCGGGCAGACCTCCACGCACAGCGTGCAGCCGTCGATGCACAGCGACTCGTCGATCGTCACCGGCACGTCCGCGCGTGTGTTGTTGATCAGCGTCATGGGTTGCTCCTCGTTTCGGCTCTGACAAGATTGCCGCGCATGGTGATTCGGTCGCCGCGCATCCGGATGTACTCGAGGTCGACGGGGGTGCCGTCGGCGAGGCTGGTGAGGCGCTCCAGCATCAGCACCGCCGCACCGTCGGGCACCTGCAGCGTGGCCGCCGAATGCGCATCAGCGGGGATGGCCTCGAGCGCCAGCGCCGCCGAGCCCAGCCGCTGCCCGCTGACCTCCTCGATGAGCGCGAACAGGTCGTCCGTCTCCAGCGGATGGCTCAACACCTGCCCGCCGATGTCCGGGGCGAGATAGGTGAGGTCCAGGCTGAGCGGCAGGTCACCGAGGTAGCGCAGCCGCTCGACGAACACCGCCTGCTCACCCGGCTTCAGGCGCAACCGGCGGGCCACCGAGGGCGGCGCGGTGACCGGCATGGCCGCCCGCACCTCGTTGCGCACCTCACCGAGATCCGTGAACGTCTCCTTCAGGCCCATCAGCGCGTCAAGCCCGTGGGCGTACTTGCGCTGCGCGACATGGGTGCCGACCCTGGGCCCGCGGTCGATCAGCCCCTCGTGCTTGAGGACGGTCAGCGCCTCGCGAACGGTGTTGCGCGAGACCGAGAATTCGGTGGCCAGATCCAGTTCGGCCGGCAGGCCGTCCGGGTAGGCGTCGGCGTGGATCTGCTGGCGCAACACATCGGCGACCCGGCGGGCGCGGCTGGCCCGCGAGCCCTGAACATCCCCGACGGGTACTGGTTGCGCCACGCCGCCACGCTAACGCAGCTCAGGGACCCTTTCCGGGCCGCCGACGAGGGCATGTGACGGCGGCCGGGCGCATTGCGCCGGGCCGGGTTCGGACCCGACCAGCGAAAATCTCGGGCCGACGCGCCATTGCGCCACCTGCGGAGAGCCGCCGGCCTTGTGATCTGGGTGAGCAGAACCCGACGCTCTCAGGTGTTGTCGGCGACCGACGGCACGGTTTGGGCGCCGCTGGCACCGTTGCGCGCCCCGTTCATGCCGGAGGCGTCGGCGGGCAGTTCGAACGCCGCGGTCACCGAGCCGACCGCGGCCTGCGCGGCGTTGCGTTGGGCTTCCATGCGCGCGAGCGCGGTCTCGGTGAAGACCGACAGCCCCAAATCCGGGTTGTACCCGTGGATTTCCTTGACGTCGAGCTGCGCGAGGAAGTAGACGATCTCCTTGGAGACCACCTGGCCGGGCACGAGCACCGGGAAGCCCGGCGGGTAGGGCACCACGAAGGTGGTCGACACCAGCGTCTTGCCCTCGGCCAGGCGTCGCCCGGCCATGCCGATCAGCACGTGTTCGCGGTCGGTCTCCTCGTAGCCGGCGTAGAACGCCGATCGCATGTCGCCGAAGTTGCATTCGTCTACGGGCCGGAACGCGACGTCGAATTCGCTGAAGTCGGGCAGATGCGGCAGATCCTCGGTGATCTCCTCGACATGACGCTCCTGCAGCGCCCGGTCGGCGACGCTGGCCGCCTTCTCGATGCGGTCGAAATCGATTGCCACCCTTCGTAACACGTCGAGCAGGTAATGCACGCTGGACCAGGTGACGCCGATCGTGAAGATCAGCAGCACGCTGTTGATCGACGTCTTGTTGATCTGGATGCCGAATCGCTCCATCAGGATCTTCTCGCGGAAGTCGTAGCCGTTCATCCCGGTCGCGCCCACGAACAAGGTCACCCGGGTCGCGTCCAGCACAAACTGATCGGAGCGCCACGCCTCGTTCCATTCGGCCAGCGCACCCTGCCTGACCTCGCGGTACGAACTGACCGACGACTCCCGGAATTCCTCTGGCACCAGGTCGGATTCGTCGAGGATGCGGAACCACTTGCTGATCAGCCGGTCCTTGCGCACCCGGTGCCGGAAGACCAGCGCCATGTCGTAGACCTGCCGGACCAGCTGGAAGCCCTCGATGTCGACCTGGCGGCGCGCCAGGTCCAGCGACGCGAGGAGCTGCTGGTTCGGTGAGGTCGACGTGTGGGTCAAGAACGCCTCCCCGAACGCGTCGCGGGTCAGCGCGTTGAAATCCTGGTCACGGACGTGGATCATCGACGCCTGCCGCAGCGCCGACAGCGACTTGTGCGTGGAGTGCGTCGCGTAGACGCGGACCCGGGCGGTGGTCGGGTCGGGCATCAGCTCGCGCTCGATCCACTCCGAGCGGTCGACGCCTTCCATCGACGCGGCCCATTTCCGGTATTCCTCAACGTATTCCGGCGACACCAGCATGTGCTCGAGGCGTTCGGCGGCCACCATCGCGGTCCGCTGCCGCGCCCACGGCACCGCCGTGGCGAAGGCGTACCACGCCTCGTCCCACAAAAAGCAGATGTCCGGCTTGATCGCCAGCACCTCCTGCATGACCTGCAGCGGGTTGTAGACGACGCCGTCGAAGGTGCAGTTGGTCAGCAGCAGCATCCGCACGCGATGCAGCTGGCCGGCCGCCTCCAGATCCAGCAGCGTCTGCTTGATGGTGCGCAGCGACACCGCCCCGTAGATCGCGAACTGCGGCAGCGGATAGGCGTCCAGGTACAACGGGTAGGCGCCGGCCAGCACCAGCCCGTAGTGGTGCGATTTGTGGCAGTTGCGGTCGATCAGCACGATGTCACCGGGCCGGGTCAGCGACTGCACGACGATCTTGTTGGCGGTCGACGTCCCGTTGGTGACGAAGTAGGTGTGATCGGCGTTCCAGGTGCGCGCGGCCTTGTCCATCGCCTTTTTGATGTTGCCGTGCGGGTCGAGCAGCGAGTCCAGACCGCCGGAGGTGGTGGAGGTTTCGGCCATGAAGATGTTGCGGCCGTAGAACTCCCCCATGTCCTGCAGCGACCTGGAGTTGAAGATGCTGGCCCCGCGCGCGACGGGCAGCGCGTGGAACTGACCGACCGGCGCCGCCGCGTACGCCCGCAGCGCGTCGAAAAAGGGTGTGGCATAGCGGTTGCGCAGACCGGCGAGCACCGTGCTGTGCAGATCGGTGACGTCGTTGAGCCGGTAGAACGTCCGGTCGTAGACGTCGGGTTCGGTGTCGTCGCCCGCCGCGATCGACTCGTCGGTGAGCAGGTACAGGTCGATGTGGGGCCGCAACTCCCGGATCCACTCGCCGCACTCCACCCAGTCGTTGGCGCGATCGGGAATGACCCCGTCCGCGTCCTCGTTGGGCCCGAGCAGCGTGTTCATCAGCGGCAGGCGGTCGCGGGAGCGCAGCGGCAGGTCGTCGCGGATGATCGCGGCCTGGATCTCCCCGTTGAGGGCGACCGCGGTGATGGCGTCCTCGACGCTGGGGACCACCAGGATCTCGAACTGCACGTCGTCGGACGGACACCGCAGCGCCCGCAGGCATTCGGCCAGGCTGTCGGGCGCCGTGCTCGGGGCGTCGTCGGCGAGCAACACGGTGTAGAAATGCTGCTGTTTGGCCTGGGCCACCAGCTCCTGGTCATCCAGCGGCGCCGAGGTGTCGAAAAGGCCTGCGCGGTCGCCATATTCGCTCAGCAGCCGCACGGCCAGGGAGACCTCTTCGGTGAGCCGCACCGTGGACAGGCTCTCCAGGTGCGCGCGGAAGACCGCCAGGTTTCCCGCACCCGGGTACAGCCAATAGCGCTCGTAGGCGGCGATGCGATCCATCAGCCGCTTCACCCGGGCCACGTCGTGGGTTTTGTCGAGCCCGGCGAGATCCACCTCGGCGAGGTGACGGCAGGCGTCGTCGAGCAGGTTCCAGGTGTCGACACGGGCGTACGACGGGTTGGCCACGGCCGCCAGCGCGGAGACTCTCAGTCGTCGCGGCTGGGTGCTGTATCGAATCATGACCTCACCTGTTCTTCTCGGATCGCCGCCGCTGCAGTCCAGCTCGTATTGTCAACCCGCCGCGCCCCGCCCGTGGTCGTTTCACCTCAGCTTGATCAGCGATCCGGCTCGCCGTCACCTTCGATCATCCGCCGGTTGGCGCGGGCGTCCGCCCACCGCAGCACGGGCAACTCCCGGCGGCGGGCCGGCAGGTCGGTGACGTCGCTGAGCGCTCGCACCACGCCCTGCGTCAGGCCCATGATCGCGGCCATCACCGGCAGCAGCGGCTGCAGCGGCCGGGCGGCCGAGCGCACCGTGCTGATGCGGCGGGCGACTGCCACCCGTTCGACGCAGTGATAGAGCCAGGCGCCCACCCCCAGCGCGAAGATCGAGAGCACCGAGGCGACGATGGTCCACCCGTAGGCGGCGCACACCACCGCACCCACCACCACCGTCGCAGCCAGCACGGCCGCAACGACCAGGCGCAGCTCCAACCGGCTCATGGCTGCGGTCCGCGCTCCTCCGGTGTGCCGGCGGCGTCGGAACCCACCGCGCCCCGGACGGCCTGGGCGGCCGCCCTGATCTGCGGGGTCACCAGCATGACGTGGCCGAGCACCCCGTTGACGAAGCCCGGCGAGTCGTCGGTGGACAGCTCCTTGGCCAGCTGGACCGCCTCGTCGACGGCGACCGGCTCCGGCACGTCGTCGGCGTACAGCAGCTCCCACACCGCGACCCGCAGGATGGCGCGGTCCACGGCGGGCAGCCGGTCCAGCGTCCAGCCCTGCAGGTGCGAGCTGATGAGGTCGTCGATGTGTGCGGCGTGTTCGCCCACGCCCCGCGCCGCCGCGACCGTATACGGCTGCAGGGGCGCGATTTCGGGGTTCGCCTCGGCCAGCCCGGTGCGCACGTCGACCACCTCAGCGGGGCTCAGCCCGCGCGCCTCGGCTTCGAACAACAGGTCGACGGCGCGCTTGCGAGCCTGATGTCGCCCTTTAACGGGCCGGCTCACGCGTTGACACGTCCCAGGTAGCTGCCGTCGCGGGTGTCCACCTTCAGCTTGTCCCCGGTGTTGATGAACAGCGGCACCTGAATCTCCGCCCCGGTTTCCACGGTGGCGGGTTTGGTGCCCGCGCTGGAGCGGTCGCCCTGCAGGCCGGGCTCGGTGTGGGTGACCTCCATCTCGACCGACACCGGCAGCTCGAGGTACAGCGGCGCCCCGTCGTGGAAGGCCACCTGCACCGGCAGGCCCTCGAGTAGGAACCGGGCGGCGTCGCCGACCAGCGACTCCGGCAGCGGGTGCTGCTCGTAGTCCTGGCTGTCCATGAACACGAAGTCCGAGCCGTCGCGGTACAGGTACGTGGAATCGCGCCGGTCCACGGTCGCGGTTTCCACCTTCACCCCGGCGTTGTACGTCTTGTCGACGACCTTGCCGGAGAGGACGTTCTTCAGCTTGGTGCGCACGAACGCCGGGCCCTTGCCGGGTTTGACGTGCTGGAACTCGACGATCTGCCACAGCTGGCCGTCGATCACCAGCACCAGTCCATTCTTGAAATCGGCAGTGCTTGCCACGGTTCGGTACGTCTCCTCGGGAATGGACAGTCGCTACGGGACTGTCTGTGACTTGTCGGCCAGTTTAGAGTGCTCGCCGGCCAAGGCCCGCGGCCCGGGGTCGGGGGCGGTGACGGGCGGAACGCGTCAGCGGTGGGCCCGTTGGGCGTCGACCCGGGATGGCTCCTCGGGTGACGGCAGCGGCTTGATCATCGTCAGCAGCGGGACGCGCAGCGTGACGCCGCTGGCGAACGGCACGTGCACGGCGAAGTAGACGATGTGCATTTCCAGCCGTGTCTCCCGTAGGGGCTGGGCGTACACGTCCCACCGGAAATCCCGCAGGCGCGCCAACCCCCGTGCCACCCCGTTCACGTCCCCGACCTTACTCGCGGGCGCAACCCCCCGACCCGGCTCGCGCGCGACCGCCACCGCCCGGGCTAGGACAAAACGGCGAGCTCTTTGGGGAATTTGGTGAGCAGTTCCGGGGCCTGCGCGCGGCCCTGCTCGGGCACCACCAGGGTGTCCTCGATGCGGACACCGCCGCGGCCGGGCAGGTAGACGCCGGGCTCCACGGTCACCACGGATTCGCCCAGCAACGTGCCGGTGGAGGTCGCTCCGATGCCGGGCGCCTCGTGGATCTCCAGGCCCACGCCGTGGCCCAGGCTGTGGCTGAACTGCTCGCCGTAGCCGGCGTCGGCGATCACCTGGCGGGCCGCGGCGTCCACCCCGCGCAGGTCGGCGCCGGCGCACAGCGCCTCGCGGCCGGCCCGCTGCGAGTCGGCAACCAATTGGTAGATCTCCAGCTGCCAGTCGGCCGCCTTGCCGAGCACGAACGTGCGCGTCATGTCGGAGTGGTAGCCGCCGACCAGCGCGCCGAAGTCGATCTTGACGAAATCGCCGGCCGCCAGCGCCGCGTCGGTGGGGCGATGGTGCGGGATCGCCGAGTTCGGCCCCGCGGCCACGATCGTCTCGAACGAGATCGCGTCGGCCCCGTGGTCGAGCATCAGGGCCTCCAGCTCCCGGCTGACCTCGCGCTCGGTGCGGCCGGGCCGCAGCCCGCCCCGCGCCACCAGGTCGGTGAGCGCGGCGTCGGCCGCCTCGCAGGCCAGGCGCAGCAGGGCGACCTCACCGGCGTCCTTGACCTCGCGCAACGCCTCGACGGTTCCAGCGGCCTTCACCAGCTCGGTGCACGCCTTCCGGTCGTTCAGCTCGCCGGTCAGGGCGTCGAATCCGTCGACGGTCACCACGTTGCTTTCGAAACCCAGCGTGCGCGCGCCCGCGTCGGCCGCCTGGCCGACGAGATAGCGCCCCAGCGCGCGTTCGATGGCGACGTCCACATCCGGCGCCTGCTCGGCGGCCTGGGTGCGGTAGCGGCCGTCGGTCGCCAGCACGGGGCCTCGGTCGTTGAAGTCGTCGGCGAACACCAGCAACGCGCCGTTCGACCCGGTGAATCCGGAGAGATAACGGACGTTGACCAGGTCCGTGACCAGCAGCGCATCCAATCCATTGGTCTGCAGCCGCGCTCTGAGCCTGTCTCGACGCTGTGAATGTGTCACGGGTCTTGACGGTACTCGCTACGCTTTTGGGCCATGAGTAACTGGATGCTGCGCGGATTGGTGTACGCCGCGGCGATGGTCGTCGTTCGATTGTTCCAAGGTGCGCTGATCAACGCGTGGCAGACCCAGGCTGGTTTGTTCAGCGTGGTGCTGCTGCTGCTGTTCATCATCGGGGTGGCGGTGTGGGGCGTTCTGGACGGCCGGGCCGACGCCATCGCCAACCCCGATCCGGATCGCCGCGGCGATCTGGCGATGACCTGGCTGCTGGCCGGCCTGGTCGCGGGCCTGGTCAGCGGCGCCGTCTCCTGGCTGATCGCGCTGGTGTACACCGGCCTGTACACCGGGGGCCTGCTCAACGAGCTGACGACGTTCGCGGCCTTCACCGCGCTGTGCGTCTTCCTGCCCGGCATTATCGGCGTGACCATCGGCCGCTGGCGGGTGGACCGCAATCCCCCGCCGCGCCGGCCCGGCACGGACGAGGAACGCGCCGACACCGACGTGTTCTCGGCGGTGCGCGCCGACGACGCGCCCACCGGTGAGATTCCCGCGGGCGGCGCGCAGGCCGAGGAGCGGACCTCCGCGGTCGCTACGGCCGAGCGCGAGGGGCCCACGGAAGCGATGCCCACCGAGGAATCCCCCACCGAGACGATCGCCAAGACCGAGGACGACCCCAAGACCGAGGTCATCCCGACCGCCGGCGAGCCGGGCGCGGAGCCGAAAAAGAACTAGCCGGCAACGTTGGGCGCGGTGGCCAATCAGCCGGCCAGATAACGCAGGGCGAACAGATAGCCCTGCACGCCCAGTCCCACGATCACCCCGGTCGCGACCGGGCTCAGGTAGGAATGCCGCCGGAACTCTTCGCGCGCATGCACATTCGAGATGTGCACCTCGATCAGCGGCGCGCTCAATTCGGCGCACGCGTCGCGCAGCGCCACCGAGGTGTGGGTGAGCCCGCCGGCGTTGAGGATCACCGGCTCTTTCGCGTCGGCCGCCGCGTGGATCCAGTCCAGTAGCTGCGCCTCGCTGTCGCTTTGTCGCACAACGGCTTTGAGGCCGAGCGCGGCGGCTTCCCGCTCGATCAGCTCCGCCAGCTGCTCGTGCGTCGTGTCGCCGTACACGTCGGGCTCGCGCCGGCCGAGCCGGCCCAGGTTGGGCCCGTTGATCACCTGCACGGTGCCGTTCGCCGTCGTGCTCATGCCTGCGCCTCCGCGAGTCCGGCGTATGCCGCCGCCAACAGCGACGGGTCGGGGCCGGCCAACCGGCCCGGCTTGGCCAGCCCGTCGAGGACCACGAACCGCAGCACACCGGCGCGCGACTTCTTGTCTCCCGCCATGTATTCCAGCAACTGCGGCAACGCCTCGGCGTCGTAGCTGACGGGCAGGCCGAGCGCGGACAAGATGGTGCGGTGGCGCTGCGCGGTGGCGTCGTCGAGACGCCCGGCGAGGCGGGCCAGTTCGGCGGCGAAGACCAGGCCCACCGACACCGCCGCGCCGTGACGCCACTCGTAGCGCTCACGGCGCTCGATCGCATGCCCCAATGTGTGCCCGTAGTTGAGGATTTCGCGCAGCTCCGATTCCTTCTCGTCGGCGGCGACGACCTTCGCCTTGACCGCGATCGCGCGGCGGATCAGCTCCGCGAGCACCGCACCGGACGGGTCCACGGCGGCCTTCGGGTCGGCCTCGATGAGGTCGAGGATCACCGGGTCGGCGATGAAGCCCGCCTTGACGATTTCGGCCATCCCGGCGACAAGTTCGTTGGGCGGCAACGTGTGCAGCGTCGCGAGGTCGACGAGGACCGCGCGGGGCTGGTGGAACGACCCGACCAGGTTCTTCCCCGCGTCGGTGTTGATGCCGGTCTTGCCGCCGACGGCCGCGTCGACCATGCCCAGCAGCGTCGTGGGCACGTGCACGATATCCACGCCGCGTAGCCAGGTGGCCGCCGCGAAGCCGGCGACGTCGGTGGCCGCGCCGCCGCCGAGGCTGACCAACGCGTCCTTGCGCCCAATCCCGATGCGGCCCAACACTTCCCACAGGAATCCCACGACCGGCAGGTCCTTGCCGTCCTCGGCGTCCGGGATTTCGATGCGGTGCGCGTCAACACCCTTGTCCGCCAACCGGCTTCGGATCAGCTCGGCGGTCTCCGCCAGGACCGGTTGGTGCACGATGGCCACCTTGTGCCGGTCGCACAGGAGCTCCTCGAGCTCCGTCAGCAGGCCGGTGCCGATGATCACCGGGTACGGCGGGTCGACGGCAACCTCGATGGTGACCGGGTCATTCTGCGGGGTCATCTGGCGCCGCTCCTCCCCGTCGCTTCGCCCCGCATCGTCGCCGGCGCGGTCATCTGGCCGCCCCCGCCGGGGCCTGCAACCGCGAGACGATGTAGCGGACCACCGCGCCCGGGTTGCGCCGGTTGGTGTCGACGCGGATGGTCGCCGCCCGCCGATACAGCGGACTACGTTCGGCCATCAACGCGCGGTACTTGTCGGCGCGGTCGGGCCCGGCCAGCAGCGGGCGCACCGTGTTGCCGCCCGTGCGCCGGACGCCTTCGGTGGCGCTGATCTCCAGGTAGACGACGGTGTGACCGGCCAGCGCCTCGCGCACCCCGGGGCTGGTGACGGCGCCGCCGCCCAGGGAAAGCACGCCGTCGTGGTCGGCCAGCGCCGAGCGCACCACCTCTTCCTCGATGCGCCGGAATTCTCGCTCGCCGTCGGTGGCGAAGATCTCGTCGATGCGGCGGCCGGTCCGCTGCTCGATCGCCGCGTCGGTGTCGACGAAGTCGACATCGAGCGCCTTGGCCAGCCGGCGCCCGATGGTGGACTTGCCCGACCCCGGCAACCCGATGAGGACCGCTTTGGGCGCCATCACGCGGTGCCCCGGGCGGCCGGCGACTCCCGCTCCGCGACCGCCCGCCGGTAGGCCTCGACGTTGCGGCGGGTTTCGGCCAGCGAATCGCCGCCGAATTTCTGCAGCGCCGCGCGGGCCAGCACCAGCGCGACCATGGCCTCGACCACCACGCCGGCGGCCGGCACCGCGCACACGTCGGAGCGCTGGTGGATCGCGACGGCTTCGTCGCCGGTCGCCATGTCGACGGTGGCCAGCGCCCGCGGCACGGTGGAAATCGGCTTCATCGCCGCGCGCACGCGCAGCGGCTGGCCGTTGGTCATGCCGCCTTCGAGCCCACCGGCGCGGTTGGTCGAGCGGACCACGCCGTCGGGGCCGGGGTACATCTCGTCATGGGCGCGGCTGCCGCGGCGCCGCGCCGTCTCGAAGCCGTCGCCGATCTCGACGCCCTTGATCGCCTGGATGCCCATGACCGCCGCCGCGAGCTGGCTGTCGAGCCGGTTGTCGCCGCTGGTGAACGAGCCCAGCCCGACGGGCAGGCCCGGGGCCACCACCTCGACCACACCGCCGAGGGTGTCGCCGTCCTTCTTGGCCGCTTCGATCTCGGCGATCATCGCCTTTTCCGCCGCCTCGTCGTACGCGCGGACCGGGCTGGCGTCGATCGCGGCCAGGTCTCCGGGGCCCGGCGGCGGGCCGTCGTACGGCGCCGACGGGCCGATCGCGATCACGTGCGAGAGCACCTCGACGCCCAGCGCTTGGCGCAGGAACGACCGGGCGACGGTCGCCGCGGCGACGCGGGCCGCGGTCTCCCGCGCGCTGGCCCGTTCCAGGACCGGCCGGGCGTCGTCGAACCCGTACTTGAGCATGCCCGCGTAGTCGGCGTGGCCGGGCCGCGGCCGGGTCAGCGGGGCGTTGCGCGCGCTGTCCGCCAGCTCGCCGGGGTCGACCGGGTCGGCGGCCATCACCGTCTCCCACTTCGGCCACTCGGTGTTGCCGATCTCGACGGCGATGGGCCCGCCCAAGGTGACACCGTGGCGGACCCCGGACAGCACGCTCACCGCGTCCCGCTCGAACGCCATGCGGGCCCCGCGACCGTAACCGAGCCTGCGGCGGGCCAATTGTTCCGAAATGTCGAGGGAGGTGACCTCCACGCCGGCGACCATGCCTTCGAGCACGGCCACCAGCGCACGGCCATGCGACTCCCCGGCGGTGATCCAACGCAACACGCGTCCCATCTTCCCATGGCGGCTTCCGAAAGCCGATTCGCGCAGCCTGCGGCCGTGGGAGGCAAGGGCGGGGACTTTCATCCGCGCTGATTCCTGGGGTGACCACGCGATTCGTCCGGAAGGCGGCGGCGGCGCCGCGGTCGTGTGCCAGCATCTTGTCTGGTGGGTCAATTTCTCTGGTACATACCGAATACCGTCGAGCCGGGCCATCGCGGCGACGACACCGTCGACGGCTGGGGAAGCCTGGACTATTCCGTCGACCTGGCGCTGCGCGCCGAGCAACACGGCTGGGACGGCGCGCTGATCGGCACCGGGTGGGGACGTCCGGACACGTTCACGGTCGCGACCGCGATCGCCGCGCGCACCGATCGCTTCGCGCCGCTGGTGGCGGTCCGTCCCGGGTACTGGCATCCCGCGCATTTCGCCAGCGCGGCGGCCACCCTCGACCGGCTCAACGGCGGCCGGCTGCTGGTCAACATCGTCAGCGGCGCCGACGATCCGGCCGCCTACGGCGACACGGAGGTCGACAAGTCGCGCCGGTATGACCGCACGCGGGAGTTCATCCGGTTGGTCCGCCGGTTGTGGCGCGAGGACGACGTCACCCACCGCGGCGAGTTCTACACCGTCGAACACTCGAGCCTGCGGCCGCGCCCGCTCGGCGCGGCCGACGGCCGGTACCCGACGCTGTACTTCGGGGGAGCATCGGCGGCCGCCGAGCAGGTCGCCGCGACCGACGCCGACGTCCAGCTGTTCTGGGGCGAGCCGCTGGACGGGATCGCCGAACGCGTCGACAGGTTGAAGTCGTTGTCCGACAAGCTCGGTCGCGAGCACGCGCCGCTGGAATTCGGCCTTCGGGTCACCACGCTGGTGCGCGATACGTCGGAGCAGGCCTGGCGCGACGCCGAGGCCAAGGTCGCGACGCTGGCCGGCACGCCCACCATGCAGCTGCTGCACGACCCGACGGGATCCGCGGGCCAGCGGCGGTTGTCCGACCTCGCCGCGCGCGGCGAGGTGCTCGATTCCTGTCTGTACACGACGCCGAGCAAATACGGCGGGGAAGGCGCCGGGACCACGTGGCTGGTCGGGTCGGCGGCCGAAGTCGCCGCCGCGCTGCGCAAATACGCCGACCTCGGGGTCAGCCATTTCGTGTTGTCGGACACCCCGTACAAGTCGGAGACGGTCAGGCTCGGCGACCAGCTGCTGCCGCTGCTGCGCCCCGCCGTCGTCGGAAACTGAGGGCGTCAGAGCAGCGACAGGCCTATCCCCGCCGCGCTGGCCAGGCACATCGACGGGCCATGCGGCACCGTGCTGCCGTGGGCGGCGCCGCGCAGCCGGGCGATCACCCCGATCAGCACGGTCAACAGCGGCGCGCCGAATGCCGCGAGGAACCACACGCCGGCACCGCAGCAGCCGGTCAGCGCGCCCACGCCCAGGGCCAGCTTGACGTCGCCGGCCCCCATCCCACCCGGCGCCACCAGGTGGACCAACAGATAGAGGGCGGTCAGCGCCGCGGCGCCGGCCAGCGCCGGCCACCCGCGCCCGGCCAGGGTGGCCACCGCCAGGATCGCCGCGGCCCCGGTCAGCGTCAGCGCGTTGGGCAGGCGTCGTTCCCGGAGGTCGTAGCAGCTCAACGCCGCCAGCCAGGCCAGCACCAGACACCCCGCCGCAATCCGCATGCGCGGCAGGCTAATCCGACGCCTCCAGCGCGCAAGTCATGGCCTCGCGGGGCGCGGGCAGGCCGGTGAACTGTTCGACCTGCGCGAAGGCCTGATGCAGCAGCATCTGCACGCCGCTGATCACCCGGCCGCCCGCGGCGCTCACCGCGGCGGCCAGCGGCGTCGGCCACGGATCGTAGACGGCGTCGAGCAACACATCGATGCCGGACAAGGCGCCGGCGTAGCGGGCGGCCACGTCCGCCGGAATGGTGCTGACCAGCACGTCGGCGGCGGCCACCTCGTCGGCCAGTCCGCCGCCGTCGAGCTCGCAGAACCGCGTCGCGACACCCATCGCGTTGCCCAGCTCCACCAGCCGGGCCGCCTTATCGGGGTTGCGGGCCACCACGGTGACGCCGGCGACGCCCAGTTGCGCCAGGCCGGCGACGGCCGCCGGCGCGGTGCCGCCCGATCCACAGACCAGCGCCCATCCCGAAGCCGTCGGTCCGAGCGCCCCCGCGACCCCGTCGATGTCGGTGTTGTCGGCCCGCCAGCCCGTCGGGGTGCGCACCAGGGTGTTGGCCGACCCCACCCGCTCGGCACGTTCGGTGCGCTCGTCGGCGAACTCCAGGGCGGCGAACTTGCCCGGCATGGTCACCGACACCCCGACCCAGTCGGGGCCGAGCCCGCCGACGACGCCGGGCAGCTGGTCGGCGTCGCATTCGATGCGCTCGTAGGTCCAGCCGGTCAGCCCCAGCGCGCGGTAGGCGGCCAGGTGCAGCTGCGGGGATTTGGAGTGGGCGATGGGCTTGCCGAGCACCGCCGCCTTTCGGGGCGCGCGCTCAGCTTGGCCGGACGGCGACCCGCTGCGCCCGGCTTCGCCGCGCTTGCGATCGCCGTCAGCGGGCGGAATCGAGGACACCGTTGTGCTTAGCCAGCTCGATGTTGGCCAGATGCTGCTGATAGTCCTTGGTGAACAGCGTGGTCCCCTGGCCGTCGATGGTGACGAAGTACAACCAGTCGCCGGGCTCGGGGTGCTCGGCGGCGGTCAGCGCGTCGACGCCGGGCGAACAGATCGCCGTGGCGGGCAGGCCCTGCGACACGTAGGTGTTCCACGGCGTCTTCTGGGCGCGATCGCCGTCGGTGGTGGCGACCTCGCGGCGGTCCAGCGGGTAGTTGACCGTCGAGTCGAACTCCAGCGTGTGGTGCGCGTGCAGCCGGTTGTAGATGACCCTGGCGACCTTCGCGAAGTCCTGGGATTTGGCCTCCTGCTGGACCAGCGACGCCACCACCAGGATGTCGTAGGGCGACAGGCCCATGGCCTGGGCGGTGTCGACCAGGCCGGACTTCAGGTACTCCACCGCCCCGGCGCTGATCAGGTTCGACAGGATGGTCTCGGGTGGCGCGGACGGGTCGACGTTGAAGGTCCCCGGCGCGATCAGGCCTTCGATGCGGCGGTGGTCCTTGCCGAGCTCACCGACGGGTTCGGTCGCCCACGGCGGCACCGCCAACGCCAAGGGAGAACTGTTGGTGGCGGCCGCGCGCAGGTCCTGCACCGAGACGCACCGCTTGTTCCCATCGAAATCCACACAGGTGGCCCGCGAGATCAGCGTGAAGATGCCGGGGTTGACCACGTTGGTCTTCATGTCGGTGGTGTCGTCGAGCTGACGGCCCTCCGGGATGACCAGCCGGCCCACCCGGCTGTTGGGGTCGGCCAGCCGCGCGACGGCGTTGGCGGCCGGGATCTCGGTGCGCATGCGGTAGAAGCCCGGCTGGATCGAGGAGATCTTGCTGTTGCCGTGCGCGGCGTTGACGAAGGCGCGGACGGTCTTGATCACCTGCTCGTTCTGCAGCGTCTCCCCGACCATGGTGGTCGAGTCGCCATCCTTGATCTGAATCACGATGTCGCGCTTGCCGTTTCCGGTGTAGTCGTCACCAGGCCCGAACACGGCATGCCACAGCTTGCCGCCCGCGAAAACACCCGCCACCACGATCACGGCCACCAGCGCCAGCGCGGTGCGCAGGACGGTGCGCCGCCGCCGGCGGCCCCGCTCGGCCTGATTGCGGGCGGTGCGGCTCGACCGGCGCCGGGTCGGACCCACGGTCTCGGGTTCGGCTCGTTCACGCCGTGCGCTCTCAACCATCGGTGCGCTCCCCCGCCACCGGCCCGGTCAGGGTCGCGCGGCGTTGATCCAGCCAACTCTGCAGGATGGCGACGGCCGCCGCCTGATCGATCACGGCACGCTGCTGTTTGGCCCGCACGCCGGCCGCGCGCAGCGATCGCTGCGCGCTCACCGTGGTCAGCCGCTCGTCGGCTAGCCGCACGGGCGTGGGCGCGATGCGGGCGGCCAGGGCTTCGGCCAGCTCGATCGCGTCGATCGCCGAGGGGCCGGTGCGGTCGGCCAGCGTGCGCGGCAACCCGACGACGACCTCGACCGCCTCGAGTTCGGCGGCCAGCGCCGCCAGCCGGCGCAAGTGCTTGCCGGAGCGCTCGCGGCGCACGGTCTCCACCGGGGTGGCCAGGATGGCGTCGGGGTCGCTGCAGGCCACGCCGATGCGCACGCTGCCCACGTCGACGCCGAGCCGCCGGCCCCGGCCGGGGTCCTGGTCAGGATCGCCGGGCCGGTCGGGGGCGCGGTGCGGTGCGGACACCACTCAACCGACCCGCGCTATCGCGGTGATCTCGGAGCGGATCGCGTCGAGGGCCGCATCGATGCCGGCCGGGTCCTTGCCGGAGCCCTGCGCCAGGTCCGCCTTGCCGCCGCCGCGGCCGTCGACCGCAGCGGCCAGCTGTTTGACCAGGTCGTTGGCGCGGAGCCCGAGATCCTGGGCGGCCGGGTTGGCCGCGACCGCATACGGCACGCTTCCGCCCTCGCCGGCTGAGTTGTCCGTGATCAGCGCGACCACCGCGGGGTCGCTGCCCAGCTTGCCGCGGATGTCGCCGACCAGGGAGCGCAAATCGCCCGCCGTCATCCCGCCGGACATGCGTTGCGCCACCACCCGGACGTTACCGATGCGCTCCGCGCGGGCCGCGGCGTCGGTGGCGGCGGCCTTCGCGCCGGCCAGCCGGGCGCGCTCGAGTTCCTTCTCCGCCGCCTTGAGCCGCTCCACCAGGTTGGCCACCCGGGCGGGCACCTCCTCGGAGGGCACCTTGAGCGACGACGCCAGCCCGGCCATCAGCGCGCGTTCCTTGGCCAGGTGCCGGAAGGACTCCAGCCCGACGTAGGCCTCCACCCGGCGCACCCCGGAGCCGACCGAGGATTCGCCCAGGATCGTCACCGGCCCGATCTGCGCGGAGTTGTGCACGTGGGTTCCACCACACAGCTCCAGCGAGAAGGGCCCGCCGATCTCCACCACCCGCACCTCGTCGGGATAGCGTTCGCCGAACATCGCGATCGCCCCCATCGCCTTGGCCTTCTCGAGCTGCTCGGTGAACGTGTGCACCTCGAAGTCGGCCTGCACGGCCTGGTTGGTCACCTCTTCGATCTGGGTGCGCTGCTCGTCGGACAGGGCGCCCTGCCAGTTGAAGTCGAAGCGCAGATACCCCGGCCGGTTCAGCGACCCGGCCTGAACGGCGTTGGGGCCCAGCACTTGTCGCAGCGCCGCGTGCACCATGTGGGTTCCCGAGTGGCCCTGGGTGGCGCCGCGGCGCCATTGCGGGTCGACCGCCGCGATGACGGTGTCGCCCTCCACGAATTCCCCGGACTCGACGTTGACCCGGTGCACCCACAGGGTTTTCGCGATCTTCTGCACGTCGGTGACCGCGGCGCGGGCGCTTCTGCTGGCGCCCGTCCCGCTGATGGTGCCCTCGTCGGCGATCTGGCCGCCGGCCTCGGCGTAGAGCGGCGTGCGGTCCAACACGAGTTCGACGCGGTCGACCCCGTCGGTGCCGTGGGTGACCACCGGCACCCGTTTGCCGTCGACGAAGATGCCCAAAATTCTTGCCTCGGACGTCAATTCGTCGAAGCCGGTGAACTCGGTGGGGCCGGCGTCGACCAGCTCGCGGTACGCGCTGAGGTCCGCGTGCGCGTGCTTGCGGGCGGCGGCGTCGGCCTTGGCGCGGCGGCGCTGCTCGGCCATCAGCTCCCGGAAGCCGACCTCGTCGACCTTCAGGCCCGCCTCGGACGCCATCTCCAGCGTGAGCTCGATGGGGAACCCGTAGGTGTCGTGCAGGGTGAAGGCGTCCGAACCCGAAATCGCCTTTGCACCCGTGGCTTTGGTGCTGCCGGCGACCTCGTCGAACAGTTTCGATCCGGCCGCCAGCGTGCGGTTGAACGCGGTCTCCTCGGCGACGGCGATGCGCCTGATCCGGTCGAAGTCGGCGACGAGTTCGGGATACGCTCGCCCCATCGCGTCGCGCACGGTGGCCATCAGGTCGCCGACGATGGGGCCCTCGATGTCGAGCAGCTTGGCCGAGCGGATCACCCGGCGCAACAGCCGGCGCAGCACATAGCCGCGACCGTCGTTGCCGGGCGTGACGCCGTCGCCGATCAGGATGGCCGCGGTGCGGCTGTGGTCGGCGATGACCCGGTAGCGCACGTCGTCGTCGTGGTTGCCCACGTCGTATCCGCGCGGGGCCCGTGCGGCCACGGTATCGATGACCGGGCGCAGCAGGTCGGTTTCGTAGACGTTGTGCACGCCCTGCAGGATGAAGGCGACCCGCTCCACGCCCATGCCGGTGTCGATGTTCTTGCGCGGCAACGGCCCGAGGATCTCGAAGTCTTCCTTGCCGGTGCCCTCGCCACGCTCGTTCTGCATGAACACGAGGTTCCAGATCTCGATGTAGCGGTCCTCGTTGGCGATCGGGCCGCCCTCGACCCCGAATTCGGGTCCCCGGTCGTAATAGATCTCCGAGGACGGGCCGCAGGGCCCGGGGATGCCCATCGACCAGTAGTTGTCGGCCATGCCGCGGCGCTGGATGCGCTCTTCGGGCAGTCCGGCGATGTCGCGCCACAGCTGCACGGCCTCGTCGTCGTCGAAATAGACCGTCGCCCAGATCCGTTCGGGATCCAGGCCGTAGCCGCCCTGCTCGACGCTGTTGGTCAGCAGGGTCCAGGCCAGTTCGATGGCGCGGCGCTTGAAGTAGTCGCCGAACGAGAAATTGCCGGCCATCTGGAAGAACGTGTTGTGCCGGGTGGTGATCCCGACCTCGTCGATGTCGGGGGTGCGGATGCACTTCTGGATGCTGGTGGCGGTCGAGTACTCCGGTGTGCGCGCGCCCAGGAAGAAGGGCACGAACTGGACCATGCCCGCGTTGACGAACAGCAGGTTGGGGTCGTCGAGGATCACCGATGCGCTCGGCACCTCGGTGTGGCCCGCCTTCACGAAATGATCAAGAAACCGTTTCCTGATCTCGTGTGTCTGCACTTTTTCAGTCCGCTTCTTTCTGTTACTTCGACGTCTTGTTCCCAGCCTATTCGCCGGGGTATGGGAAGCCCGTCTAACGACGCATTTCGACCGCTCACAGTACCTGCTCCGCGGCGCCGGCTACCGGGCCGCTAGCCCTCCAGAAAGCTCAGCCGGACCGAGCGTTGCGGGTTGTCGCGGTTCAGGTCGACCAGGACGATGCTTTGCCAGGTGCCCAGCATCGGCTCCCCGCCGGAGACCGGAACCGTCACCGACGGCGCGACGAGCGCGGGCATCACGTGGTCGGCGCCGTGGCCCTCCGAGCCGTGCGCGTGCCGGTAGCGGTCGTCGCGCGGCAGCAGCCGTTCCAGCGTGTCGACCAGGTCGTCGTCGGAGCCGGCGCCCGTCTCGATGATGGCCACTCCGGCCGTGGCGTGCGGGATGAACACGTTGCACAGCCCGTCCCCGCGCGACCAGCAGAACCCGCGCACCGCCTCGGTGAGATCGACGATGCGGCGGCGTGAGGTGTCCACGTCCAACACATCGGTATGCATCCGAACCAGCCTACGGCGCGGGCGTCGCGACCAGCCAATCCTTTGTGAGCGCGGCCACAGTTGGGCATTGCGACGGGCATCGGGCGGGAGGAAGGTAGTTCATGACCGGTGGCGCCACCGGGGCGCTGCCCCGAACAAAAAGGGGGTGGATCGTGTACGCACGCTCTACCACAATTCAGGCGCAACCCTCGTCCATCGACGCCGGAATTGCGCATGTTCGCGATGAGGTCATGCCCGCTCTGCAAGGTATGCCGGGCTGCATCGGGGTGTCCCTCTTGGTCGACCGTCGCTCGGGCCGGTGCATCGCCACCAGCGCCTGGGAAAGCGACGAGTCCATGCGCGCCAGCGGTGAAGCCGTGACAGGAATCCGCGATCGGGCGGCGGACATGTTCGGGGGAACGTCGGACGTCGAGCAGTGGGAGATCGCGGTGTTGCATCGCGACCACCGCGCGCCCGAGGGTGCGGGCGTGCGGGCGACGTGGGTCAACGTGCCGCCGGACACCATGGACCAAGGCATCGAGTACTACAAGTCGTCCGTCCTGCCCCAACTCGAGGGCCTCGACGGCTTCTGCAGTGCGAGCCTTCTCATCGACCGCGCCTCCGGGCGGGGCGTGTCCTCGGCGACGTTCGACAGCATCGACGCGATGGAGCGGAACAGGGAGCAGGCAACCGCGCTGAAGAACTCGTCGATGCAGGAGGCGCGCGCCGAGGAACTCGATGAATCCGAGTTCGAGTTGGCGCTGGCGCACCTCCGGGTGCCCGAGCTGGTCTGATCGAGATGGGCGGTGGACCGGCCGAACCAGGCATTCGGCCGGTCATCGATCGGCGCCCCGGAAAGCATTGCGGCGAGTTACCGGCAGGAGGAAGGTAACTGGTGGGACCGGTGGCGCCGCCGGGGCGCTGCCCCGACATAGAAGGGGGCGACCGTGTACGCACGCTCCACCACCATCCAGGCGCAACCCCTGTCGGTCGACATCGGAATTGCGCACGTTCGCGATGTCGTCATGCCCGCCCTCAAGGAGATCGACGGGTGGTTGGGGCTGTCGCTGTTGGTTGACCGGCAGTCCGGCACCTGCATCGCCACCAGTTCGTGGGAGACCATCGACGCGATGCGCGGCAGCGCCGCGCGGGTCGCGCCTATCCGTGACCGGGCCGCGCTGATGTTCGACGGCAGCGCCCGGATGGAGGAATGGGACATCGCCCTGTTGCACCGCGATCACCCGTCCCGCCAGGGCGCCTGCGTGCGCGCCACCTGGCTCAAGGTGGTGCCGGACCAGCTGAGCCGGTCCCTGGACTTCTACCGGATGGCGGTGCTGCCCGAGATGGAGAACCTCGACGGGTTCTGCAGCGCCAGCCTGCTGGTCGACCACCCGGCCTGCCGCCGCGCGGTGACCTGTTCGACGTTCGACTCGATGGACGCGATGGCCCGCAACCGCGACCGGGCCACCGAGCTGCGCAGCCGACGGGTGCGCGAGCTGGGGGCCGAGGTGATCGACGTCGCCGAGTTCGAGCTGGCGATCGCCCACCTGCGGGTGCCCGAGCTGGTCTGAGCCCCGGACACCGCGCCCGCCCCGGCACCCCGAGTGTGCGGGCAGCCGCGCCGGCGGCGGCGGGTGTGCGGCCAGCCGCACACCAGGGCGGCTAACGCCGCTTCCGGCGGATGATCGCGCGCAGCCGCTCGAGCCGGCCCGCCATGTCGCGCTCGAAGCCCCGACCGGTGGGGCGGTAATAGTCGACGCCCACCAGATCGTCGGGCGGATATTGTTGCGCCGCAACACCATCCGGCTCGTCGTGGGAGTACTTGTAGCCCTGCGCGTTGCCCAGCGCCTCCGCACCCGAATAGTGGCCGTCGCGCAGATGGGGCGGCACGAGGCCGGCCTTGCCGGCC